>JAUVBY010000008.1 GCA_030590945.1 Gammaproteobacteria bacterium | reverse complement strand
TGGCCGGCGGGCTCAACTTGATACCCATCCAACCCGCCACGCCCATGGCCGAGGCAATTGATAATAGAATGGTCAAAAATGTCCCAAGCGTGCCGCCCAGCCCTCTGAGCTGTAGAAAGACCAGCAGTAAAATCACCCCGAATGCCGCGGGTATCAGGTGCGTCATATCCCACAGAGAGGCCTCTGGAAAGGCATTATTCATCATCACAATTCCCGTCAGATAGGGCTTCAATTCCGGGTACGTCTGGCGAATGTAATCTCTGAGCTCTCTAATATAAGCAACTACTTCAGGCCCTTCAGTTGCCTCGTCAATCCCTGGCAGTTCGACCGTGACATTGACCGCCGCTGTTTTACCATCTGCCGCAATCAGACGATGAACCAGCAAGGGTTCATTGAGCGCAATGTCCCGCACACGCTGTAACTGCGCACTATCCATTGAACCGGCATCTTCATACAGATCGCCTACCAGCAAGTCATCGCCCTCGGCTTGTGTATGCTGGTAATTTGACAGGGAATCAACCCTGATTGAATAAGGCGTCTGCCAGGCACGCTCCGTAATATCTGCGATTGCGGCCAGAGTAGCAGGTTTGAAAACTATACCGTCATCCGGCGCAAGCGCAATCAGCGCGTTGTCGTTTTTTGAATACGTATCCTGCAGACTTTCAAACGCCAGCAAGTGGGGGTCATCTCCTGAAAAGAACACCCGGTAATCATTGGTAAACCCCAGGTTTTTGCCGCCTGCGGCAGCGGACAGAGCAACCACGATACTGATCACGATACTCAGCACTCTGTGCTGTGTTACCCACTCTGCTAAAAAGTTACCAATTTTTTCCATTTTCTTTCGCCATACCTTTCATTACAAATTAGTACGCATTTAGAACCATTTTTATACAAATGGATCTCACGTCAATTGCGATCGCCGATCGCCATTGATTCTGGCAGAGAAACTAAAAGAATGCGTCACCAGAAACGTATATGCGGGAGCTACCCTCATCACCCAGCCCCTGAGCCCAATCAAGGCGGATTTCTGTATTCACCCATTGCTTCAGCTTCCAGCGCAAACTAACACCCGCGCCCGACTCAAACTCAAGGTCTTTAATTTCGGAGAAGCTATCATAAGCGTTGCCGAAGTCAAATAATACGCCCGCACGCAAGTTTTTTTTACCAAAAATTGGTGTCAGAAATTGCGTATTCACCAGAAAATAAGCATCACCCTCCAGGGTTTCACGACGATACCCGCGCAGGGACTGATTCCCGCTAAGCTCGAAAATCGGGCCACCAAATATTGATTGATTTCCCGATGCTGCTTGCACCTGAACATTAAAATTGGTGTGTTCGCGCCAGGGTAGCGGCAGGTAATGACGATAAAACGCGAATTGATTAAAATATGGGCGATCAGAGCCCAATACTTCGTTGGCCTGTTTTAATACCAGGCCCAGAGCATAGCCTTTACGACTATATAGTAAGTCATTCACCAGCGTGTAGGTCAGGCTGCCGGTCATACTAATTTCCGTTACATTATCAAATAACCCGGGATCACCACTCAAATGATCGTGCTCAAAGCGCTGATATTCTAAACCCAGACCCGCGTGCAAGCCCTTACTAATACCTGTCGGAGAAAACCACCTGCCCAGACTTAGGCCGAATACTGATTCGGTACGATCATAACTGCCTTTGAGTCCGTCTCTTTCTTCATCCAGTACCGATTGCGAAACACTGGCGTAGTTAAATACCGAGTAGGGCGTATGAATAATCTTCGGATAAGTAAACTTCCAGCTTACGCCATATAACTCATCGGTGGTTGCATCTTCAAATTTTTTGTACGCCAGCGTTAGCTTCACGCTCTGATTGAGGCCGTTGAAATTGTTGGCACGAAGATTCATCCCCAGCGTGATATCGCCGTCTGCGTTGCGATCCAGTTTCGGCAGGATATACCAGTCGTGTTTTTTCTCTTTTACCGTAACCACCAGTCGGGTGCTATCCGCGCTCCGCTCCGTGCGAATTTCAACGCGCCTGAATAAGCCAAGATCCATAATTGCCTGACGTGATTGCTCTATCGCCGGCTCACTCAGATCATCACCAACCCTGAGCAACATTTCCTGCTCAATAATCTCCGGGCGCGTTTTTTTATTCCCTTCAACCACGATCTGACCAACCACCTCTGCCATGAGTGGAAACGGGCAAAGCCCGAGCAGCATCAGAGCCACCAGACGAACGACCAGGCGCTTCATTTTATATTGCAAGCCGTGATTACAAAACCCGGGGCGCGCCCCGACGTACCCCAGATGGCCGCAACCAGCAATAAAAGCAGGTAGTCTTTGAGTAAGGGATATTTCATCCGGAGCATCGAGGAATATTGAACATCTTATTTACGGGGCGCCCCCGGGAAAACCTGACAACCAATCCAGGCAGGTCTCATAATGACCACTATTGTACCCCGTTTATTCTATCGCGATGGTATCTACTGGAGAAAAAAGCCGGGCCTGCACCGTTATTCCAGCCGCTTAATTGCCTGCTGCAGGCGGCGATCTTTCTTGCTTGGTCGCCCGTTAACCAGCATTTGACGATTAGCCTTTATTGTTTGCGCGCGCAATTTACGTTCGGCAACACTGTCAGGTAATTCCGTGTATAACTCACTTGCAAGACACGCACTCAGACGCTTTTCACTCAAGGCCCGAACCGTCACAGCATAGATGAATTGCGCTTTTCGAATCGTCAGGCGATCGCCTGACGTAATACTGCGAGCAGGTTTCGCCTTGCCGTTATCAATGGTGATTTGACCGCGCTTTATTGCCGCAACGGCAAGCGAGCGGGTCTTATAAAAACGCGCCGCCCACAACCACCGGTCCAGGCGCACTGTCTTAATATTTTGCATAGGGTATATGCTACAACAAAAAACAAACCAATTTGTCCGTTGCCGCCTTCTAAACCTGCCAATTACTCACCAGGCGGATTTGTGGCTAAGTTCGGACAGTCAAAGGTTTACACCACAATCATAATCTATGCTTCGAATTCTGCATGTAAACATTTGTGTAATTTGATTAAATTTGAGATATACTGATACATCGCCCCGGTCGGCAGGGCGGCTCTGCCGCCTAATGCAGGAAGGGAAATGAAGAAAAAGATTCGCGAAATAACCGGTTTATTTTTATTCGGACTAAGCGTACCAGCCTACGCGCTAGAGCCCGCTGAAGCAGCGTTCGGCCACTACACATGGGATTTAGAATCCTCCGCAGGCACCATCATTGGTGTGAATCAGTCAAAGTCATCTGGAAGCGGAGTCAGTAACTGGTGGAATCAACCATGGGGCACTGACTACACCATTAACCTGACTGATCTCTACGCAGATTTAGGACAACATTCCAACCCCGTTAATTTAAATCTAAAACAACGCCTGCTTTCGACTTCGCAAAGCACGACCCTTGACGCGGGACTAGGCATCAAAACTATTGGTTTTGGGAACAACGATTACCGGGACGGATTGCGCCTTTCGCTCCGTGGCCAAATGGGCTTTGGCCGCCTTCTAACCTTTTATGGTGAATCAGCCTGGGTGCCGGGTTTAATTGAATCCAACGGTTTTGACAATCTATCCGGGCTTGAATTTGAAACCGGCGTCATACTTAACCCCTGGCCAAATTTATCCATTCGAGCCGCTTATCGAAGGCTCAATCTGGACTATACGCTGACCGGCGGCAGAGGCGAACAAAGTTATACCGAGGGCATCTTTTTTGGCACCGGAATCCACTGGTAATCGCCAATTTGGCGAATCCGACCGGGCACAACACCCGACACCGAGCAACGCCCCCTCCACGTTGCTGGAAGCCTTGCCTGAATCCATTTCACAATCACTAAAAACCAAACAATTCACGCTTAAATTTCCGGCCGGTGCGCAAATCCTGCGCCAGGAAGACAGCTCTAAAGACGTCTTTTTTATAAATTACGGTAAAGTTCTAGTGACCCTTTACACCGAGAGGGGTGATAAATTAAGTTTTGCAGAGATGCACGCGGGTCAAAGCTTCGGAGAACTGTCCGCCATCGACCTGAAATCCAGATCGGCCAATGTGCTGGCGCTCGAAGAGACTTCGCTAACGCGCATCAAACACGCCAGCTTCGAGTCCTGGATTCGAAGCTATCCTGAGTTTGCGCACTTTGTCATGCGCCAAATGACCGCCATGATACGCCGCCAGCAAAACAGCATGTATGAGTTAAGCGCTCTGGATGGCATCCATCGAATCTACGCCGAATTATTACGAATCTCAAAAAACGGTCGTATCAACAATGGCCGGATTATTATCAACAACCCGCCCACTCATGCCGAAATTGCGAGCCGGATTCATTCTCACCGTGAAGCGGTAAGCCGCACCTACCGGGCTCTCATCAAAGACGGGCTGCTCGAAAAACACTCTAAGCAACTGATCATTACTCAACCCGACGCCCTACAACGACGCATCGATAAACGCCTCAACAGAAAATAGAGGGGAGAAAGGTTCCCGGGAAACTATCGGACTTAACGCTTTACACGGACCGTCAAATCCAGTGTGGTCCTGCCCCGGGCAGGAACCAGTACATCCCAACGGGCACTACGCGCATCGCTGACGACTGGTTTCTGACCATCAACCAGCACCCATTCACCGGAAAAAGTTTCTTCTACCTGGACCACAACCGGCTTATTTTTGGCGTTGTGAAGTACGACCTGGATTTGGGCCTCGTTATGCTGTCGAAAAGGCGCCTCAACTGGCAGGCGGCGATAGCTCAGTTGTTTTCGTGTGCCCCTTAAATCAAACGCTTTGCCCATTTTCAGGCGAGCCCGGGCTCCGGATGGGACATGATTAATACGGTCCTCACCAATAAACCTTAGTGCATCGGCCTGTATTCCATTTTGCGTATATACCCGTACCACACCTGCCGGCATCGGCTTACCCAGATGGCTATCCGCCAAATTCATAAACTCAATGTAGCTGTCAACGTCCAGCGTTTGCTCAGGCACATCAGGTGAATAATACACGCTCGGTTGCCCGCCAAGCCGATATCGTTGCTCTACCGGGATATCATGCGCCGCAAACAGTTTTACCTGTCGTGTACTATTATTGGCCAGATCAACCGGCCGGGGCAATGAATACACATATATATCCGCCAGCGGTACGGGCTGTACTGAAGGTGCGCTATCCATCATTGCGGTGCTTGCCATCTTACTTCGGATATTAATGTTGCTCGACACCCGGTTGATCGATCCTGCAATCAGTTCGATGTCAGCCGCGCGGTAATCCATCCCGCTATGGTTGTTTATACTGGCCATCGCCTGTAGCTGGAGGCTATCCCCGGCTTCATTGAGCTGTGCAATGTAATCGGCCTGCCATGAAAAGCCACCGCTTAAATAGCTTAAAGATAAGGTGGGCTGGCTGTCAACTGTACTGTTGACACCAATACTCAATGTCGGGCTCAATACCCCGGGCGGCAGCGAGCCGTAAACTATTTTTCGACCTGCAAGGCTGGTTTCAAACTGACCGTCTATTTCCAATATTACCCCGCCATTTACCGAGATCAGTCGTGCTCGCTCGCGTTTTTGCTCACCCGTAACGGGGTGGGTACTAACCAGGCTTACCACTTGCCCTACTGATTTCTGAAGCATATCCTCCGGCGTCAGCGTCTGGCGAAAATACTGGTTGAGAACCACAAGCGTTTCCGGCAACGGATGCAATACGGCGCTACTGGCATTAATCAAAGGGCTGACTGACTGAAAATTGAGTGTACTTTCCCCCGCAGGCAACCGAATCGTAAACACCTCGTTAAGCAGCGCAAGATCTTCGTTATAAATAGCCAGACCAATAGAATCTCGATCTTCTGCGGCTAAATCCTGAGATGCGGCATGAAGCTGACTGCTGGCAAGCAGCGTAGACGCCAACAGGATGGAGCATATCAATTTAAGCATAATTACATATACCCCGGGGCGAATTTGAGAACCGAAATGATCTCACAGATGAATGAATTAGCCATGAATATTAGTACCGTGTCCGCATTATAATGTGGACAGGGTACCTGCATCCGCCTGCAGTAAATCGCATAAAGCCTGCATATCCGCAGGCATTGTAACCTCCCAGCTGAGCTGTTCCCCCGTGGCGGGGTGGATCAGGCCCAGTGCGCGCGCATGTAGCGCCTGGCGTCTGAACGTACGCATGCTTTCTTTGAGGGCTTCATCGGCACCAGTCGGCAAATGCAGCCGCTTACCGTAGACCGGATCACCGACCAGTGGTAAGCCCTTGTGCGACAAATGTACGCGGATTTGATGCGTGCGCCCGGTCTCCAACGACACCTTGAGCAGGGTAGTGGTACGGAATTTTTTCCCGATTCGATAGTGCGTGATCGCGGGTTTTCCGTCTGGCCTGACCGCCATTTTTTTGCGGTCTTTGTAATGCCGGCCAATCGGTTCGCGAATCGTGCCACCCGCCACCAGGGAGCCATAAACCAGCGCCTGATATTCACGTTTAACGCTGCGTTCGGACAGCTGCTCGATCAACCGTTGCCGCGCTGCTTCGGTTTTTGCCACCACCATCAAACCGGAAGTAAGTTTATCCAGGCGATGTACAATGCCGCCGCGCGCAATTAATTCCAGCGGCGCATGATACGCTAGCAGACCGTTGAGCAACGTGCCCCGGTTGTTGCCGGCACCAGGATGTACAACCAGGCCTGCCGGTTTATTTAACACTAGCAGACTATCGTCTTCATAGATGATATCAAGGCTGATTTTTTCCGCGCTTACCGCCAGAGGTTTGACTTTCGGCACGTCGATATGAATTGATTGCGCCACCGATACAGCATCACGAGGTTTACACGGCCGGCCTTCAAGCAATACACATCCGTCCTTGATCCAGTGCTGGATAGTGGCACGAGAAACATCCGGTAGAATATCAGATAGCGCTTTGTCGACACGCTTGCCCGCATCCTCTTCATCGAAGCTAAGTTGAATTTCGTTCTCGGTTTGTATAGATATGCTTGCCATATTCGTGTAGCTGAAATTATAGTCGTGCCGTAGGTGATGCCAGCAGAATAAAATCTGCGCGGCGCTACGGCTTGTGATCGATATCCTGAATTTAGCCCGATAAATTAATTATCGTGCTTCGATAACAGGATTCGCCCTGATAAAATATTCGCGGTACAATACACCACATGAAATCAAGATACACTATGAATTCCAGTCTCCTGTCTTTGCGAATAATCAGCATGATTATGATGCTGTTGGCCCTTTTGATCAACAGTGGTTGCTCTTCCTCTAAAAACGATCTCGACACCGAGTTGCTTTCTGCTGAAGCGCTCTATGGGCAGGCGGAACAGGCCATGCTAAAGCGAAACTGGGATAAAGCTATTATCGCGCTGCAAAGGTTAGAGGCGCGATATCCCTACGGCCGGTTCGCCAAACAGGCGCAACTGGATACGGCCTATACTCACTATAAACTGGGTCAGGATGGCCTGGCCATTGCGGCAGCGGATCGATTCATTACCCTGAATCCTACCCATCCTTCGGTTGATTACGCCTATTACATCAAGGGTCTGGCCAGCTTTAAGGAAGAATCGAGCTGGCGTGGTCTGCTTACCGGGCGCTCATCACTGGCAGATCGGGATCCGGATTCCATCATAAAATCACTCGATTCTTTTTATACCATTGTTAAGCGCTTTCCAAACAGTCGTTATAAAAGCGATGCGGAAAAAAGAATTGGTTACCTTGAAGCGGCGCAAGCTGAGCAACAAATTAATGTCGCCCGGTTTTACTACTCAAGAGGTGCTTATATTGCCGCCATCAATCGTTCAAAAACGGTGTTGGGCAAGTATGCCGGCAAACCTGAGATTGAAGATGCACTCGGCATTATGTACTTGAGTTACCAACAAATGCAAATGAGCGATCTTGCTTCGGATACGCAACGCATACTCACGCTTAACTTCCCGAACAGCAATTATTTGACGGCCAACATAAACTCATCTGGTGGCTGGTTAGGTCGCCTGTTTTAGGTCAACAAGTTTTTGGATTTGAGTTGAACTACCCATTATGACGCTGGAAATCGTAATTCTTGCTGCCGGCCAGGGCTCAAGGATGAAGTCTGATTTGCCCAAGGTGTTGCATACTCTGGCAGGCCAATCTCTGCTTGAATATGTGCTACGCTGCGCGGATGCGCTAGAACCGGCTAAAATTCATGTCGTTATCGGGCATCAGTCCGAACGAGTAAGTGCCTCCGTAGATAGCCACCTGACCCGGGCCGAAATAAACTGGGTGAATCAGCACCAGCAATTAGGCACCGGCCATGCGGTTGCACAGGCGCTCCCGCACATTGAAGCCGCGTCCTGCGTGCTGATCATAGCGGGAGATGTACCGTTGATACAGCCTGAAACACTGCGTCCTCTATGCAAAATCGAATCGGGGGTTAATCTTCTCACCGCAATATTGCCCGATGCCAACGGGTTTGGCCGCATCATACGAGACCCCGAAACAGATGCCGCGATCGCCGTCATCGAACATAAAGACGCCAGTGAGAAACAACGATCCATCCGGGAAATCAACACCGGAGTAATGGCCGCCAGAGCAGACGATCTTAAAAGCTGGCTGTCTCAGGTAAAAAATGTGAACGCTCAGAACGAATACTATTTGCCGGATATCATCGCGCTGGCCGTCCGTGAAAACCAGGCGATCAACGCCTTCGTTACCAAAGATACCTTACAGGTAAGTGGCGTAAATAGCCGGGGCGATTTGGCAACACTGGAAAGACATTACCAACGCCAGCGAGCCGAACGCCTGATGGAAAGCGGCGTCAGCCTGGCGGACCCTGATCGTATCGATATTCGCGGCAAACTCAACACGGGTCGGGATTGTCAGATTGATATCAATGCGATCTTTGAGGGTCGGGTTACACTGGGTGATCGCGTAAACATCGGCCCTAACGTATTAATCCGTGATAGTGTTCTGGGTGATGATTGTACGATTGAAGCCAACAGCATTGTCGATGGCGCAGACATCGCATCATCATGCCAGGTCGGCCCGTTTGCTCGTATACGGCCTGATACACGCCTGGATAGTGGCGCTAAAATTGGTAACTTTGTTGAGATCAAAAAAAGTGAAATCGGCGAAGGCAGCAAGGTGAACCATCTCGCTTACGTGGGCGACAGCAAGCTAGGGCGCAGGGTGAATATTGGCGCAGGGGTGATTACCTGTAATTATGATGGCGCCTACAAACATCAGACGATCATCGGTGACGATGTTTTCGTCGGCTCAGATTGCCAGTTGATCGCCCCGGTTGAAATTGGCGCGGGCGCAACGATCGGCGCGGGTTCAACCATTACCAAAGACGCACCGGCAGGAAAACTCAGCCTGTCCCGCGCCCGGCAGATACAACTCAATAACTGGCAGCGGCCGGTTAAAGACCCGGCGGAATAGAACATGTGCACCTCTATTAATTCTGGATGCGCCAGACTAAGATCAGAAAAGTTTAAGATCAAGGCGCTATCCGTACGTAATAGCTGGCTATTGCGAAGGATTGGAACGCATAGATTGAGCGTTTCTGGCTTAAGATGCCCATTCATGAATTATTAGAGGTACACATATGTGTGGCATTGTTTGCGCGATCTCAAATCAGCCCGTTTTACCCTTACTGATAGAGGGCTTAAAGCGTCTCGAGTATCGTGGCTATGATTCCGCAGGCGTTGCCCTGCTGGATGAAGATGGATTTGAAAGAACCCGCAGCGTTGGACGCATTGCAGATCTGGTAGCGGCGCTGGGTACGGGTATTAACAATACCAGCACCGCGGGCATCGCCCATACCCGATGGGCCACTCACGGCGCGCCTACCCGGAACAATGCCCACCCGCATCTTACGACGGGCAAGCTGGCGATCGTGCATAACGGCATTATCGAAAACCACCAGTCTCTGCGTGAAGGCTTAATCAAAGCGGGATATCACTTTGAATCTGAAACGGATACTGAAGTCATTCTGCACGAAGTAGATCGTCAATACCAGCAGACCGGCAATTTGTACGAAGCCGTCAGGGCCACGGTTAAACGGCTCAAAGGAGCGTATGCTATTGGTCTGATCAGCAGCGATGAGCCCCGGCGAATTGTCGGCGCCCGCTCGGGCTCTCCTATGGTGGTCGGCCTGGGTGAAGACGGACACTACATTGCTTCAGACATGGCCGCCCTGTTATCCGTTACGCACGATTTTCATATTATCAACGATGACGAGCTGGTCGAAATTGATGATGATGGAGTGCGTATAAGTAATCTGGACGGGGAAACGGTAGAGCGTGAAATTTTTACCAGCGATCAACACGCCGGTGCAGCGGATCTGGGCGAATATCGGCACTACATGCTCAAGGAAATACATGAGCAAACCCAGGCCGTTGCGGACACGCTGGAAGGTCGGATTGCGGCACAGCAGGTCCTGACCGGTATTTTCGGCGCTCAGGATGAAGCCATTTTCAAACAAACCCGGGCCATTCAGATTATCGCCTGCGGTACCTCCTACCACGCCGGGCTGGTTGCACAATACTGGTTTGAGAAATACGGCATGGCCTGCCGGGTAGAAATTGCCAGTGAATTTAGATCACGAAAGCACACTATTGCAGATAACACGCTGCTGGTTACCTTATCACAATCGGGCGAAACCATTGACACACTGGCCGCGCTGAAAATAGCCCGGGAAGCGGGTGTCGCGCATACCCTGACAATTTGCAATGCACCCGAATCTACGTTGGTACGCGAGTCAGAACTGGTATTCATGACACACGCCGGGCCGGAGATTGGTGTGGCCTCGACCAAAGCCTTTACCACCCAGCTAGTATCGCTGCTACTACTGGTGGTTTCGGTCACCAGACACCACCGCTTAACGCAGGCGGACGAAACGAAAATAGTGAAGGAATTACGCGAACTACCGTCCATCATCGATGAGACGCTCAAGCGTGAAGAAGAAATCGCCCGGCTGGCGACCTTGTTTGCCGACAAGGAGCACGCTTTGTTTCTGGGCCGCGGCACGCAGTACCCGATTGCAATGGAAGGCGCGCTCAAGCTTAAAGAAATTTCCTACATTCATGCCGAAGCCTATGCCGCTGGCGAGCTAAAACACGGCCCACTGGCGCTGGTTGACGAAAAAATGCCGGTGATTGCGGTTGCGCCCAATAATCGATTGCTGGAAAAGTTAAAATCCAATATTGAAGAAGTCCGCGCCCGCGGCGGGCACATGCTGGTGTTTGCAGATGATCAGGCGCGTATAGATCAAACCGCCGGTGTAGAGATTATTAATATTGGCCGGGTCGACAATATCATCGCACCGATCGTTTTCACCATTCCGCTGCAAATGCTTGCCTATCATGTGGCATTGATCAAGGGTACGGATGTCGACAAACCACGCAATCTGGCGAAATCCGTTACGGTAGAATAGCCCTGCAATCCCGCTTCCAGCCAGCCGAATCTACTGCTACCGCTTTACCTCGTTTTCTGAAAACACTTCCGGCAGGTCCTGCAAGGCAATTTTTCCCAAAGGTGTACGCGGCAGCTCATCAACGATCGCAAAACGTTTGATTTGGTTGTGCGATGATACAAAATTGTTAAACACTTTTAACACATCGCGCGCTACCTCAACCGGATCATCACCCTCCATCGCCATCACCACTACGGGTTTCTCCTTACGCTCCAACACCCCGGCCTCTTTGATGCGCGGATCCCGCTCCAACAGGGTTTCAAGTTCTTCCGGGTATACATTCTTTCCGGCGTCGGTTACGATTAATCGCTTACTGCGCCCGGTTAAGAAAACACGCCCATGGGAATCAATGCGCGCCAGATCACCGGTTTTGAACCAGCCGTCGATCACCGATTCGGCGGTTTGTGCTTCTTCGGCATAACCCAGCATCAGATTAGGGCCACGGCAATACAATTCACCGCGCCCCATTTCATCGGGATTGACGATTTTAACTTCTGACCAGAGTACGGGTTTACCGACACTGTCGTAAGCCTCATCAAATTCTTTTTGCACGCACACGAGTGGAGAGGTTTCTGTCAGGCCGTAACCTTGTCGAAGCGGTATACCCAGTTTATGATAAAACTCCGTTATTTTACCGTCCAGGTGTGAACCACCGCTCACCCAACATTTAATCGTACCCCCCAGCTTTTTACGAATAGGAGCATTAGCACGTACGCGCAACCACATCGGCAACTTCTCCAATAGCGCCCGATAAGCCCGCAATCCTCCACCGGCCTCGCTGAATTTTTTATCCAGACCGAGCATGATATTTCGATACAGGCGCGGTACCGCCACTACGATACTAATTCTCTCTTCAGATATGGTCGCCAAAATCTCACTTGCGGCAATAACCCGTGGAACGACAATTCTCGCCCCGACATGCAGCGGAAAAATCATAGTGGCCAGTATGCCCATAGCATGCGATAGAGGTAACAGCGAGATAAACCGGTCGGAACTGTCTGCGGACAATTCGTTGAGTGCCGATAAAGCGTTGGAGCCGAGATTCTGATGAGATAGTTTTACGATTTTAGGGTTACCCGTACTGCCCGAGGTGTAAATAAGCAGGGCGACCGCCTGCGAGTTAGCCGGTGCGGGTATTTTGCGTTCTGCTTTCACCGCGTCATTATCTGCATCCAATGAAATCAGGTGTTGATTGTCGGTTAGCTGAATCGTATTGAAACCCAGCATTGCTTTGGGGTTAATCGCTTCTACCTGGGCTTTTATTTCAGCCTCACTATTACCGATATGGATCGGTGCAACCATGGCGCCGACTTTCCACGCAGCCAGTGTCGCCGCGGCCCATTCAGGTCCATTTGGCGCAGTGACACCTACGGCATCACCTTCACCTACACCCTCTTCGCGCAGTAATGCTGCTATCGTCAGCGACGCTTTTTCAAGATCGCCGTAGCTGATTTTGCGTTTCTTTTGCTTGCCTTCACGCACCAACCAGGCTGTCTTCTTTTTGTACCGGGCAAATGACGTCGCGATAAACGACCAGAGATTGTCTATGGTGGGAATGTTGGCCGGGTCTATGTTGTTCATGATGCTCCTGGTCCTGTAGTTTTATCGCCTGACTCTACCCAGCAATCAAACGAATGGCAACCGATAGCACCCAATCATCATGAATCACGCGTTTGGAACCGTGAGGCTAATCGGCTTATTTAGGAGCACTAGTCCTTTATATCCCGCCATCGAATTACTTGAATAGCCTTTGCCCGGCTTAGGCCGCATAATTCAACCATCCAACTAACTTAGTATAAAATAGGCACATTATGCGAATCATTCTACTCGGCGGTCCCGGTGCAGGCAAAGGTACCCAGGCAGCTTACATTACTGAAAAATATAACATTCCGCAAATTTCAACTGGTGACATGCTGCGCGCACACGTTAAATCCGGCAGCGAGCTTGGTGTTGCGGCTAAGAAAATTATGGATGCCGGTGGCCTGGTATCCGATGACATCATCATGGGCATGGTCCAGGATCGCATCACTCAGGATGATTGCGCGAACGGGTATTTATTTGATGGCTTCCCCAGAACTATTCCTCAGGCCGATGCCTTAAAAGAAGGTGGCGTCGAAGTGGATGCAGTAGTTGAAATAAGCGTTGACGACAGCGAAATCATTCGCCGAATGGGTGGCCGCCGTGTGCATCTGGCTTCAGGTAGAACCTACCACGTGGTATTCAACCCGCCCAAAGAAGAAGGTAAAGATGATCAGACCGGCGAACCATTAATCCAGCGGGATGATGACCAGGAAGACACCGTCCGCGCGCGACTGAACGTGTATCACGAGCAGACCGAGCCTCTGATCTCCTACTATACGGATTACGCCAACAGTGGCACCGACAATGCCCCGACCTACATAAAAGTAGATGGTATCGGTGGGGTTGACGAAATTCGAGACCGTATTTTTGGCGGCCTCGACGGATAAGCCGTTTAAAAAATGACTGCAAAAAGGCGGCCTTAAGGCCGCCTTTTTTATTTATCTGCGAATTGTTTTAACAAGCAGCAACAGCCATGGTACGCCGTGAAGAAGGAAATCGAAAATATCGACGGGGGCCTTCAGCGTCCCGGAAAACAACATTTGTAGTTTTTGCCACACATGCGGCTCGGGTGTAAACGGCGCGAGGCCGAGCGTCAGACACAGAACGATTACAATCGGCCAGCTGAGCCTGTCGACGATCTTCATCGTGATTTCTTTCGCATGGGGTTATCTGTGCAATCAACCGACTCCAGGATGCGCGCTAACTCACCCTTATCCGCGCCAATTTCTTCTACGCTCAAGCCATCCAGTTCGTGCGGAAATACCAACCAGTCATCTGTTTCATGTACATAAAAATCGGGTATACGGGATGTGGCATTTTTATTCGGCTTAAACCAGGGTGTTGCGACCCTGATCTGGGATGGGCAATTTCGGCGCATTTTTGATTCTAGTGTATTAATAACGGCGTCGATACTGCGCCCGGTATCAAATACATCGTCGACAATCAGCAAACTATCGTTGAAATTCATGTTTGTGATCAGATAATCCAGCCCATGCACTCGAACGGTATCATCACGACTGTCTATGCCCTTGTAGAGCGAGGTTCTGACTGCAATATGGTCCGATTTCTGGCCAAAAAAAGCCAGCATTTCCTGTACCGCTATGCCCACGGGCGTACCACCGCGCCAGACACCGACAATAAAATTGGGCGTAAAATCACTCTCGAGTATTTGCTTACCCATTAAAAAGGAGTCTTGTAGCAGCGATTGCGCGCTAATGTAAAATTTTTGCATTTTGGCTCTAGCCCGGATGTTTCATGAATTCGCGCGATGATCACGCAGAGTATTGTTTTCACAGCGTATTTTCTGATTGAGCGCCGTACTCGTGTGTACCGTCGATTGAAGCCTGAAATCATCTGCTATGGTTGCTGTGGAATCAATAGGCAAGTGAGGACGTGTGATACTCATAAATTATTCGGGCTAGTTTAATTCCAAGTCTAAAAATCGGGCCTTGGTATTCTGTAAAGCTTTATTATCTGCATCGATTGTATCGCCTTTTTGCCAGAATTCCCGCGCTTTCTTCTGATCACCCTGCATCCAGTACACCTCTCCGATATGAGCCGCAATTTCGGCATCCTGATCCAGAGAATACGCATCATGCAGATAAACCAGCGCAGAATCCAGATTGCCTAACTTGTATTCAAGCCACCCCTTACTATCTAGAATATACGGGTCTTGCGCCTGCAATTCAAACGCGGTGTTAATTAGCTCTGTCGCTTCATCCAGACGATCAGACATGATAAGCAACGAATACCCCAGCGTGTTATTGTAGTGTGCGTTTTCAGGTCTGCGCAACAGCAACACACGCATATCAGCCTCATGCCCTTCAAAATCCTCACGTTCAACCAGAATTAATGCGCGGTGATAGCGCAGCGTGTCGTTATCCGGATGTTGTTCCAATGTCTGATTGATCAAAGCGTAGGCTTCATCGAAACGATCTGCGCGTTGTAACATCAATTCGCGATCAATAATCAGCTGAGTCAACTGTGCCTCGCTTTCGCTGCTCAAATTTTGCAGGTAAATCAATGCCGGCTCTACTCCATCAGCCTGCTCGATGAGTCGCGACATCTGGCGCTCAGCCGCAAATTTCTGGCTCGGGTCGCGGATTTCAGCCAACCTTACTTTTGCATCGTCATAGCGTTCTAGCTCCTGCAATGCATGGGCCAGGTACAGGCGGCTTCTATCATCGCCTGGTACCTCTTTTAATTTCAACGCAAAATACCCGGATGCGCGCTCGTAATCCTCCCGCGCCTGATACAACAATGCTACCAGGTTTAAGGTCTCGGCATTTTTCGGCTTATGCTCAAGCAAAACCAACAGCTGATCAAGCGCCGCCGGCTCGTCATTAAGGCGCAGTAACAGGCGCGCATATTGCAGCCGAAATTCATTGGCATCGGGGTAGTCTTTCAAAAATTGCATTGAAAATGCGGTTTGAGCAGCCTGATCACCTGCCAGCGCCAGCAATTTATAGGCCGCTGCTTTTTCACTGCCGGGTTCAAGCGATAAAAGCCTGTCCAGTGCTAGTTCCATAGCCGGGAAATCTCTGTTTTTTTGCGCCATGCCGGCAAAGATCAACCAGGCCTCTGATGACTCAGGGTACTTATTTGCCACGTTTGACAATACATCCTGAGCCGTCCGGCCTTCTGCGTACTGCAAAAACGTTTCTCCGATTTGCCCAAATCGCAGGCCCATGCTATCTCCGGATACCTCCAGTATCGCGTTCAACAAACCCTCGGCGATACCAGGCTGCTGGTTCATGACGGCAGCCAGAGAGGTAATGATGCCGGCTTGATAATTTTGTGGCTCCATACGGACCCAGCGTTGCCCCAGCTCAACAGCCTCAGCATAACTTTTATTGTGTACGGCCATGCGTACCGCGCGCGCAATCACAATAGAATCATCGGTCTGGCGTGCCGCACGAATCAGCGCCTGTGCAGCAATCTCCAGCTCGCCTTCTTGAAAAGCGAGGTTTGAAAGCAATAAATCATACAGCAGATCTGCGGTCAGCCCCTCATTTTGCCCGGGCGCCGGCATGGCCTCAGAAGAAGATTGTCCGGGAGGCTCTTGCGTATCTGCAGCCGCTTGCGCATCGTTATTCGGAACGGGTTCCAGTGTGGAACACGCGCTCAAAACAACAAAAAGTGATGCCAGGCTCGCGATGAACCAGCCTGATTTAGGTTTACCGGCCGGTAAAATTTTAGTCTTTATAAAAAACATAAGCAGGATTGTAACAGCTTAAAGGCATTTCAATTATGCCTGGTGAGGTGTTTGGCTAATCTGTTCATCGCGTGCTGATTCGTCCGGAAAAACGACCAGGTGATCCAGCTCAAGCTCGATTCCTAATTGCTCTCCCAATGCATGGTCATGGTGTGAATGCACCATCGACAGAAGCTGTGTACCGCTGTCCAGTTCCAGAGTATATAAATAACTCGAACCTCGAAAATTGCGTGATACGATGCGCGCGCTAAACGCGCTCGCATCGTTGTGTACAACATCATCAGGGCGCACCAGCACCTTAACCGGACAGCCCGGCTTACAACCCGGTGGTACTTTACCGTGTAGCATGGCCAGCTCTGTTTCAACGATATCACCTTCCCTGACCCGGCCTTTCAGGAACGCGCCCTGGCCGATAAAATCGGCCACAAAACGCGATACCGGCTCATGGTACAGGGTATACGCATTGTCCCATTGTTCTATGTGCCCATCATTCATTACACCCACTTTATCACTAAACGTAAACGCATCCTGCTGATCGTGCGTTACCAGCAGGCAGGTCGTACCGGAGTCACGCAATAGATCCCGCACTTCCACGCCCAGGGTTTCCCGCAATTCGACATCAAGGTTGGAAAAGGGCTCATCCATCAACAACAATCGCGGTCGCGGCGCTAACGCGCGCGCCAGCGCAATACGCTGTTGCTGCCCGCCTGATAGTTCATGCGGGAACCGGCTCTCTTTGCCGTTCAATCGTACGCGTTCCAGCATACTGTGTACCAGCGCTTTTTTTGCTTTGCCGCGAAAATCCTGCAAACCGGCCGCGACGTTATCGAACACGCTCAAATGCGGAAACAGTGCATGATCCTGAAACACCATCCCCAGTTGTCGTAATTCCGGCTTCAAAATGTAGTCGGGGGACGAAATTCGCTCACCATCGAGGCATATCTCACCTGATATCAAAGGATGAAAACCTGCAATCGCCCGAAGTATGGTGGTTTTTCCACAGCCACTTGGCCCCAGAAGACAAGCCAACGTCCCTTCACTCAGGTCAAACGAGACATCTTCCACGACTCTTGTCTTTTCAAACTGACAGGTAATATTTCTGACTTCCAGTAAATTGCTCATAATGTTTCACGCCTCGTCTGAACTACATTTGAACGTGAGATCGTCCGACTCAAAAAAATAACCGGAACCAGGCCGGCCAATACAATAAACAGCGCGCCCAAAGCGCTTTCGCCAATCATCTCATCCGATGCAAATTGATATACGTAGGTCGCCAGGGTTTCAAAATTAAACGGCCGTAGGATCAGCGTGGCGGGCAACTCCTTCATGCTGTCTACAAACACAACCATGCCCGCGGTTAGTATCCCGCCTTTTATTAAAGGCAGGTGAAACCTGGTTAATACTTTATGCGCCGGATAACCCAGCGTTCGAGCGGCCATATCCATTGAATCGGAGACCTTGGACAAGCTCGACTCTATCGAGCCGATCGATACGGCCAGAAACCGGACAACGTAGGCAAACACAACTGCAAATACCGTTCCGCTCAGAAGCAGCCCGGTTGAAAATCCGAACCACTGTCGTGCCAGGGAGTCGACCCAGTTATCCCACGCCGCAAACGGTACAATCACGCCTATCGCGAGAACCGCCCCTGGAACCGCATAACCCAGTGATGCAACCCGGGAAACGACCAGCATGGTGCGGCTATGACGATTCAAGCGGCGCGTATAACTAATCAACAGGGCAATCAGTATGGCAATCAAAGCTGCTGAACTCGATAGCAGCAGACTGTTAAAAGCATACAGGCGAAACTGGGGTGTCCAGGATTCGTCAAAATAGTCTATCGCCAGACTGACCAATAAGCCAACCGGAATGACAAACCCTGCGACGACCGGCACCGCGCAAAACAAGGTTAACCACCACGCATGGTGACCGGGCAGTCGCATCCGGGTTTTCGCTTTAAAGCGTTGCCCCGATTGATAAAAACGCTGGCGGCGACGGCCAAAATATTCCAGCGACAATAACAGGACAACAAAAGTCAGCATGGTCGTCGCAATTTGCGCCGCACCCCCAAGATTTCCCATACCCAGCCACACATCATACAAACCGGCCGTCAGGGTTTGAATCGCAAAAAAATCGATGGTGCCAAAATCATTCAGCGTTTCCATTAACGCAAGGGCGACACCAACTACAATCGCCGGCCGGGCAATCGGCAATGACACCTTGAGAAATGATTTAAACTGGCTATGGCCCAGTAAACGACTGGCCTCGAACTGGTTGGGCGATTGCTCCAGAAACGCGGCCCTGGCGAGCATATAAACATATGGATAAAGAACCAGGCCCATCATGAGTATGCCGCCACCCATGCTGCGAATATTTGGAAACCAGTAGTCTCGCGCCAGTTCCCAGCCAAAAATACTGCGTAGTAATTGTTGTACCGGGCCCGCGAACTCGAGCAGGTCAGTATACATATAGGCAATCACGTAGGCGGGTATGGCCAAAGGCAATAGCAGCAACCACTCAAACTCGCGACGCAACGGGAACTCATAATGAGTGACGAGCCACGCTGTACTGACACCGGTCAAAAACACACTGACGCCCACGCCGAGCATCAAAATCAGAGTACTTTTCAGATAACCCGGCAATGACGTGCTGATCAGGTGCGGCCAGATATTTTCTTCTGGAAATAACGCCAGCCAGATAATCGCCAACACGGGTAGTGCCGCCAGCGCAGCAAACAAAAACGAGCCGACCTGCCAGAGGTCGACTCGCATACGTACTGTCCGGATTGGCGCTGTGTTCTGTTTCGCGCCGGTTTCAGGCATACATCATCCTGCCATAGTAATTGGGATAGGCCTAATTGTCATACGCTACCCGGTCCATCATTTTTATTGCCGTACCCCGGTTTGCTGCGATCTCGGTCAAATCAATCTCGTCGCGCTTGAATTCGCCCCACATTCTAAGCTGATCAGACCACTCTACGCCAGCTTGAACCGGGTATTCGCCATTGACTTCTGAATACATTTTTTGTGCTTTTTCGCTGGCCAGATACTCCATTAGTTTAAGCGCATTTTCACTGTTTTTTGCATACTTCGTCATCGCCATGCCGCTAATATTCATATGTGTACCGCGATCTGCCTGGTTCGGGAAAATCACGTTAACGGATTCAGCCCAGGGCACCTGCTTCGGGTCGTTTAACATATTAAACATATAATAGTGATTAATCACCGCCACATCGCATTCGCCTTCCTTAATCGCTTTTACCTGTGCTCGATCATTGCCCTGAGGCTTTCGCGCCAGATTCGCCTTTAGCCCGGCAGCCCAAATTTCCGCTTTCGGCTCACCATGATACGCGATCATCATCGCCGTCAAACCGATCATATAAGCGTGCTTGCCCGAACGCGTACATACGCGCCCCTTCATTTTATCAGAAGCTAAATCTTCATAACTCAGAATATCGTCAAGATTGACCCGGTCTTTAGACGCCACAATAATACGCGCGCGCTGCGTCAAACCATACCAATGACCTCCATCATCCCGCTGGCTGTCCGGAATATTGGCATTCAGGACGTCCGAACTAACCGCCTGCGTTAGATCCGCGTTTTTAACATCTGCCAGGCGACCGATATCAACGGTAAAAACCAGATCCGCCGGAGTATTGGCGCCTTCGCTTTTTAAGCGCTGTAGCATGCCTTTTTTGGCGTAGAGTACATTTACCCTGATACCGGTATCTTCGGTAAATATGTCCAGCATCGGCTCGATAAGCCTGGGCTGGCGATAGGAATAAACATTTACCTCCTCTGCAGCAAAGGTAGAAACCGTAATCGTGGCGAGCGCAAGACCCGCAATAAGTTTAACTGTTTTCATAAAGTTTAAGATTCGTAATTAGGATGCGCGAATAGTAACGCTAATGAGAACCATTCTTATATACTCATATTGAGATATAAATAAGAGTTATTCGCATTAGCTATAAAATAGTTGCATATATTCAGGCTTATTTTTGACGAGGACAGCGCTACAATTTATACTTGTACTCTCTCAAATTGCAGGACTCTCGCTTCATGCCATCGCTACCCGGCCATCAAACTTCAGGTATTATATCTGGAATCGCGGTTTTGTTGATTACGCTATTACCTTATTCTGCGCCTCGGGCCGAAACGCCAGCCACTGGCATAGACCATATTCCTGTATGCATGAATTTCAGCTGCAGAGACAAACAAATAATTTCCATTAGCCCGGAAGAATGGGACAGTATTGCTAACTGGTTGCGCCAGCCAGTAGGTGATGCTGAGGGCGAACGTCTAAACATCAAAAAAGCCATTGGCTGGATGGAAGTCATTGTGGGCCGGCATACCCCCACGCATCGTGATGTTGGGGGAGATCTGGCAGACCTGGATGTCGAATTTCCGGGGCAACTCGATTGCATAGACGAATCACTCAATACCACTACTTATCTAAAATTATTTGAGCAAAATGATTTGCTTAAATATCATAAAGTCGTCGATAGAGCATATCGACGCGCTATCCTGGATCAACACTGGGCCGGGCAAATTGAAGTCCTGGACAGCGGCGAACGTTGGGTAATTGATTCGTGGTTTCAAAACAATGGTTATCTACCTTACGTTCAAAAAAACGAAGAGTGGGAGAATATCAACATATTTTTCACCGCCAACCTTGATAGCTCGCAGGTTAAACCTGAAAAAACTGCGTCCTTTTTCAGCAGGATATTTAAGTAGTGTCGTCTCAATGTAATAATACTGGATTCAGCCTGCCTGTGGTGTTTCGCCGCAAGGCGCAGTGTGAAGACAATGGTCGCTCCCTTGTCAAACACTGCTACGCGGCGGCGGGACACCACAGGCAGGCCCTTCGGGTTAGACTGTCAACGCCCACGGTCTGCGTTACACCTTTTGAAAAGGGAGCGACCATTATCTGCAAGCTGTGCCTTGCCGTGAACGTTGACAATCTAACTGAACCAGCACTATTACATTGAGACGACACTAATGTGGAAAACTAATAACGGACGACGGGTCATTGTCGGCATGTCCGGCGGTGTCGATTCGGCGGTCTCGGCTGCGCTCTTGCTTGAAGCAGGTTACGATGTGGTTGGCCTGTTCATGAAAAACTGGGAGGAGGACGATGATCCCGAGTATTGTGCGGCTGAACAAGATCTTGCTGATGCAGAGGAGGTCTGCGACACGCTTGAAATTCCGCTCGAAACAGTCAATTTCTCACATGAATACTGGGAGAATGTATTTGTCCACTTTCTTCGAGAATACAAAACAGGCCGCACCCCCAACCCTGATATTTTATGCAACCGGGAAATAAAGTTCAAAACCTTCATGGATTGGGCAATATGGCTGGGCGCTGACTACATTGCCACCGGACACTATGCACAAACCGGTGTGTTAGATCATCGGCTGAGTCTGAAAAAAGGCGCCGATCCTGAAAAAGACCAATCCTATTTCCTTTACACCCTTGGCCAGGAGGAACTTAAGAAAACACTGTTTCCAATCGGCCACCTGCTTAAGTTTCATGTGCGCGCGAAAGCCGCCGACCTGGGCTTGAGCGTGCAGGGCAAAAAAGACTCAACGGGCATCTGTTTTATCGGTGAGCGGCGCTTTAAGGATTTTCTTAATCAGTATCTAACCGCTCAGGCCGGCGAAATTAAAACACTGGAAGGCGAGACCATCGGTACGCACAGCGGTGCTATGTACTACACCATTGGTCAGCGAGGCGGCCTTGGAATTGGCGGACTGGATACTCAAAGCGATACTGGAGAAGCCTGGTTCGTGGCCAGTAAAGATGTAGATAAAAATTTGCTTTATGTGGTGCAGGGACACGACCACCCGGCTTTGCACAAACAGATTGTCATAACCGAGACACCAACCTGGGTAGGCAAACACCCCCCCATTCTGCCGTTGTACTGCACCGCCAAGACGCGGTACCGACAGGCTGATCAGGCCTGTTTGCTTACGGCGTATAGCAATACGCACACCAAGGTCGAATTCGTGCATAGCCAGCGCGCCATCGCGCCGGGCCAGTCACTTGTGTTTTACAGCGAAGATCATTGCCTGGGCGGCGGCGTGATACAACAGGGTTTGAATGCCTGAACAGAATTGGGGTCGCTATATAGTTTACGCCAAATATTGGTGAAACATCCGGGTTACCCCGCCTTTAACACCCATTTAATAAATTCGTCCTGGATAATATTGCCGTTGCTGAAATTAACCCGGGCGTCCGTCATAAATAATACCACTGCGTAATCACGGCCACTGTCGGCGCGCAAATAACCCGCCAGAGTGCGCACGCCTTTCACATAACCCGTCTTCAAACGGGCTCTGCCACCAAGGTTTAGATCCTCAAGCCGTTTTTTCATGGTGCCGTCCATGCCGCTCAGAGAGAAAGATGCCATAAATTCGGGGTGATAAAGACTGTTTGCCGCGTGCACCAGCATTTGATTCAAGCCCGCCGCAGACATGGATATCTGGCGTGACAATCCGGAACCATTTTCCATCACCAGCCCCGGCAGACTCAGTCCTTTGTCATTCAACCAGGCGTGCACCGAATCCACGCCGTCTTTAATGCTGGCCCCTTCGCCAAAATAGTGATAAGCAATCGCCAGAAGCAACTGTCTGGCGAGTAAATTATTTGAGTATTTATTCGCGCCATTGATCACTTCTGCCAGGGGTTTAGATTCGCCAGTATAAAAGGGTGTTGCATCTTCCTTTACCTCAACACCGGCGTATCCACCCTGGAATTTACCTCCCAGCGTGCCCCACAAATAAGTGAAAACGCCGTACAAATACGCATCTGAATCCAGCACCGCGCGGCTCAAATCATAACTTCCGCATTTGCTTTTGTATTGCCCGCTAAACACTACGTGGGCTTTACTTTGTTTTTGCGTCACATCAACGGACCAGCCACTCCGTGCACCCCGGCACCTGCCTTGGACCAGCTTTAGACGGTTATTGACAACAATATTGTGAACAGGAGGATCAAGCAACACCTCTACTTTTCCGTCTTTCGGGTGCAGGCGAAAGCGGCTGGCATTAAAATTGAGCATGGTGGCCGAAGGCCCAACGTTATACAGGCGAGTTGGTTGCTCATCGAACTCACTGCGATCATGATCAGGCAGATCATACGACGAATTGTCAATGAGCAGATTACCCTTGATAGTTTCAATCCCCATCTCCCGCAGGGCGGCCAGCTGCAACCAGAATTGCTCCTGCACCAGGTAGGGATCTCCGCCACCTTTAATCACCAGATCCCCATCCAGCACACCATTTTTAAGCGTACCGTGGATGTAAAACCGGGTCTGCCAGGTGTGCGCCGGGCCCAGGATTTCCAGGGCCGCGTAAGTTGTCAGCAGCTTCATAACCGAAGCCGGGTTACGTGGCGTGGTCGAGCGATGCGATAATATAGCCTCGCCCGAATCCAGCGGAACGACTATCGCGCTTACCGATGATTCGGAGATGTTATATTTACTCAGAGATTTACGTATTTCTTCAGGTAGCTCTGCACGGGCGCTGGCAACCAGAAAACTGATGCCCGCCACCACACCCAAACTTCGCAACAAGCATTGTCGGGCTAACCTAAACCGGAACAGAGTGGTATAATTTCGCGCATTCATATAGGCCACATTGTAATCCATGCCGAAAAAAAACAAACCGGTATTCCGCATTCAGTTCCAGCATCAGAACCAGTTGGTCGATCTATACGCCCACGGCGTGAGCCAGAGCAGCATGATGGCCTTTGTCGAACTCAGCGATTTAATTTTCAATAATAAAACCGATGTAGTCATTGATCCCTCCGAGGAAAAAATAAAGGCTGAATTTGGTGATGTTAAGAGTACCTATATACCCGTTCATGCCATCATTCGCATTGATGAAGTTGAAAAAACCGGCCCGAATAAAATCCGACCGCTAGGCAATATAGCCTCTACAGGTGATCGTATCACGCCTTTTCCATCTTCTTCCTCGCCCGGCAGCAAACCATGAGGTTTTTTAAATATGTCGCATTGGCCCTGCTTGGTCTGATGGTGTTATTTGCCTTCATTGGCCTGTTTCTGCCTTCTGCTCAACACGTCGAACGGGAAATCACCGTCGCGGCGCCTGCGGCTGAAATTTTTCCGTACACCAACGATTTTCATAAGTTCATTGAATGGTCTCCCTGGGCAAAGCTTGATCCAGACACCAGGTATACATTTAGTGGAGCAAGCAGCGGTGTGGGTGCAAAAATGCAATGGGCAAGCGAACATGAATACGTGGGCCATGGGTCGCAGGAGATTCTGGAATCCATACCCGATACGTTTTTAAGATCGTCGCTGGATTTTGGTTTTGGCGAGCCTGCCACCGCGAGTTTTACCTTGAGCGAAAGCGACGGGCAAACCACGATTGTCTGGGCTTTTGATACCTATATGGGTAATACTATTACTCGGTATTTTGGCTTGATGCTGGATCAATGGGTGGGTGCCGCCTATGAGCAGGGCTTGTCTGATCTTAAACTTCTGGTTGAATCCCGCTAAGCGTCATCCTCCAAATCACCTCCATCCTGATCAGCCTTAAATAATGCAAAATTCCCGTACGCTCGAACGCATGGACATGGCGGAGTTCGCCGAACGCGCTTATCTGAACTATTCCATGTACGTAATACTGGATCGAGCGCTGCCGCATATCTCAGACGGGCTCAAGCCGGTGCAACGACGCATCGTCTACGCCATGAGCGACCTGGGTTTGCATGCTACCGCAAAATATAAAAAATCTGCACGGACGGTGGGTGATGTGTTGGGTAAATTTCATCCACACGGTGATTCGGCCTGCTACGAAGCCATGGTACTCATGGCCCAGCCTTTTAGTTATCGTTACCCCCTGATCGATGGCCAGGGGAACTGGGGCTCGCAGGATGATCCCAAATCGTTTGCGGCGATGCGTTATACCGAATCGCGCATGACGCCATACGCAAAGCTGCTGCTCCAGGAACTGGGACTGGGCACGGTGGATTGGGGGCTTAATTTTGACGGTACGCTCAAAGAACCACGCCTATTACCCGCCCGCGTACCCAATGTGTTACTCAACGGGGCATCCGGCATCGCCGTCGGCATGGCCACAGATATACCCCCGCACAACTTGCGCGAGGTCGTCGCTGCTTGTATCTATTTGCTCGAAAACCCCAAAGCCACCACGGCTGATTTATGCCAACACGTGCCTGGCCCTGATATGCCGACCCGGGGTGAAATCATTACCCCGGCGGCGGAAATTCTGGAAATATACGAATCCGGCCGTGGCTCTTTCCGCCAACGCGCAATATGGGAAAAAGAATCCGGCGAGATTATTGTATCGGAACTGCCCTACCAGGCATCAGGCAGCAAAATACTGGAGCAAATTGCCGCGCAGATGGCCGCAAAAAAGCTGCCCATGGTATCTGATTTGCGTGATGAATCCGATCAGGACAGCCCAATACGACTGGTAATTGAGCCGCGTTCAAACCGCGTCGATGCTGACATGCTCATGCAGCACCTGTTCGCGACCACGGATCTGGAAAAATCCTATCGCGTCAACATGAACATGATCGATATCAGCGGTGCGCCCCGAGTTTTCGGTCTCAAAGAGTGCCTGCAGGAATGGCTGGATTTCCGTCTCAGCACTGTACGCCGGCGTTTGTCCCACCGCCTGGAAAAAGTCACCGATCGCCTGCATATACTCGAAGGCCTGTTGGTGGTCTTTCTAAACATCGATGAAGTCATTCGTATCATCCGAAATTCAGATGAGCCCGGGCCTGCGTTAGTCGAGGCTTTTAGCATTAGCGAGCGCCAGGCCGAGGCCATCCTGGAACTGAAACTGCGCCAGATCGCCAAGCTGGAAGAAATAAAAATTCGCGCTGAGCAAGAAGCTCTGGCAGAAGAACAACAAAAACTGGAACTGCTGCTCAGCTCGAATCGCAGGCTAAAAACACTGGTACGTAAAGAGCTAATAGCGGACGCCGAAGAATTTGGCGATGACCGCCGCTCTCCGCTGGTTACGCGCGGTGCAGCCAAAGCGCTGGAAGAAAATCAGTTGATACCGACCGAATCCATTACCGTAATTCTTTCTGAAAAAGGTTGGATTCGTGCCGCCAAAGGGCACGACATCGATGCGCAGAATTTGAATTTTAAATCCGGCGATCACTTGCTATGTAGTGCTGCCGGGCGTAGCAATGATCAGTTGGTGGTGCTTGATTCCAGCGGCCGCGCCTATAGTATTCCAGCGCACTCGCTGCCCTCTGCTCGCAGTCTGGGCGAACCCTTGAACAGCGGCCTTAACCCGCCGGCCGGCGCGCAGTTCCAGGGCATGATGCTCGCCGAAGCAAAGCAACAATATCTATTGTCTACCAGCGCAGGTTACGGGTTTATCGCTGAACTTGGCGATATGGTGACACGCAATAAATCCGGTAAGGCTACCCTGAAAATGACTGATGCGGCACGCGTACTCGCTCCGCAAAAAATACTGGATACGGATGACGACTGGATTGCGGTAATTTCCAATACCGGCCGCTTGTTGATATTCACCGCTTTTGAGTTACCCAAACTTTCTCGCGGCAAAGGGGTCAAATTAATGAATATACCCAAAGCTCTTTTTACACAAGGCGAGGAATTTGTCATTAGTGTATGCGCCTTCCGTGAAGGCCAGAAGTTGCGCGTGCATGCAGGCAAGCGATACATCAATCTCAAGCCCGCAGATTTCGAGCCGTATATCGGTAGCCGGGCTAAACGCGGCAAGTTCCTGCCACGCGGGTTTCGTCAGGCCAAATTAATTGAAGCCATTGAATAAAGTAAAGCGTAAACATGTTTCTACAAACCTACACCGACCGCATGAGCGGCGTACTACGCTGGCCACAACTGGATAAACTCTGGCAGAGGCTGGACGCCAGCGAAGACTGGTATTGGTATGAAATTGGCGCCGATTTGCCCGGCAGGCCGCTCGATAGTCGCGCATTGCAACAAGCCATCAGGCACATGGACGCTTTTCTGCATCAGGAACACGATGTGGACTACTGCGGTGTAGTCTATGCCGATGATCTAAACGACCCCGGCATAATGAAAATCTACCACCCCAAAAAGATGGGTGCGTCGTGCGGCAGCAGCGGTTCAACCGTGTTACCTAAATGGACACTTTCCAGGCAGCTCCCGATCGATCTGGTCGAGTGGGCGCTGGAAAAAGATCAAAAACCGGCCTGGTGGAAACACATGTTAAAGGCACGGAACGTAGGTATATAAAGCCGGCTTTTACCATGAAGAAAACGTCTACAATTTATTAACCTTCAGGGGCCTCCATTTCCGAAATAGCCGCTTTAGCTTCATTCCACAAGCATGTATTTCGGACTTTATCTATAAATTTACCGTCGACCGTTTCTTGTAATGCCGGCAATGCTGCTGGATCTTTAAGCTTCCTAAGCGCAACAACCGCTACTTTCTTTTCTTTACACTTTTTAAGCTCTCTTAGATCCCAGATATTCATTCCAACACTATCTATTTTATCTGCATTACTCGATTTCTCGAGTAGTTTTACTGCATAGTGCCGGCTTTGTATTCCACGCTGCCCTGTTCTTTCTGAAAGCCGGTCTATAATCTCTTTGCTTAAATTATCTTTGAGCAATGCTCTCGTTCGCGTTGGTTGATATTCAAGCAAAACGACAAGCTTATCCGCTAAATACTCATCTGCGGCCAGAGTAGGATCTCCTTCCAAACCTTTTTGATAGGCTTGAATCGCATCACGATAATCTGAAGAATGGTTAAGTAAATGGCCCTGGATAATAAATAAATAGGGAACACCCGGGTTCGTTTGAGCATACTCATCAGCGAATAATTGCAATCCGGCAAAGTCATCCTCATCCAGAAGTATTCCGACTTCAGCTCTGATATCTTTGTCCTTCGATGGTGCCTGTTCTACTTCTGCTGACACAATTACAGTTTCACCACTTTCGGCGCTAATCAGTTCTGTATCGGGTTCACCTGGGGAGATTATATTAAGCGGATCAAACGTATTCACCGATTCAGCTTCACCGAGAGGCTCAGATGTAGCAAGCGGTTCCAGCATACTCAGGGGTTCCGTTTCATTGAGAGGCTTAGATACACTAACCGGTTCAACCTTATTCGGGGGTTCCGCCCCTCCAGGCGTACCGATTTCAGCAGGTGACTTAGCTAAGGATTCGCCGGTATCCTGGTCAACGATTGCTTCAGTAGGCACATCCGAACGCATAAAGAAAAACACGGTTAAGCCAATCAGGAAAAGAGCACCTAAGCCTATCGCGGCTTTTGAAAATATGCTGAATCTAGCGCTGGTTTCTGTTATTAGTGATTTAAGGTGTTTCCCGCCAAACGGATAGTCAAAAAACTGTCCACTTTCTTCTTTGTCTACTACTACTCGCCGACTGACACTGCGAGGAATTTTGTAATAAACTATTTCTTCTGTGCTTCCTTTAAACTTTTCGGAACCCTCCTTAACTGCTAGAACCTCGGCTTTGCTCATTGACAGATAAACCGCCTCGGTTAGATAAATGTTGTCAGCAGGCGTAACCCCTTCTAGCCGAGCGGCTATATTAACCGCCTCTCCGAAAACATCATTCCGGGTTAGTCGAACTTCTCCCAGATTCAATGCTACACGGATTCGTATCTGTTTACTCTTATCTTCCATCGACTGCGACTGTTCCCACAAGGCGTCGTGCATGGCCATCCCACAAAGAGCAGCATCGGTAGGCGACCGAAAGACCACTAAAAGGGAATCACCAATCGATTTGATCCATCTGCCCTTATATTGCTTAATAACTTTATGCAATGTCGTGTCATGCACTTTCAGCATCTCTTCACTTTCTTTGCGTGACAATTTTGCTACTGATTCAGAATAATCAGCAATATCAGTAAACATGATGGTTAAATTTTCAGTATGAGACATATCTAATAAATATTATTGTAGTTGCACCAGGAAACACGCTTGACCGGGTAGGTAGGTGATTATCACGCCCAAAATGGCATTCTATTGTAACGATACTGCGATTATGATGCTAGCTTATTGGAATGGCGGGACCGCCCGTGAATAGAATGCCCATTCACATGTAAAGGATTTATCCCGCCAAAACCTTCTTTCAGTGGCTTGTCATTGAAAATTTCTTACACCCGTCGCACCACATCTTCTTTTGCAATGGCTCAGGGTAGCTTGACGCTCACGGTTTTTCCGCCAAAACCATCGGGTTTATCATGCGCCCGGATCGTCACTTCTTTCACCTCGACCGGAATCTCAATCCCCCCCTGTGATCGCGTGAAGGGCTGCTCATTGACGTGCGGATGCCATAGGGTACGCGTGAAGTCTTCATTTGCGGCGGGCTTAACTACCGTTCCATCCGGCAGCAACACGTCCCAGCCATCGGCATAATCTTCCCAGCCACTGTCCGGATGGGAGACGGTGACGCTGAACGACCACACTCCCGGGCTGGTGTTTCGCGCCTGCGCCTTAAGCACATCGGCATTGCCTGCAGCCAGGGCGATATTTGAAATCATCAAAAATGCACCCAGTACAATAATTGGTTTTCGCATATTTTAGTTCTCTTTAGGTTCAAGAAGAGGGATACTTTAACAGCACTCGATTTTCTAATTTCATCGCTATTATAACGTAAGCCTTTGTCCCTTCAACTACACATCATCTATACCGGTGGTACACTTGGTATGCAGGCGGGGGATCACGGCCTGGTTCCTGCATCTGGTTTGGCGCAGCGCCTGAAGGCATTACTGGGCGACACCAGAAAGTACAAAAGCCAGCTTGAGGAAATTAACTGGGGGCTGACAGAATGTGCGCAACTACTTGACAGCGCCAATATTGTGCCCGCGGACTGGGAGCGCATGGCGGACCAGTGCCTGGAGCACAAACAGGCCGATGCAATCGTGCTGGTTCATGGCACGGATACCCTGGCTTATACATCCTGTGCGCTGGCCTATTTGCTACAAAAAATTGATATACCCGTAATTATCACCGGCTCGCAAAAACCACTGGAAGCGCCGGGCGGCGATGCGCTGGATAACCTGGCCGGCGCCATGCTCAAGGCTGGACACACCGAGCCCGGTGTATGGGTTTACTTTGATCAACGCCTGATGCCAGCCACACGCGTTGTTAAAAAGGACGCGATTCATTTCGCCGGATTCGATACGCCCCGCTTACTGCGTTCTACTGAAAGCATTGCGGCCACGCAAATTACCTGGCAGACCACGCCCCGGGAATGGGAATCCATTCAGATCGTAAATATCCACATGATGCCTGGTTACCAGGCCCGGTATCTGGATGCGCTAATCGCAACCCGGCCGAATGCGATTATTTTGTCGCTTTATGGCCTGGGTACGCTGGCAGATCACAATACTGAACTGCTTGAGGCACTGTGCAAGGCGCACGAACAGGGCATCATTATAGTAGCCATTTCCCAATGTTATATCGGCCACATTGATTTTTCAGTCTACGCCACCGGCGCGCAACTTACCCAAATAGGTGTACTCAATGGCCGGGACATCACGCTGGAGGCAGCCTATACCAAACTGATGGTTTTATTTAGGCTAGGTTACTCGATCAGTCAGATTGAGGCGTTATTCGAACTAAACATAAGCGATGAAATGAGCGGTTAAGCAAGGAGTTATGATGATAGATTCGGCCGAAACTGAAAAAGCCAAACTAAACCTGGAAACCGCGCAAGTCGCCTGGACCGAGCTACAGAAATTTTTTGCCCGGGGATCGGTAATCTGGGTGGATGAATCTCTGGACATGATCGACGTCGCGCACTGTATGGCACAGGATGACAGTGGTGCCATCAAAAACTGGATGGATAAAAAACTGGTCGCACCCGTTCAGGATGAACAGGCGAAATGCTGGTTATCGAACGACGCCTGGCTCTGGTCTGTGGTGGTCAGGCCGTTGATTCTGGTTCAACAAATTACGGAATCAGGACCCTGATTCTCAGATTCACGAAGCGCGGCGACCGGGCAGCTTGAACGCCTTATATTTGAAAACCCGGGTGAAGAGGGGGTGGCGAGCGCGCTAAACAAATCGTATCAATGATGCCTCATAATCCAGCGGCGCTTCAAAGCCCATCAGGTTGAATACGGTGGCAGCCACATTAACCAGACCAGGGCAGGGGATATCCTCTCGTATGTGGTATTCATTCTGATAACCCGGATCAACAATGGTAAACGGTACCGGGTTCAGGGTATGCGAGGTTTTCATAACCTTTAGCTCCCCGTTCTGCAAAAAAACTTCTTCTGCGTTGCCATGATCGGCGGTGACTAAAACAATACCATCGAGATTTTCTACTTCTTCAATCAATTCACCAACACAGGCATCAACCACTTGCATGGCTTTTTTGGTGGCCTCAAAATCGCCCGTATGGCCGACCATATCCCCGTTTGCAAAGTTGATTCGTCCAAAACGCATGCCCGGTTCCCTCAGCCGTGCGATAGTCGCATCGCAAATTTCGCGTGCTTTCATTTCCGGTTTCTGATTAAACGGTACTATATCGGATTTAATTTCATCGTAACGTTCGAGCGCTTCACAAATATATCCCGAACGATTGCCGTTCCAGAAATAAGTTACGTGACCAAATTTCTGGGTTTCAGAAATAGCGAATGTCCTGATTTCTTCTGCGCACATGTATTCCACCATGGTGCGCTCGATAAGGGGCGGCGATACCAGGTACCTTTTCGGGATGTGCAAATCACCATCATATTCAATGATGCTGCAAAAATATAGCTCCGGTGGCGTGCCCCGATCAAATTCATCGAAGTGCTCCAGTTCCAGCGCGCGCGATATCTCCATCGCGCGGTCACCCCGGTAATTGTATAAAATTACCGCATCACCATCGCGCATCGGCCCGACGGCCTGGCCCTGCTCGTCAGACACCACGAACGCAGGCATGTCCTGATCGGTACCTTCCGGAAATTGGGAATAATACGCATTGACCGCGGCCCGGGCTGATCCGGTTTTTTCACCTATGCCATGAACATGGCAATCATAACCCTGTTTCACCATCGCCGGATTTGCGTCATAGCGGTCCATTGTGATGACCTGTCGGCCACCACCCGAAGCAATACAATAATCCCGACCCTGCGCATTATAGTACGCCAGCTTAGCCTCAAGCTGGCCCAGGTAAGTTAAAGCTGATCTCGGCGCGACGTCGCGCCCGTCTAACAGAACATGCAGTCGAACACGCTTAACACCCGCATCATAAGCCTCTTGCAGAAAAGCATACAAATGCCCGATGTTAGCGTGCACATTTCCATCCGAGAGCAAACCCAAAAAATGTAGGGTGCCACCCGTCAAAGCACGTTGAATGCTCGCCTTCCAGTGCTCGCTTGCAAAAATAGCGCCGCTTGAAATGGCTTTATCGATCAGGCTGGAACCTTGCGCGATAATTCGCCCGGCCCCCAGCGCATTGTGCCCGACTTCACTGTTACCCATATCGCCATCGCTAGCCAGGCCCACTGCCGTTCCGTGCGTAGTCAATGACATACTCAGCTCACTTTTCAATAATTGATCCAGCACCGGAGTGTTTGCGCGCGTAACGGCATTCCCCGGGTGGTCCTCTTTCAAACCTACGCCATCCATCACGATTAGCAGTAGCGGGCCTTTCCGTCCTTTAAACGTAGCATGCGGTTTGAGTTTCAGCGTCATTTTTTCGGTCGTTGTTTACAATGTGCCCGACAAGCTATCTGCCAAAGCACGCAAGGCCTGGCCTCGATGGCTGATGGCGTTTTTTTGTGTTGGGCTGAGTTGAGCCGAACTGCAATCGTGAGCGGGCACGTAGAATACAGGATCATAACCAAAGCCGTTTTCACCCTGTATATGGCTCGCAATCTGCCCTTCCCAGCTACCTTCACAAATCAGCGGGGAGGGATCAAGATCATGGCGCATGTACACCATGACACAGCGAAAACGGGCGCTGCGTTGTGCAGGCGGCACGTCTTTTAATGCGTCGAGTAGTTTGTGGATATTCTGTTCGTCGCTGGCGCCTTCGCCTGCATAACGTGCCGAATAAATACCGGGCGCACCCAGCAGGGCATCAACCTCAAGACCGGAATCATCTGCAATGGCCGACAAGCCGGTAAACGCGCAGGCATGGCGCGCCTTTTTAATCGCGTTCTCGACAAAACTCAGGCCGTCTTCAACTGCCTCGGGGCAGGCATACTCGCTTTGTGCCACGATTTCCCAGGGCATGTTCTGTAGAATCTCACGTATTTCGCGAAGCTTTCCGGGATTGCCTGTAGCTAAAACGACTTTGCTCATATCAACAATTACGAAGCAAGTGCGTTGCGTTGTTTTTGGTGTAATTCGAAAATTCCTTTTTGCGCATACGCAAGCAGCGTATTCATTTCATCCATGCTGAAAGGCGCTGCTTCCGCAGTACCCTGAACCTCAATGAACCCTCCCTGGTCATCCATTACCACATTCATATCCGTTTCAGCGTTACTGTCTTCATCATAATCCAGATCCAGCACCGGGCTGCCATTGTAAATCCCCACCGATACCGAAGCGATCTGACGCCGAATCGGGCTTTGCTTGAGCAGGCCTTTGTCGATCAATTGTGAAATAGCATCTACCAGGGCGACGTAAGCACCCGTAATTGAAGCCGTGCGAGTGCCGCCATCCGCCTGCAATACATCACAGTCAATTAGAATCTGGCGTTCTCCCAGCGCCTCGAGATCCACCGCGGCACGTAAAGAGCGCCCGATTAAGCGCTGTATTTCCTGCGTACGCCCCGATTGTTTACCCCGCGCCGCTTCACGTGCCATACGCGAACCGGTAGATCTTGGCAACATACCATATTCGGCGGTCACCCAGCCGCGGCCTTTGCCTTTTAGAAAATGCGGTACGCGCTCTTCAATACTGGCGGTGCATAATACTTTGGTGTGCTTGAAGCTAACCAGCACCGATCCTTCGGCGTGGCGTGTGTAGTGGCGTTCAAAATGCACTTCTCGCATTTCATCTGCCTGGCGTTGACTGGGTCTGGGCATAAAACTGTTTTATTTTTTGTGACGCCTGATTTTACTGCAATTCAAGCGCCGGTTGATCGGTCTCCTGCACACAAATCCGGTTCATTTGGGTAGGGTTGCACCATTTTAGTGCATTCAGAACGGTATTGATTGAGCTGTGTATAAGTAACCGCTAATAATTGCCGCACATTCATTACTACACAGGAATTACTCATGAAAATGATCACAGCCATCATCAAGCCGTTCCGGCTTGATGAAGTAAGAGAGGCGCTTTCGGAAACCGGTATCACCGGTATGACGCTGACCGAGGTCAAAGGTTTTGGCCGGCAGAAAGGACATACCGAACTGTACCGTGGTGCGGAATACACTGTCGATTTTCTACCCAAGGTCAAAATTGAAGTCGCGGTTACCGCAGAGCAACTGGACACCGTGCTGGACGTCATCATGCAGGCTGCACAAACCGGGAAGGTAGGTGACGGCAAAATATTCGTAAGCGAAATCGAAAAAACCATACGTATACGTACCGGTGAAATCGATAGCGACGCGCTCTAATCGAGGATTAAAAAATGGAAAACAATATATTTGAATTACAGTATGCGCTTGATACCTTTTATTTTCTGGTATGTGGCGCGCTGGTTATGTGGATGGCAGCCGGGTTCTCAATGCTCGAAGCCGGTCTGGTAAGATCAAAAAACACCACTGAAATTTTAACCAAAAATATCGCGCTGTTCGCGATCGCATGTATTTCGTACCTCGTTGTGGGTTACGACGTGATGTATGACGGCGGAGTTTTTCTCGCTGATATTGCACTCGACGGGGCTGAAAACGCGGATGCGCTGATCAGCACCGTTCTCGCAGAATCAGCCGAAGCCGGTTTTGACGGTGGATCGGTTTATTCAAACGCTTCAGACTTTTTCTTTCAGGTCGTGTTTGTCGCCACCGCCATGTCGATCGTATCCGGTGCGGTTGCTGAGCGCATGAAGCTCTGGTCCTTTTTTCTATTCGCCATCGTGCTAACCGCATTTATCTACCCAATGGAGGGCTCATGGACCTGGGGCGGAAAATCGGTGTTTGGTTTATACAGCCTGGGTGATATTGGCTTTCTGGATTTCGCCGGCTCCGGCATCGTTCACATGGCCGGCGCGGCTGCAGCTCTAGCTGGCGTCTTATTACTGGGCGCCCGAAAAGGCAAATACAATGCCGACGGTAGCGTCAACGCCATCCCCGGGGCGAACCTGCCCATGGCAACCCTGGGCACCTTTATCCTGTGGTTAGGCTGGTTCGGTTTTAACGGTGGCTCGGTGCTTAAACTGGGCGATATCGCCAGTGCAAACTCGGTAGCGATGGTTTTTCTGAATACGAATACAGCGGCAGCCGGCGGCGCACTGGCAGCGATGGTCATCGCGCGACTCATGTTTGGCAAAGCAGATTTAACTATGATTCTGAACGGTGCGCTAGCAGGTCTGGTCGCCATTACCGCCGGGCCGGATACACCTTCACCCCTGGTTGCGACCTTAATTGGAGCGGTGGGTGGTGTAATCGTGGTGTTATCCATCGTTACGCCGGACAAGCTTAGAATTGATGATCCGGTGGGTGCTATTTCTGTTCACGGTGCGGCCGGGGCCTGGGGCCTGCTTGCCGTACCTTTAACGAATAGCGATGCCAGCTTCTCCGCTCAGTTGATCGGCATGGCCACGATATTCATCTGGGTGTTTGTCGCCAGTTTAATTGTTTGGGGCGTGATTAAGGCAATCATGGGCATTCGAGTAGATGAGCAGGAAGAGTATGAAGGACTAGATATTGGTGAATGTGGTATGGAGGCCTATCCGGAGTTCACTAAATAATATTAACAACAAACAGCTTTGAACTGTTCAAGCCACCGCCTTACGGCGGTGGCTTTTTTATTAATGTGCTGTCGTTACTAAAACAGGCTCACAGGATCCACATCTATCGACCACTTAATCTTGCGCGCCAGTTTATCCTGCTCCACCTGTTCGACCCACCCCCCCAGCCATTGATGCAAAGCGGATCGTCGGTTAGCACTAATCAGTAGCTGAGCATGATACTGCCCCCCTCGCTTGAACATCGGGCTTTTTACCGGGTCATAACAAAATGTCTCAGCCGGCTGTATACTTCGTCCGTGATGCGCCAATGAATCTAGAAACCGCATTACCTCGTTGGCCGCTCCCGCCCTGGCCCGCCAAAGTGCCATATGAGAATAGGGCGGAAAGTGAGCCAATTTTCTCTGCGCCAGCTCTGCGCTGGCAAACTCGGTGTATTGGTGATGCTTAACCGCAAGCAATGAAGGATGATCAGGAAAAAACGTCTGAATCAGAACCCGGCCTTTATCTGCTCCTCGTCCGGCCCTACCCCCAACCTGGATTAGTTGTTGAACCAGTAGCTCCGGTGCACGAAAATCTATGCTATGCAAGCCCTGGTCCGCATTGATAACCAGCACCAGGCTGACCCTGGAAAAATCGTGACCCTTGCTAAGCAGTTGCGTACCAACCAGTATATCCACTTCGCGGGCATGCACTTTATCCATCGCCGCTTTTAATTTTAGAGCGGTATTTAGTTCATCTCGATCAAAACGCTGAATACGAGCTTGCGGAAAGCAAGCTCGCAAGCTTTCTTCTACTCTTTGTGTGCCTTCGCCCAAATTAATCAACTCCAGTGCGCCACAGGCATCGCACGATTGGGGCACGCCGCGCCTGGCACCGCAATGATGACATTGCAAGGCGTGGTTTTGCTGGTGTAGTGTCATTTGCGCATCACAACGTTTGCATTGCGCAGTCCATTGACAGGACGGACAATACAAAACCGGTGCATACCCGCGTCGATTAATAAATATCAGCGCCTGTTGCCCGAGTTCCAGTGTTTGCCTTATTGCCTGGAGGGCTGCTGGGCTCAGACCTGATTCGACCTTAGCCTGATTAAGATCCAGCAACTGGATTTCGGGCAGCTTACTATTGCCAACGCGCTGTAGCAATTGAACATGCTGGTAGCGTCCGCACTTGAAATTTTGCACGGTCTCCAATGATGGCGTCGCTGACCCCAGTACTATCGGTATATCGTGAATTTGTGCACGTTTAATCGCTACTGAACGGGCGTGATAACGCACCCCATCCTGTTGCTTATATGATAAATCATGTTCTTCATCTACAATGATCAGGCCTAGTTGTTTAAATTCCAGAAACACGCCCGAGCGTGTCGCCAGCACCACCTCGACGCTGCCTGAACGAATTTCCCACCAGCGCCGATATCGATTAACGTCACTCATGCCCGAATGTATCTGCACAACACTACTGCCAAAACGACGCTTGAAACGGGCAAACAACTGGTCGGTCAATGCGATCTCCGGCACCAGCACCAATATCTGTTGCTGCTGGCTAAGGCAGTGATCGATCATGGCGAAGTACACTTCTGTTTTACCGCTGCCGGTAATACCTTCCAGCACCCGGCACTGAAATCCCTGGCTGTTCTGACTTAACTTTTGGTACGCGCTCGCCTGTTCCGTGGTTAAAGTGTTCGGTATCCCGGTGCCGGGCAAGGGGAACACAGGGGCAAGTTTTTGCTCTCGACTCAGGAAGTTTTTATTCAGCAACGCTTTGATCGCAGCGGTACAGCCTGGAATAGCTTTTACCAGGTTTGCATGCCTTAGGCTAATGTCGGGTTCATAAAACGCCTCGATAAGGCGTCGTTGAACCGGCGCTCGGCTAAGTTGTGTCTGCCAGTCTTCAGGCAGGTCGTTCAATTCATACACCCACTCGAGCAAGCCGTGAGTATGCTCCCGGCCCTTACGCAATACGGCGGGCATAACGGCTCGCCAAACCTCACCGAGCGGCTGATGATAATAAGTGGCGGTCCAGGCGGTCAGGCGTAAAATTTGTGCTGAAAACAGAGCCTCTTCATCAAGTTTGGAATGGATCTCTCTAAGCCTGATATTGTCCGGTGGTTGCTCACGGTTTGCGACCACCACACCCACCATGTTTCGGCTCCCAAAAGGCACACTCACCCGTATACCCGGCTTAAGTTTGGCGCCCTGGTACAAATAGGAAAAAAGCTGTCGCATCGGCACTTCCAACGCCACATCTATACAGCGTGGCAACGGTTTTATTACGTGGTCTGACATGCAAAGACTGTACCATTTACAGACGCTCTATTTCTGAGTATCAAGTGGTTCAACTCATAAAATTAGGGTTTTACATTTGTTCCACAGTAATTGTGGATAAGTTTGTGAATAAGCCACGCTAACGAAAGAACCCGTGGGCTCCACACGCCTTAAACCGGTACCTGATTAAAAATTAGTCAATTTATTATATAACACATATAAACAGTTAGTTACACGTGTTGTTTGGAGTAAACATCAAGCAATAATCGTAACTATTCATCAATTAGAACCAGTCAATGCTAATATGTGAATAAATATTACATTTAGTGCCCTGTTTACCAATAAACGCTCCCATTACTACCCATTCAAGCGATGAATAACTGGCCTGATATCCTGGACCAAATCCAACAGGGTACAGGGCTGTCGCCCGATGCACGCCACATCAGGCGCGTCTCTGGCGGCAGTATAAATTCCAGTTTTTTGCTTGGGTCTCACAGGCTACAAATTTTTATAAAAATTCATCTTCGCAATCATATTGAGATGTTTAAAGCAGAAGCCGCCGGACTATCTGCCATAGCGAATACAGGCACTATTTCGAGCCCTGTTGTATTGTGTACCGGGATCAGTGAAAAGGTATCTTTTATCGCCTTGCAGGCACTTAATTTACAACGCGAAGGGTCTGCTGCAAACTATCGTTCTTTTGGCCGGCAACTCGCTGAATTACATCACTATCAACAAGCAGATTTTGGCGCCGACTTCAACAACACACTAGGCATAACCCCGCAGCGTAACACTTTGTCAAATAGCTGGTTTGATTTCTGGCGAACCCATCGCCTGGGCTTTCAACTGAAACTCGCGCATAAAAATAATGCACCCTCTGCTTTGATAGAAGATGGTCTACGTCTTAACGAAAAATTTGAAGCGCTGTTTGATGTGCCCCCCAAAGCCTCGTGCTTACATGGAGACTTATGGCAGGGCAACTGGGGCTTCAATGAATCGGGTAAGGCGGTCATATTTGATCCTGCACATTATTTCGGAGACCGTGAAACCGATATCGCAATGACCTCTCTCTTCGGTCGGGCACCACCTGAATTTTACACAGCCTATGCGGCCGCCTATCCGCTTCGCGAAGGCTACGCTACCCGTGAAACCTTTTACAACCTGTACCATATACTCAACCATTTCAATTTGTTTGGGGGTTCTTACGCTGACCAGGCGCATAAAATGATTCTTATTCTGTTAAGTGAACTTGGCTAACAGACATTTACTGACAGACGCAATTTACGTATAGTCCTGATTCTTTAGCCATACGCACTAAAATAGAAAATGAGTCACCATCTGGATATCGCCATACTTGGGTCGGGCACGGCAGGCCTCAATGCACTGGGGCAGGTTCGTCGCCACACAAAAAACTTTTTGCTGATAGACGGCGCCGCAGAAGACGAACTTGGTACCACGTGTGCTCGCGTTGGCTGCATGCCCTCCAAGGCCATGATTCATATCGCTGAAGATTTTCACGCGCGGAAACAATTTCAGAAACTAGGTATACAAGGTAGTGAAAGCCTTAGCATTGATAGCGCTGCAGTAATGGAAAGAGTACAGGACGTCAGGGACATCCTGGTCGACCGGGTACTTAGTAATTCCATCGATAAGATGGGCGATAAGTTTGTGAATGAATTTGCCCTATTTGTCGACGCCCACACCCTGCAATTGGGTAATCAGACCGTAGGGTTTGATAAATGTATCATCGCTACCGGCAGCAGGCCTGTGGTACCTGAAGCCTGGCAGAGTCTGGGTGATCAGGTTCTTACCACCGACAGTTTTTTTGAGCAGGAAAACTTACCCGCATCGATGGCCGTCATCGGCCTGGGGGTCATCGGCCTGGAACTGGGGCAGGCGCTAAGCCAATTGGGTGTTGATGTCATCGGGGTCGATGAGCTTACCACCATTGCCGGCCTGAAAGATCCTGAAATCAATCGTTGTGCGATCGATCTTATCCAGAAAGAATTTCCGCTTATCCTCGGGCAAACCGCTGAACTTGAAAAAGTGGGTGAACTGATTCGGGTCACGGCAGGCGATCAACAATTTGACGTAGAACGCGTGCTGGTAAGCATCGGGCGTCGTTCAAACATTGATCGGGTCGGGCTTGAAAATCTGGGAATACAGCTTGATGATCAGGGTTTGCCCGCCTACGATATCCATACGATGGCGCTTAAAGAAGCACCGCATATCTTTTTGGCCGGCGATGTTAACGTAGATGCGCCGATACTGCATGAAGCTTCCTATGAAGGAAAAATTGCCGGTCACAATGCGGGTACGGGTACACTCAGTGAATTTAAACGCTATGTTCCTTTACACATCACCTTCAGTGAGCCGAATATTTGTCAGGTTGGACAATCCCCGGATCAACTGGATGAAGCCGGGATTGTTACCGGTAAATTTGCGATGGGTCCGCACGGCCGCGCGCTCGTTATGGGCAACAACCGGGGCTTGATTCATTTGTATGCGGATAAGGAGCACGGTACTTTGTTAGGTGCGAGTATGGTAGCGCCCCGCGCTGAACATCTGGCCCACCTGATCGCCTGGTGTCTGGAGCAAAACCTGAGTCTGCAGGAAATGCTACGCTTCCCTTTTTATCATCCGGTATTCGAAGAGGCGCTACAGGGTGCCATTCGCGATGCACTGGGAAAAACAACACTGGTTCATGCAATTCCAGCTGAGCTGACACCACTTTAACCGAAGGGGGGTCTTGCTTATTCCATGCGGCGCTCATTGTCCGGCCAGGCGCTTATAACCGCCTGCACTAGTGTGCCCAGGGGTATCGCAAAAAACACCCCCCAGAACCCCCACAGGCCGCCAAAGAACAAAATAGCGACAATGATCGCAATAGGGTGGATATTCACCACCTCGGAAAACAAAAGAGGAACCAGTACGTTACCATCCAGGGCCTGGATAATAAAGTAAGCCAGCATCAAATAGAAAAATGGCGTGGTCCACCCCCACTGGAACCAGGCTACCATGGCGACGGGTATGGTCACTACCGCCGCGCCGACATACGGCACGATCACGGACAAGCCCACCAGCACCGCCAGCAGCGCAGCCCATTGTAATCCCATCAGCGTAAAAGTTATCCAGCACACCACCCAGACAATAAATATTTCCCCGAACTTACCGCGAATGTAGTTACCAATTTTTATGTCGACCTCACTCCATACCTGATCGGCCAACTGTCTGTCCTGGGGCAGCCTGTCATGGATCCAGCCTAATATTTTTTCTTTATCCTTTAGAAATAAAAACACCATCATGGGAACCAGTACTGCATAGATCAATACCGAAATGACGCTGGTTACGGATGACAGAGAGAGTGTCAGTATGCGCTGACCATACGCCGTTAACTCTGTGCGTATGGCGTCAATCAGTTCGTTGACCTGTAGTTGCGAAAATAATTCCGGATACAATTCCGGCAAGGTCAACAGGCTGGATTGCCCCGAGCTAAGCATCGCGGGTATATTTTGTACCAGTTCCTTGGTCTGATTAAACAGCAAGGGCATCAAAGCAAACATGATAAGCAGGATGAAAAATACAAACAGTATGTAGACGATGATGACGCTTAGCAGGCGGGGTAGTTTTAAATGCTGTAAATATTTAACGATTCCTTCCAGCAGATAAGCGATGACAATACTCGCCAGCACAGGGGCCAACATATTGCCGGTATAGGTTATTAGAAAGATGAACGCCAGTAATGCCACTGTCAAAAAGACAATTTGCGGGTTGGCCGACTGGCGCCTGAACCATTGTGTAATGTTATCCATGCTCTATTACCAGATCACGTTTTAGTTTTCATCTGTGGGTATGATTTCAAAATCATGGCTAATGTTAGCTGTTTTACCGAGCATAATCGATGCGGAGCAATATGTCTCCGCTGATAATTTTATCGCGCGGGCGACCCGATCAGGGTTAAGGTCTTTCCCCGAAATAATGAAATGCACGTGAATATCGGTAAACACTTTGGGTTCGGCTTCAGCACGCTCCGCGTTAATCACTACTTTACAGCTTCGAATATCCTGGCGTGCTTTCTCCAGCATCATCACCACATCAATCGACGTACACCCCCCCAGCCCCATCAGCAACAGTTCCATCGGCCGTGGTCCTTTATTCTCCCCCCCAACCGCAGATGACGCATCCATCAATACGGTATGCCCGCTTTCGCTCGCGGTGGCGGAAAAAGCCATGTTGCCTTTTCGTTCGATACTTATTTCCATAGGGGGTAGACCGTAATTAATATTATATAGCGCTACTGTCCGGTTAAAGCGTCATTCCCGCGAAGGCGGGAATCCATAAGCCTGTTTCTGACGGTATTATGGATTCCCGCATACGCGAGGATGACGATAAAACGGGATTTAGGTTTTAAGTCTCTAAACATAAGTG
>JAUVBY010000149.1 GCA_030590945.1 Gammaproteobacteria bacterium | reverse complement strand
CCTTCCCGCGCCGTATCGCTGCGCGTAAGTGAACGCTTGCCGATGTAATCGGCTTTTGCTTTCGAGACGATCCAGCTCATGCCCAGATCGAACGGGGTGACCGAGCCATCGGTATCCTGCCCGACAATCACAAAGCCTTTTTCGGCGCGTAACACGTGCATGGCTTCGGTGCCGTAGGGGGTTAATTCATAAGCTTTACCCGCGTCCATCATCGCCTGCCATACGTGCAGACCGTGGCGCGCAGGTACGTTGATTTCAAAGGCGAGCTCGCCGGTAAAACTGATGCGGTATATGCGCGCTTTGACACCGGCTACCTTCGCCTCGATCATGGACATAAATGGAAAGGCTTCGAGGCTCAGATCCGTATCGGTCAGTTCGCTCAGCAGATCACGCGCTTTGGGGCCATTGATGGCCATGACCGCCCATTGTTCGGTGACCGAGGTGCAATACACTTCCCAGTCCGGCCATTCTGTTTGCAGTAATTCTTCCAGCCAGCCCATGATGCGCGCCGCACCGCCGGTGGTGGTGGTCATGTGAAAATGCTGCTCACCAATGCGCGTGGTCACACCATCATCGATTACCATACCATGCTCATTGAGCATCAGGCCGTAGCGGCATTTGCCGATGCCCAGCTTGCTCCAGGCATTGGTGTAAACCATGTTGATCAGCTTGACCGCGTCTTTGCCCTGAATATCGATTTTTCCAAGCGTGGTGGCGTCTACTATGCCCACGCTGTTTCGCGTGGCGAGACACTCACGAAGCACCGCTTCGTCCATGCTTTCGCCGTCTTGTGGAAAATAGCGCGGGCGTTTCCAGTCTCCTACGTCTTCATAGATCGCACCGTTTGCCTGGTGCCAGGGCTCCATCGGCGTGGTGCGATTTTGCAGGAATAATTCGCGTCTGTTTTGCCCGACAATTGCGCCAAAGGTAAGTGGCGTGAAAGGCGGGCGAAAGGTGGTGGTGCCGATTTCATTGATGGGTTTATTACGTAACCCGGCCATGACGCTGAGCGCGTTCACGTTCGAGGTTTTACCCTGATCGGTGCCCATGCCGGTGGTGGTGTAACGCTTTAGGTGTTCAACCGAAATAAATCCCTCGCGTTCGGCCAGCGCGATATCACCAATGGTGGAATCATTATGTAGCTCGTGAAAATGCTTTTTGGGGCCCAGACCAATGGGATGATCGCAGGGTAGTATCCATAAAGGGCGCATTTCACCGCAAGTAAAAAATTCCGGGCCGACCGTTGGTGTGTCTAAATCAGCGGCTTCAAAACCACAGGTTGTGGCGGCTTTAACACCCGCTGCAGCGCCTTCACACAGACAGGCATCAAGAGAAAAAGCCCCGTTCGCGCTACCGGCGATTAGGGCATCAGGCTTGATCGGTTGATCGGCGTTGGCCAGAAAACAATGTTGTGATTCGTCATAGCTCAATTTGCCACCGGCCTGGCTGTATAAATTTAGCGTTGGGTTCCATCCGCCGGAAACCGCGACCAGATCCGCCGTAAAGTCTTCAAGTTTGCCGACAATATCTGTGCCGTCGTGATTGAGTTTGGCCAGTTGCACACCACGAATGCCCTTTTTATAGCGTACGCCTGCGATAATACGGTTGGCTTTAATTACAAACCCGTTTTCGGCGGCGAGCTGTAAACATTTTTCGGGGATTTCAACTCGCGTATCGAGCACCGTGACCTGCGCACCCGCCGCGGTGGCTTCAACGGCCAGCGTATATACTGAATCGTTATTCGTCGTAATGACAATATTTTGCCCGGCGAGCACGCCGTAGCGGTTGAGATAGGTCCGCACTGCATTGGCCAGCATGACGCCTGGCCGGTCGTTATCGGCGAATACCAGTGGCCGTTCGATGGATCCGGTCGCGAGCACTACTTTTCGTGCGCGTATTTTCCACAGGCGTTCCCGGGGTACATCAGCGGGCGCGCCCGGGCCGGCATGATTACTGATGCGTTGATTGGCGATCAGGTAATTGTGATGAAAGTAACCGGTGACGGTGGTTCTTTTCAGCAGGCGCACATTTTCAAATTTACCTAATTTGGCCAGCATTTGTGATACCCACAACAGCGGGTCCTGGCCGTTAATCGTTTGAGTCTCACTGGCCAGCGCCCCGCCCCAACTGCCTTGCTCGTCAAGCAGCATAACTTCAGCACCGCTTTGTGCCGCTGACAGGGCTGCCGATAAACCAGCGGCGCCGCCACCAACAACCAGCACATCGCAATACACATGCTGGTGATCATATGCGCCAGGGTCGGCTTGCATTGGCGATTTACCCAGTCCGGCGGAATGACGAATTACTTCCTCATACTTCATCCACAGCGCCTTGGGCCACATAAAGGTTTTGTAATAAAACCCGGCCGGAAACAGGCGGGAAAGCGTGTTGTTGATCGCGCCGATATCATGTTCGACCGATGGCCAGCAATTTTGGCTGTTGGCTACCAGGCCGTCATACAGTTCCACGGTGGTGGCCGGGCAATTGGGCACGGTGTGCGCACCGAGTTCAAGCTGTACAAGCGCATTAGGCTCTTCTGAACCGGCCGTTAGAATGCCGCGTGGGCGGTGGTATTTAAAGCTTCGGGAAATGAGTTTTACATCGTTGGCGAGTAGCGCGGAGGCTAGCGTATCGCCCTGATAACCGCTGTATTGCTGGCCATTAAACTGAAATGACAGGGCCTGCTGACGGTTGATTTGTCCGCCCTGGTTAAGGCGCAAAGTATTACTCATGATTTACCTGCCCCGGGGCGCGCTTCGCCGGGTTTATAGCTGGCGTAAATTTCGCTGCTGGCGGTATTACGGCTGACATTAAACCAGCGCCGACAGCCGTGCGCGTGATTCCAGCGTTCATAGTGCTGGCCTTTGGGGTTGTGGCGAAAAAACAGTACGTCACCCCATTGCTCATCGCTTAAAACAGAAGGGTCTTCGGGGCGCGCGATGTGCGCCTCGCCGTGGGTGGAAAATTCAGACTGATCGCGTTTCCCGCACCAGGGGCATTCAATTATGAACATGATTTCATCTCTAATGCGCTACCGCTGCTGCTGCGCCTTCGTCAATCAGGCCGCCGGTGTGAAAACGGTCGATAGAAAACGGGGCCGCGATGGGGTGCATCTCGCCATTGGCGATGGAATGCGCGAACACGTGGCCTGATCCCGGGGTGGCTTTGAAACCGCCCGTGCCCCAGCCGCAGTTAAAGAATAAATTGTCGACCGGCGTTTTGGACAATATCGGTGAGCGATCAACCGTTACATCCACTATGCCGCCCCACTGACGCATCATTTTCATGCGTGAGAACAGCGGGTAGAGCTCTACGATGGCGCCGATGGTTTCTTCGATGACATCAAAACCGCCGGTCTGGGTATACGAGGTGTAGGTATCGGAACTCGCACCAATGACCAATTCACCTTTGTCCGACTGACTGATATAGGCGTGTACACCGTTGGACATCGCCACGCAATCCACGATGGGTTTGACAGGCTCGGAAACCATCGCCTGCAGCGGAAAAGATTCGATCGGCAAACGAAAGCCCGCCATTTCTGCCAGCACACTGCAATGCCCGGCCGTGACCACGCCAACTTTTTTAGCACTAATTTGCCCGCGGCTGGTTTGAACGCCGCAAACGGCGCCGTCCCGGATATTAAAGCCGGTGACTTCACAGTTTTGTATGATGTCTACGCCGAGTGCATCCGCCGCTCGTGCATAACCCCAGGCGACGGCATCGTGGCGCGCGGTGCCACCACGTTTTTGCAGTATGCCGCCCATGACCGGGTAGCGGCAATCGAGCTCAATGAAGGGCAGCATCTTTTTGATCTGCTCCGGGTTTAGAAATTCAGCATCAATGCCGTTTAAATGGTTGGAGTGACCGCGGCGGCTGATTTCCTGCATGTCGTGCACGCTGTGCGCAAGATGTAACAGGCCGCGCGGAGAAAACATCACGTTGTAGTTCAGCTCCTGGCTTAAATCAGACCACAGGTCCATGGCGTGGTCATAAATAGCCGCGGACTCATCCCATAGATAATTTGAGCGCACGATGGTGGTATTGCGTCCGGTGTTACCGCCACCGATCCAGCTTTTCTCTAAAATGGCGACATTCGTAATGCCGCATTCTTTGGCCAGGTAGTACGCTGTCGCCAGCCCATGACCGCCCCCGCCAATAATAATAACATCGTATTGTTTTTTGGGTTCGGGGCTGCGCCACGCAGTCTGCCAGCGCTGGTGGTAGGACAGCGCGTTGCGTGCAAGGCTAAAGATTGAATATTTATTTTTCACTTTTTAGCAGAAACCGGGAGTACGTAAACAAATTGGTGTAGGCCTGCACCTCTCGGTGAAATGCCCTGTAAGGCGCGGATGCTACCATAAGTGATTCCTTGGGCAAAATTGCCCCTGTCGCGGATGCGATATCGTTAGTCGCCCCCGTCGTGGAAGTGAGCTATCACAGACCACGGCGTTGACAGGCGTTCTGTATTCATTGTAATGTGGGCTTATCTCAAGTCGGGCAGGCAGTGAGTTAAAACGGTGTGCGCCTATTCATCCAATAATTACTGGAGCGTAACTTGAGATCTGCCGACCCCACTCCCGATCCCTTAAAAACACCCCGGAGCCGTTGCGGCATCAGCCCGCAGGGCACGGCGTATTCAATCAGCGGCAAGCCGGAATCCGGCTCCGACCTTTGTTCAACCCTGGTGCTGATTCATGGCGTAGGCCTGAACAAAGACGTCTGGCAAGCCCAGATAGAGGCCTTTTCCAGCGATTATCAGCTTATCTGTTACGACATGCTCGGACATGGAAATAGCCCCCTACCCGCGCTGCAACCGCGTCTGGAAGAGTACACGGCACAACTGGCCGAGTTGCTCGATCATCTCAAGATTCCTAAGGCCCACATTATAGGGCATTCCATGGGCGCAATAATCAGCGTAGCCTTTGCGCTGGAGTATGCATCCGCGACGTATTCAGTTATTGCGATGAACATAGTGTATGAACGCGATGCAGCACAGAGCAGGGCGGTTCAGGATAGAGCCAGCGCGGTGTTGCAGAGCGGGCAGATCTATGGAATAGAGCTGGCATTGCAACGCTGGTTCGAGAATGAAACGGGCGTCGAAAGTCGGCAAAAGATCATTCAAATACGGCAATGGATGGAACAGGTGGATCCAGTGGGGTATGGGCGTAGTTATCAATTGTTCGCTATGTCTGATCGCGCGTTGACTGGAAAATTAAACAAACTAAGCAGACCGGTGCTGTATTTAACCGGAAGCCTGGATGCCAACTCCACATCCGAAATGTCACAAAAAATGGCTGCAGAAACGCCGCATGGGCAGGCGCTGGTGATTGAAAACGAAGCACATATGATGGCGTATATTCATCCAGACAAGGTCAATCGCTTTATCGGGCAATTCTTAGAAAAGGTATCACCATGAAGTTTTCATTATTCATTCACATGGAGCGCCTGACGCCGGCGCAGTCCCACCAGCAACTTTATAAGGAGTACATCGAGCTGTGCAAGCTGGCCGACCGTTCGGGGTTCTCGACCATCTGGACGGGTGAGCACCACGGTATGGATTTCACCATTGCGCCGAATCCATTTACCAGCCTGGTTGATCTGGCACACCAAACTAAAAATGTACGGCTGGGTACCGCGACGGTGGTCGCGCCCTTCTGGCACCCTATCAAGTTAGCTGGTGAGGTTGCAATGACGGACCTGATTACGGGTGGCCGGTTAGAGGTTGGTATTGCGCGCGGTGCGTATTCGTTTGAATACGAGCGCATTGGCGAAGGTGTTGATGCCTGGAATGCAGGGCAGAAAATGCGTGAAATGATTCCCGCGATCAAAGGTTTGTGGGAGGGGGACTATACTCACCAGGGCGAGTTCTGGCAGTTCCCGAAAACCACCAGTGCACCCAAACCGCTGCAACAGCCGCATCCGCCGATCTGGGTAGCCGCACGTGACCCTAACTCGCATGAATTTGCAGTGGCTAATGGTTGTAATGTCCAGGTTACACCTTTGTGGCTCGATGATGCAGAGGTTGAATCCTTGATGCAGCGGTTTAACGATGCTTGTGATGCGGCGCCTGAGGTCCCAAGGCCAAAAATTATGGTATTGCGCCACACTTATATCGGCGAAACCGAAAAACAAATCCAGCAAGGCGCAAAAGACCTGAGCCGGTTTTATTGCCATTTCGGCGCGTGGTTTAAAAATGAGCGGCCTATTGAGCAGGGATTAATCAAGCCTCTAAGCGAGGAGGAGATGGCCAAAATTGAAATGTATTCACCTGAGAACATGCGTCGCAATAATGTGGTGGGTACGCCGGAAGAGGTTATTAAACGACTTAAGCATTATGAATCTTTAGGGTATGATGAATACAGTTTCTGGATTGACAGCGCAATGACCTATCAGCAGAAAAGGCAATCGCTGGAGTTGTTTATCGACAAGGTTATGCCGGCGTTTGAGCCGTAAACAGGCGGCGGGGCTGAAGCCCCACTTCCTGTTCCACCAGCTAAAATTTATGCAATCATTTAAACACTACATCAACGGCCGGTTCGAAACCGGCAGCGAGTTTTTTGAAAGCTTAAACCCGGCAAACGGTGAGGCCTGGGCACGCTTTCCTGCGGCAACCGAAGCGGATGTTAATCGCGCGGTTGATGCGGCGGATCACGCGCTT
>JAUVBY010000158.1 GCA_030590945.1 Gammaproteobacteria bacterium | reverse complement strand
CTGCTGGTCTTTCTACAGCTCAGAGGGCTGGGCGGCACGCTTGGGACATTTTTGACCATTCTATTATCAATTGCCTCGGCCATGGGCGTGGCGGGTTGGATGGGTATCAAGTTGAGCCCGCCGGCCATGTCTGCACCGACCATAATTCTTACCCTGGCGGTGGCCGATTGTGTGCATATACTGGCTAACTGGATGCACAAGGTACGCGAGGGCGAGCACAGAAATGCCGCGATGAAGGAGAGCTTGCGTATTAACTTCAGCCCGGTTTTTCTAACCTCAGTGACGACTGCGATTGGATTTTTGTCGCTTAATTTCAGCGATGCGCCCCCATTCCATGATCTGGGCAATATCTCCGCAATAGGCGTGATGTTCGCCTGGTTCTATGCGGTATTTTTTCTTCCTGCTCTGGTATCAATTTTGCCAGTAAAGAGAAAACTGGAGTCTTCGTTTGGTACAAACATGATGAATCGCTTTGCTGAGTGGGTCATTGCCAGTCGCCGTATTCTGCTACCGGCCATGTCGGTGATCATTGTATTAACCATTAGCCTGATACCCAGGAATGAACTCAATGATGTATTCGTCGAATATTTTGATGAACGGGTCGAGTTTCGTACAGAAACCGATTTTGTGGTTGAGAACCTGACGGGCATCTATTGGGTGGATTACTCGCTTGATTCGGGAGAATCGGGCGGCATTTCAGAACCGGCGTTTCTTAATAGTGTGGAGCGCTTTAGTGACTGGTTGCGTGAACAGCCTGAAGTAATTCATGTCAACACGCTGACTGACATCTTCAAGCGTGTCAATAAAAGCATGCATGGCGACGATCCGGACTGGTACCAGCTGCCCGGGCAGCGTGACCTTGCTGCGCAGTATATGCTGCTCTATGAGATGTCTCTGCCCTACGGCCTTGATATGAATAACCAGATTGATATCGACAAGCAACGTACGCGCCTGAGCGCCACGCTCGAAACCATTTCCACGGCTAACATGCTGGACTTTGAGGATCGCGTCACTCGATGGATGGATGAAAATGCGCCGCAATTAAACGCCGTAGGGGCCAGCCCGACGGTGATGTTTTCGCATATCGGTATGCGGAACATCGTCAGCATGTTGATGGGTACAGCCATCGCGCTGGTGGCCATTTCACTCATACTGGTTTTCTTTTTCCAGTCTTTTCGATATGGCCTGCTGTCACTAATTCCCAATATTGCACCCGCGGGCATGGCGTTTGGCATCTGGGGCCTGTTAGATGGTGAGGTTGGTCTCGGGCTGTCGGTTGTAGCCGCCATGACGCTGGGTATTGTGGTGGATGATACGATTCATTTCATGAGTAAATATTTACGCGCCCGCCGCGAACGGGGGCTGGATGCAATCAATGCAGTCAGATACGCATTTTCAACCGTTGGCGTGGCGCTGTGGACAACTTCGGTTGCGCTGATTGCCGGATTTATGGTGATCTCAAGCTCGTCATTTGAGCTCAACGCAGCAATGGGCTTACTGGTTTCAGCGGTCATTGCTCTGGCGCTGTTCGTTGATTTTCTACTGCTGCCAGCAATGCTGATCCGTTTCGACGATTGGTTGGAAGGCGGCCAAAAGAATGAGCATATCGACCAAAAACAAACACTACTGAACGAGGGTTAGAGATATGAAGCATCATTATATCGTTAGCTGCGTGCTGTTGTCAGCCTGCCTGCTTACCGGAATAAGCGCGTACGCACAAACACCAGAGGAAAAAGGACTGGAAATTGCGGTTGCGTCCGATAAACGGGATTCCGGTTGGGGTAGCATGCGTGCAAATATGGAGATGATACTCGAAGATCGCTCGGGTAAAACCAGTACCCGAAAAATCGAATCCCGTCAGCTGGAAGTTGAGGGCGACGGGGATAAGTCTCTATCGCTGTTTAAGGAGCCGCGGGATGTATCCGGCACCGCCATGCTCACGTTCACGCATGGGCTGGATCCGGATGATCAGTGGTTGTATTTGCCTGCGCTAAAACGCGTCAAGCGGATATCGTCCAAAAATCAGTCCGGGCCGTTCATGGGCAGTGAATTTGCCTTTGAAGACCTGGGTTCTCAGGAGGTAGAGAAATACGCTTACAAATATTTACGCGATGAGAGCTGCGGAGACAGTCTGGAGTGTTATGTATCCGAGCGTTACCCACAGTACGAAAATTCGGGGTATTCCAGGCAAATCACCTGGATAGATAAAGCCGAATATCGGCCAATCAGAATCGAATTTTATGATCGCAAAAACAGCCTCCTGAAAACCCTGGAGTTTAGGGCTTACAATGAACACAAAGGATACTGGCGCGCAGATCAATTCCGCATGGAAAACCATCAGACGGGTAAGAAAACCATTTTGAACTGGCAGGATTACGACTTTGGTGTCAATTTAAACGCGCGTGATTTTAACAAAAATGCGCTCAAACGACTGATGTAGTGGCTATTTCGGCCAGTCTCTCTTTTTTATTAGAGGGTACCGCAAAAGCAAAGCAAAAGCCTCCCCCTTTGAAAAAGGGGGATAGAGGGGGATTTAGAATGACAGTTAATAGCAATGCAATTTATCTGGCATGCAAATCTCCCCCAGCCCCTCTTTGATAAAGAGGGGAGCCTTCACGCCACTCTCTGATAATGCGGGGAGCTTTACGACATCCTCTATTAACCAGGGGGCCAGGGGGTTAGTGTGTTTTCAGGACGGGAGGGTTTAGTGTCCCACATCAACAGGCATTTGAATGAGATTTAAGAAAAGATCCTATTTTTACACCATTGTGCTGATCCTGATCTGTACCCCGGCTCATGCAGCTGAGGTATTGACAGAGCTTGGCGTTGAAGTGCGGGCCTATACTAAACCCGGACCTCCGGAAACCCACAATGGAAAATTGGCGCTTAGCCTGCAGCCCGAATTTACCCAACAGCTGGAAGCACAGAATCTTTATCTGCGGTTCGAGCCGTTTTTCCGCCTCGATCAATTTGACGAGGAGCGTAACCACGCTGATATTCGCGAATTAAAGGCCCTCAAGGTATACGATAACTGGGAGATTGAAGGCGGGATTGGCCAGGTATTCTGGGGCGTAGCGGAAGGGAATCACCTGGTCGATATCATCAATCAGACCGATTTTCTCGAAGGGATTGACGGGGAAGATAAACTGGGCCAGCCCTTGCTGAGATTCAGCCGGATTTTTGATCAGACAAGTCTCAGTGGTTTTATTTTACCGGGGTTTCGTGAACGTCAATTTCTGGGCGAAGAAAGCCGATTTGCGCTGCCTTTCCCGATCGATTCTGAAAACGCGCAATACGAATCGGACAAGGAAGATGAGCACGTAGACTATGCACTGAGATACAGCGGTTACGCAGGATTAATAGATTATGGCCTGTCCTGGTTTGAAGGCACGGCACGCAATCCATTATTCCAGCCTTCTGCCACCGAACCGGGGGTGATTGTTCCCTTTTATGAACAGATACAACGCGTTGGGCTGGATGTGCAGTACACAGTGGATGCCTGGTTATGGAAACTCGAAGCGATCCGGCAGAGCTCGGAACTGCCGTCTTTCTCGGCTTATGTCGGCGGCCTGGAATATACGTTTTATAATCTGCACGATGGCGCGTATGACCTGGGCATGCTTATAGAACACAACTACGATTCGCGCGGCGATCCGCTTACGGTGTTTTACCAGAATGATTTGTTTGTCGCCGCACGTTTCGCCTTTACCGATGCCGACAGTTCAGCGATTCTGGCCGGTGCATTTATTGACCTGGACGACGACAGTCAGATCTTCCGCGTCGAAGCCAGCAAACGCATATTCGGTGACGCCACCATCAGCCTCGAAGCCCAGGTATTCAGCAATACGGCGAAAACCAACATTAACAGCGTTTTCCGGGATAACGATTTCCTGAAACTAGACCTGGCCTGGTATTTTTGATCAGAAGTTTGTCGGGCGAACCCAAAACTAACCTGTCCTTAAGCTCGAACTACCCCTCAAAGACCCAAAATAAGCCAACAGCATTCCCGTTAACAATCCACCTGTATGCGCCATATTCGCCACCTGAATATTGCCAAGCAATCCAAAGAAATCAACCCAGCACAAGGCAAACCAGGCCAGGAGCATTTTCACGGCACCAGGATTAATCTGGTAGCCAAAATGTGGGTTGAACTTGCTGGCGATCCAGAAATAGCCAAATAAGCCATACAGTACGCCGGAAAGGCCACCGAAGGCCGGGCCGGAGGTATAAAACTGCGCAAGGTTTGATACCACTGCAAGGATCAAGACGAGCCCAGTGAAACGCACCGGGCCGAAGCGGCGCTCCAGCAATTCGCCTAGTTGCCAGGTCATAATCAGGTTAAACGCCAGATGCGTTAAACCAAAATGAATGAAAATCGGTGTAAACAGGCGCCAAACCTGCCCCTCGCGAATTTCAGGTAAGCCCTGGTCAACGTAGAACGAGATAAAATAGGGTTCAAGCGCATCAATATTTCGCCCCAGACTGCTAATGAACGCTACGTAAAGCGATACAGCCAGCAGGCTCGCGGTGATTTTTGGCAGGGTTTGAAAGTTCATAGGAGATGACGACTATTTGACCAGCATTTCCAGGCGATCAGAATCCGCAAGGCGAATAAACGTGCCGTCAATGGCGTTAAACTCGCGGCCCTTGATATCCTTGCGGTAGGCCTGATATTCGCTCAGCGTCCCGCTCGCATTGATGACGCGCAGCGTAACAAGTTGATTCGAATCCGACCAGCTGAAATAGTACACCACGCCGGATACGACTATCAATAGACCAACCAGCATGTAGGCCACCGTTTTGGGTGCCAGGCTGGCGGTTTCGTCCAGCTCTTTTTCGTCCTTGCTTTGGCGGCTGCGCGGGGAATTTTTGCTCTGACTCTGAGTTCTAAATATCATGCCCACCACGATTATCACCAGCATGGTGAAAAATATTTTGGTAATCATTGAACGAACCCTGAGCCTGGTATCTGTAATTTGAGCAGCTCAGCCGGAGGCATTTGCAAGAAATACCCCTGATCATCCAATGCGGTGATTACATCGCGTGCTTCGACCTGTGCCAGCGTGCTGGACTCGTCCAAATCAAGATTCAGGAACTGGCTTAAATCTCCGAGCAGGCGTATCAAGCCATCCGGAAGATCGTTTTTATCCATTCCAGCGTCCAGGTACAGATAGGTATCAGCCTTTTTACTACACCGGTATACGTTACATTTGAATTTCATGCGCGCATTTTAACTTAACAGTGGGTAGAAATAAGTTTCTTATTAAGAGACCTCAGCATAACCCAGATGACGAGTAAAAATGATTAAAATCTCCCTGCTCAGCGTTACAAATCTTGCGAATAGCTCGCTATTCACTACGAATTGCGCCTTGATCAGAAAGATTTTATCTCATTTTTCTTTCGCCACTGAGTAATGCTGAGGTCTCATTAAAACACAAAGACCACAGATGGCAATTCAGTATCGCACTCCAGAATGGAACTGCCAGCGCCCCTTGTGGTCTGAATTTTTATGAATAGACAAATTAAAACCTGCTTCGTTGCCTTTGGGCTGTTATTAATCAGCTTCAGCGTATCCGCCAGTGAATTTCTAAAAGCTCAGTGGCCGGAAACTGATTTTGAAAACGCCATCGTTGAATTTAGTGAAATCATGTCGGGTGGGCCACCCAAAGATGGTATTCCATCGATTGATAAACCTGAGTTTGACAGTGTGGGGCAGGCGGGGAAATGGCTGGATGCACGCGAGCCGGTGATTCGTGTCGATCTTAATGGTGAAGCGCGGGCTTATCCCTTGCAGTTATTGATCTACCATGAAATTATCAACGACCAGATTGGCGATATACCGATCAGCGTCACGTTTTGCCCATTGTGCAATTCTTCAGTAGTGT
>JAUVBY010000146.1 GCA_030590945.1 Gammaproteobacteria bacterium | reverse complement strand
TACCCGCAGCCGCATGGGGGGTGATCCTCCGGAGATTATTCTCTCGCCTCGCTTGTCTCATTTGGGCCTTATGGAGTTCGATCAGGCTGATATAGCGATAGAGGAGGGGCGTGAAGCTGTTCAGCGCATGAAGCCAGCCTTAGAACAGATATTGTCAGAGGTACGACGTGGGTAAAATGGATTAGCAAAATAGGCTTTGCAAATGGCTGCTTCGGAGCAATTACTACCTATTCTCAAGAGCCACAAAATATCCAATCTGGAAAATTCCGACTTATTAAGTACTTTCTAAATTGTGTATGCAGCAGACATCGACAGGTTATATTAAACATGGAATGTAGTGCTAACAGCTTAAGTTCAGGTTTTTACATTTAATGCCCCGGAACGCGTCTTACAAGGGCCCGCCTCCTAAGGTGTCCTCCATTTTGCCATCACACTTTCTGCTTTTTCATGGCGTAATTTACCAAACCCTTTGACCTGGCCTGCTAGTTCAAGTTTTTCCAGAAAATCGTTTTGATTGTCTGCATTCAGCGTTCCGATCACCTGTTCAATTAGCGCCTCAAATGCATACAACAACGCTAGATCAGTTTTGCGCTCAACACTAAAGCGAAATGGATCCAGCCAGGTGTTTCTGGTCTTGCGCCGGTTGGAGAGGAAACTGAGCGCCGGACTTAGCCAAGCACCAAATTTAATTTTCGAGGGGCTGGAAAAAAAGTGTTTCAGCCACGTGGGCAGAGGAGGCGCAAGATGATAATTCACCGTATATCCTGATTCGAACTGTGTTTTTAGTTCGGCTTCAAATGATTTTCTGCTTAGCAGTCTTGCCACCTCGAACTCATCTTTTATCATCAGCAGTCTGGCGTATTGCTCAGCAGCAACCTGAGTCAATTTTTCTCCAACGCCATTGCTTGCGCTTGATTCGATGCGTCTTAGGTTGCTAATCGTCTCTTTGTATCGGTCAGCCATTTCTTGGTCCTGGTATTCAGCCAATGCCTTGATCCTGTGCTTGATGATTTCATCCAGCGTCGGTTCGGGTTTGGGCTCAAGATTGAGTTGTTTAATGACTTTATCAGTATCATCTGCCAGGCAGCGCCCCCAGTTGAATGCCTGCAGGTTCATCTCAATCGCGACCTGATTGATTTCAATGGCTTGTTCGATACTATTGCGCGACAGTGGAATCAGGCCTTTTTGCCAGGCGTAACCCACCATCAGCATATTGCTGGCAATCGGATTGCCACAGGCCTGTTCAGCGATTCGGGTGCTGTCAAAAAACCAGGCCTGTCCAGAAAGCACAGATTTGATAATGAGGGTTTGTATTTCCTCGCCCGGGAAGGGCGTATCCGGGTGATGTATATAGTCAGAGGTGACTGTGGCGTGATTGTTGAGTACCGCACGGGAGCGTTTTGGATTTAACTTGGCCAGCGCATCTTCGCTACTGGCGGTAATCGCGTCACAGCCCAGTAATAAATCGGCCTGTCCCGCTGCAATACGAGCTGCGTATAAATCCCCGCTGCGTGCAGCGATTTGTACATGGCTGGAGACCGCGCCAAATTTTTGCGCCAGGCCGGTCATGTCGAGTACGTTGATACCTTTTTCGTCGATATGCGCTGCCACACCCAGTATGGCGCTCAGGGTGACAATGCCGGTGCCGCCCACACCGGTAATCACCATCGAATAGGGCGTGTCGAGTTCTGGTAGTGCGGGTTCTGTGAGTGCACTTATATCGGCTGAAATCAGCGCTGTTTTAGCGGATTTGCGCTGGCCATTTACGCTCACAAAGCTCGGGCAAAAGCCGTCCAGACAACTGTAGTCATGGTTGCAGGCGGCTTGATCAATTTGCCGCTTTCGCCCCATAGGCGTATCTACCGGCACTACTGCAAGGCAGTTTGATTTTCGTGAGCAATCACCACAATCTTCGCAAACATCAGCATTGATATAGGCGAAGGTTTTAGTTTCGGGCAACTTACCTCGTTTGATCTGACGACGTTTTTCGGTGGCGCACATCTGGTCGTATATCAATACGCTAACGCCTTTTACCTCACGCAAAGTAGTTTGTACACGATCAAAGTTCTTGCGCGGGTAGATTTCTACGCCCGTTGCGATGCCTGGTTCTGTCGCTCGCAGATGTGTATTGTCACTGACTATAACAATATGCTTTACACCCTCCGCTGAAAGTTGTTGCGTGAGGCCCGAAATTGTCAACTCGCCGTCAAGTGGCTGGCCGCCGGTCATGGCTACGGCGTTGTTATACAGTAGTTTATAGGTGATGTTAACTCCCGCAGCAACCGCAGCGCGTATCGCCAGCGAACCGGAGTGAAAATACGTACCATCACCAAGATTGGTATAGATATGTCCGGTTTTGCAAAACGGTGCCTGGCCGATCCAGGGCACGCCTTCGCCACCCATCTGGGTGAACGTATCGGTATTACGATTCATCCATTTCACCATATAGTGGCAGCCAATGCCCGCCGTGGCGCGGCTTCCTTCGGGCACACGTGTTGAGGTGTTATGCGGGCAGCCCGAACAAAAATGCGGCACGCGCTGCATGCTAAGCGAGCCCGATTGTAATGATTTTTCTTTTTGTAGCAGAAAAGCCAGGCGATCACGAATGGTTTCGCTGGTGACATAACGACCGATCCGTTCTGCAATGACGCGCGCGATGCGCGCCGGAGTGAGCTCATCCATCGATGGCAATAACCATTCTCCGTGCTCATCGCATTTACCCACCACCCTCGGTCGGGATTGGTCCGTCCAGTTATATAATTGTTCTTTTAACTGATTCTCGATTAAGGCGCGTTTTTCCTCTACCACCAGAATTTCATCCAGGCCTTTAGCAAACTCGCGCACACCCTGCTTGTCGAGCGGCCAGGGCATGCCGATTTTGTACAGCCGAATACCGATGTCATACGCTAGTTTGCTGTCAATACCCAGATCGTTTAAAGCCTGACGCACATCCAGATAGGACTTGCCGGTGGTAATGATACCCAGTCGCGGGTTGGGCGTATCAATCACCACCCGGTTCAGGCCGTTGGCCTGGGCAAAAGCGATCGCAGCAAACAGCTTGTACTGATGTAATCGGGCTTCCTGTTCAAGTGCGGTGTCGGCAACGCGAATATGTACACCTCCTTCAGGCAGCTTAAAATCGTGTGGTTTGATGATTTGCACACGGTTATTGTCTGCGCTGACCGAGGCAGACGAATCCATGGTCTCCGATATGGTTTTCAGCCCGACCCAGCAGCCAGAGTAACGAGACATGGCCCAGCCGTACAGGCCGTAGTCGAGAATTTCCTGAAGCGATGCCGGATTGAGGATCGGCATGCCGGCATCCATCAGCGAAAATTCGCCCTGATGGGGCAGGGTGGAGGATTTAGCGGTATGGTCATCGCCCATGCACAGCAGAACACCACCGTGTTCTGATGTGCCCGCTGCATTGGCATGCTTGAATACGTCGCCGCTGCGGTCAATGCCGGGGCCTTTGCCGTACCACAACCCGAACACGCCTTCGAATTTCGCGTCGGGAAATAAATTGAGTTGCTGCGACCCCCATACGGCTGTGGCCGCGAGGTCTTCGTTTAAACCTGGCTGGAAAGTGATGTCGTTTTGTTTCAGGCGATCGCCAATGGACCAAAGCGCCTGGTCCAGGCCGCCCAGAGGTGAGCCACGATATCCTGAAATGAAGCCGGCGGTATTTAAGCCTGCGTCGAGATCACGTTGTTTTTGCAGCAGGCAGAGGCGCGCGAGCGCCTGAATACCCGTGAGGTAAATTTCGCCTGTAATGAGGCTGTATTTGTCGTCTAGACTGAAAGCGCGCATGTCCATTATGCGCTACCGGGGATGTTTAAAATCATTGTATCGCCTCCAAAAACAGGATCACTGCTTGTTGAAATAACGCCGGGCCATTCCATGCCCTTGTGGGGCGGTAGTGGCAGCCAGGATATTTAAATCCTGATCCGGCGCGCTGAATTGAGTAAAGTTTCGCCTCACTCCTGTTTAGTATGCCAGAGCAAGGCTTAGTTCCGCAATAGTTCTACCTTAAAGACCTCAATAATGCATAAATTCACGGGTGTCGCCGGGATACCGTGCGAAGAAAATCATCACTTTAGTAGAGTTATCTCGGGTATTTAGCTTAAGCACTTCACAACAAGGCTAACTGTTCCCTGATCCTTGCCTGCACGTCATCCATATCAGCCAGCGTGGTTTCGATATCCTGTTTTCGTTCCAGTAATTCCTGACGGTGGCTGTCGATGGTTTCCAACACGTATTGCAGTTGCGCTTTTGAATCGGGTTGAGTGTCGTATAGCGAAATGGTCTGTTTGAGTTCGGCCAGGGAAAAACCAATTCGTTTGCCGCGCAGTATGAGTTTTAAGCGCACAAAGTCGCCGTCGTTGTATACGCGTTGAGCGTTTACGCGTTTAGGGCTGAGCAGGCCCTGATCTTCATAAAACCGTATGGCGCGTGGCGTCACATCAAAATGTTTGGCCAGTTCTGAGATGGTGTAGCTTTGGACGGGTGACATTTATGGCAATACAGAGGGTGAGCAAGTTGACGTTTACGTAAACGTAAGGTATGTTTACACCTTACCAGAGAATTGACCGCAATTCGAGCCTGAATCAACCCTTCGCTTTTATTCATGCCCAGACCTTCTACAAACGATCCCGCAATACGTATTGTTACCGCTGCCAGCCTGTTTGATGGCCACGATGCGTCCATTAATATTATGCGGCGTATTCTGCAGGCCTCCGGCGCAGAGGTAATTCATCTTGGCCACAACCGTTCGGTGGCACAAATCGTGGATGCTGCCTTGCAGGAAGACGTGAATGCCATTGCCCTGAGTTCCTATCAGGGTGGGCACGTAGAGTTTTTAAAATATATGATAGACATGCTACGTGAACGCGGTGGCGAGAAAATTCGCGTGTTTGCGGGTGGCGGAGGTGTCATCGTTCCGCAAGAAGCGCAGGAACTGCATGAATATGGTGTAACGCGCGTCTACACGCCCGAAGACGGTCAGAAAATGGGCTTGCAGGGCATGATTGACGATATGCTGGAGAAAAGCCGTTTCCTGCCGGATGACGATGCGCCTGACACACTTGCACCCGTATTAGCCGGTGATCGGCGAGCGCTGGCGCATCTGCTGTCTGCAATCGAAAATGGCCGCCTGAGTACAAGCCTTTCGTTGGAGATGGATGAGAAGATTAGACAATTATCCGGGCCGGTGCCTGTGTTGGGAATTACCGGGACGGGTGGTGCGGGTAAATCTTCGTTAACCGACGAAATTATTCTGCGGTTTAGAAACGGCCAGGGTGATGGCTTGAATATCGCCCTGATCGCGGTCGATCCGACGCGACGCAAAACCGGCGGTGCCTTGCTGGGGGACCGAATCCGCATGAACGCGATTGATCATCCCAATATTTTTATGCGCTCGGTAGCAACCCGTGACGCGCAGAGTGAGATTCCGGAACACGTGGCGCAGATGGTACAAGCTTGTAAAATATCCGGTTTTGACCTGGTGATTATTGAAACGCCCGGTATTGGTCAGGGTGATGCGGGCATCACCAGCCTGGTTGATACGTCTCTTTACGTGATGACACCCGAGTTTGGTGCGCAATCGCAACTGGAGAAAATTGATATGCTGGATTTTGCGGATGCGGTTGCGATCAACAAGTTTGATCGTCAGGGGGCGGCGGATGCGTATCGTGATGTGTGTAAACAGGTACAGCGAAATCGTGAAGCCTTTTCTGAAGCGCCCGACAGCATGCCGGTATTTGGCACGATCGCGTCGCGCTTTAACGACAATGGGGTGACGGCGCTCTACCAGGTGTTGCTGATGCAATTGCGTATTCACGGGTTGGAGGAAATCGAGAACTTACTGCCTGAAACCGAGGTGCGCTATTCGAGTGATCAGACGCGCCTGATTCCGGGGGAGCGTACACGTTATCTGGCTGAAATCGCCGGCAGCGTGCGTGATTATAAATTCCGCGCCATCGCGCAGGCCGGCCTGGCGCGCCAACGACAGCAGCTGAGTGCGACGATAGCCATGTTGTCGGACGCAGGTACAAGCGTGGTTTCAGATATCGAAAAATTGATCGAGAGTGTGAATACTGAACTCGAGCCGGAATCAAAAACCCTGCTTGAGGGCTGGTCCAGGCTTCAATCTGATTATTCTGGTGAGGAGTATGTGGTGCAGGTGCGTGATAAGGCAATCCGCACCGCACTGCGCCATGTTAGCTTGTCAGGTAACCCGGTCAGGAAAGTGTCTTTACCCGCGTATGAAGATGACGGCGAGCGCCTTAAATGGCGGCTGCTGGAAAATGTGCCCGGACAGTTTCCATATACTGCGGGCGTGTTTGCCTTTAAACGCGATAGCGAGATGCCGACGCGCATGTTTGCCGGTGAGGGGGATGCGCAACGAACCAATCGGCGATTCAAGGAATTATCTGCCCACTCAGATGCCAAGCGGCTGTCAACCGCGTTTGATTCGGTGACTTTGTACGGCTGCGACCCGGATGAGCGCCCCGATATATACGGCAAGGTGGGTAATTCGGGCGTCTCCATTGCCACGCTGGATAATCTCAAAACCTTGTACGGCGGTTTTGATTTATGTAATCCAACCACTTCGGTGTCGATGACCATCAACGGGCCTGCACCAATGATACTGGCGATGTTTTTGAATGCTGCGATTGATCAGCAACTGCAAAAATACGAGGAAGAAAACGGTAAACCTGCGAATAAAGCCAAACGTGAAGAACTGATTGGCTGGACGCTGGCCAATGTGCGTGGAACGGTACAGGCAGATATCCTTAAGGAAGACCAGGGGCAAAACACCTGTAT
>JAUVBY010000076.1 GCA_030590945.1 Gammaproteobacteria bacterium | reverse complement strand
GAGATATTAATCATGAAAATCAAAACTATGGTCGTAATGGCCGCTATGGTTGCAGGTACTTCTACTGCACAAGCTGATTGGGACATGCCTTTCTTTGGTGACAACAACAACAACGATTGGGATATGCCTTTCTTCGGCGACAACAACAACAATGATTGGGATATGCCTTTCTTTGGTGATAACAACAGCAACGATTTCTTCGGTAATGGCAATGGCCGTGGTCGTGGTAACGGTTCTTTTGGCTTCAACATGAACATGGACGCCAGCGCTGATGCTGATCTGGATACAGATTGGAACAACGATGGCCGCATCGATGACAGTGAGCGCGCTTACAGCCGTAGCCGTGGTAACGGTTCAGGTCGTGGCCAAGGTAACGGTTCCGGTTCTTTCGGTTTCAACATGAATATGGACGTAGATGCTGATTCAGAATTCGACGGTGACTACCGTTCTGATTATGCCAGCGATCGTAACGCTCGTCGTTATGCTGCTCCTCGCACCGCGACTTACTCTACTGCTCCTAAGGCCCAGGCTGAAGGCACTGACGTTCAGGCCGCTGTAAAAGCTCCGGCTACTGACGTTCAAGTTGCACAAAGCGACGAAGAAGCGGCACGTTACTACTACAACCGTGGATACAATCGTGGCGTCAGCCGTGGTAATGGTTCCGGTCGTGGCCAGGGTAATGGTTCAGGTTCTTTCGGTTTCAACATGAATGCTGACGTAGACAGTGAATTCGACGGCAATTATGCAACTGACTGGAACAACGATGGTTACATCGATGACCGTGAGCGTGCATACAGCCGTAGCCGTGGTAACGGTTCAGGTAATGGACGTGGCAATGGTTCAGGTTCTTTCGGTTTCAACATGAATGCTGATGCGAACGTTGACGGTGATTACGAAGGTAACTATGAAGGCGATAACAACTGGGATCGTCGTGATTCATACAATGCACGTCGTAACGCTGCAACTGCACGTCACAATCAGATGATGCAACAACGCGCTCCTCAAGCTCCTGCTGCTCCTGCCGCCGCTGAGAACTGCGCACCTGCTGCACCTGCTGCTGCTGAGTAAGTTTCTTACCCACAGCTAAAGCTTAAAGAGGCGCCCGGTAATTCGGGCGCTTTTTTTGTGCTCATATCTATGTCTGGATTTGGGCCGATATTGTGACTTGCCTTTTTGCGATCAGCCGTTAGACTCTCTTTTTTTACAAACACCAACCTGCCATGCATTTTTCCCGTTTCGCCGCACAGCTTAGCAATGACGCCGGCATCATCAGCCTGATGGAAGACCTGGGCTCCGCACTGGGCAGTGATCAGAAGATGTACATGCTCGGTGGCGGAAACCCCAGCCATATTCCGGAAATCGAAGCCTACTTCAGGGCGCAAATGCTCGCTATTGCCAGTGACCCTGCAAAATTTGGCGCAATGGTTGGTGATTATGATGGCCCCCAGGGGAATGAAGGTTTCATTCGAATTCTGGCTGATTTTTTCAGCGAGCTATACGGATGGCCCATCGCGGCTGAAAATATTGCCATTACCAACGGCAGCCAGTCCAGTTTTGGCCTGTTGTTCAATACGCTGGCGGGTGAAACTCCGCAAGGCGATTTCACGCAGGTATTGCTACCACTCACCCCCGAATACATTGGATACGCCGATGTCGGCCTCGGCAAACAACCCCTGTTTACCGCCAGAAAACCGATAATAGAATACATTGACGATACTTTTTTTAAGTATCACGTCGATTTTAAGCAAATCGACATCGATGATCATATCGGTGCGGTCTGCGTATCACGCCCGACCAATCCGACCGGCAATGTGATTACGGATGACGAGCTCAAGCATTTATCCGAACTCACCAAAGCGAGTAATACTCCCTTCATTATTGATAGCGCCTATGGTGTACCCTTCCCGGACATGGTGTTCACTGATGCTACCCCGCTGTGGGATGAGCACCACGTTTTATGTTTTAGCCTGTCCAAGCTCGGCCTGCCGGGCGTACGCACGGGCATTATCGTCGCCGATGCCGCGATCATAGAGCGAATCCGCAATGCCAATGCCATTTTCAGCCTCGCACCGGGCAGCGTTGGCCCGGCGCTGGTGCAACACGCCATTCAGTCACGTAAATTGATCGAGCTTTGCCGGGACACGCTCAAGCCCTACTATATTCGTCGGCGTGATGAAGCCATCGAGCAGATTAGACAACAAATGCATGACCTGCCGGTGCGCATCCATCAGCCCGAAGGGGCGATATTTCTGTGGTTATGGTTTGAAGATCTGCCCATCAGTGTGCAGATACTCTATGAACGCCTCAAAGAGCGAAACGTACTGGTCATCGCCGGACACCATTTCTTCCCGGGTCTGGAAGAAAACTGGCAGCACAAACACGAATGCATTCGCATTACCTATTCAAGCGACAGCGAGAGCGTGCAACGTGGCATTGAGATCATCGCTGAGGAAGTACGTATGGCCTACGACAACCAGGGCTCATAATGGATTCGGTGCTTCTAAAAGCATCTTAAAGCCCCATTCCCAATTCACTGTATTCAAGCCCGTTTTTTATTTTTTTATTGAAAGGCCCGGGCGACATCCAGCTCGCTAAAGGCATACAAAGCCTGAAATAAATCTTCAGACTCCACCAGGTCGAAGCTGTCAAAGCCGCATTGCTCCAATAGAATGAGATTGTCACGATACGCACCAATCGCGCGTATCTCGCCGCTAAAACCCCGCTGGCGCAGCAAGGTGGCCTGGGTATAACCACGCCTCTCATGAAAATTAGGGAACACCATGGCGATGACCTTTAATTCAAATAATCGAGTATGGCTGAAATTAAGCTCGTCCTCCGGTTGCAGCGCGATCGCCTGAACCCCGGACTGCTCCGCAGGCGATAAACCCAGCCATTTTTGATATGAAATCACTACTGTCCGGTTAAAGCGTCATTCCCGCGAAGGCGGGAATCCATAAGCCTGTTTCTGATGGTATTATGGATCCCCGCATACGCGAGGATGACAATAAAACAGGATTTAGGTTTTAAGTCTCTAAACATAAGTGTCTTCTGCAAACAGTGTTGTACTGCCTTTTAACGTGATCCTACGAAAATTATACCGGACAGTAGTAATAGCTAGCTATTAGCAAGATTTTCAACGAAGTTATCGATTTTTTTCGGCACATGGATGCCAAAACTGTATTATTAGAGGCGCCCTTCAATCCCGGGTAGTGCCTGGTTTGAGATTCTTCGCCAGCAGAACGTAGGTATCAATATCCAGCCGTTCCGCTCGCTGCTGTGGATCCACACCCAGTGCGGTCAGCTGTTCGGCACTGGCCCACTCCGATAGCGAATTTCGTATGGTTTTACGGCGTTGGGAAAATGCTGATTTAACGATTCCATCAAAAACCTTACGATCAAGTGATGCATCCACATCCGATCTCGGGCGTAGCTTTACCACCGAGGACATCACTTTCGGAGCCGGGAAGAATGCACCCGGAGGCACATCAAATAGTTTTTCGCTATGCAGCAGCAGCCCCGTAGTCACACTCAAACGCCCATAGGTTTTAGTACCCGGGCCAGCCGTCATTCGATCAACTACTTCTTTTTGCAGCATGAATACCATTTCGTCGATCACATCGAGGTTTTCAATGAGCTGAAAAAGCAGTGGCGATGAAATATTGTAGGGTAAATTACCGATTATGGAAAGCCGCTTCCCTCCTGCGAGTTGCCTAAAATCTGCCTTCAGAACATCCCCCTGGTACACGGTTAATCCCGAGTCGACATATTTTTTTTCCAGCAGCGTCACCAGATCACGATCCATCTCCAGAGCTTCGACTTCAGAAAAACGCCGCAATAAATGCGCGGTGATCGCGCCTTTTCCGGGCCCGATTTCGATGCACTTAGCGCCGTCTTTCAAAGAAATACTGTTTGCAATTCGCTGCTGGTAGACCGGATCCTGCAGAAAATTTTGCCCGAATCGTTTTCTGGGTTTGTGTGCCATTTATATTTATGTCTGTGCCATCTCAATCGCCGCCAGCAGGCTACTGGATTCTGCTTTGCCCGAGCCGGCGAGACTAAGCGCCGTACCATGATCGACCGAGGTTCGAACGATAGGCAGGCCCAGCGTGATATTCACGGTTTCGCCAAACCCCCCCGCCTTAATAACCGGCAAGCCCTGATCATGATACATTGCAAGCACCACGTCGGCCTGGCCGAGCATTTGCGGTGTAAATGCGGTATCAGCAGGTATCGGGCCGATGATGTTCATACCCTGCTCTCTTAAACTATTTAAACAAGGCGTGATGATCTCGATTTCTTCACGCCCCAGGTGCCCGCCTTCTCCCGCATGCGGGTTCAGACCACACACCAGAATACGCGGCGATGAAATATTAAACCTTGATTTTAAATCACGCCGCACAACCTGGATGACCTGACTAATCGCTTCGCTGCTGATCGCCCCCGGCACTTCGCGTAGCGGAAGATGCGTGGTGAGCAACGCCACGCGCAAATCACGATTGGCCAGCATCATCACAGGTTTATCCACAGCGCATAAATCAGCAATCAACTCAGTGTGCCCGGAAAAATGGATACCCGCGTCATTGATAATACCTTTGTGCACCGGGCCGGTGACCATCGCCGTATAACGGCCCGCCAGGCACTCTGCGGTCGCCGTTTTAATGCACTCGTAAACATACCGGGCATTGCCTGCATCAAGTTTACCGGGCTGCACCGCGCAGGCTAGTGTATGCCTGGCATCAATGTTCAAGCGCCCGAATTTCAGTGTTCCATCCGGCATATTTATGCAGCGTATATTGCTGTCAAGAAGTTGGGCACGCGCATCCATCAAAGCCGGATCGACCAGCGCCGTGATTGTATGAGCAATATCGTGCTCAGCAATGTCGATAGCGATGTCCGGGCCGATGCCGGCCGGCTCACCGACACTCAGGATTATTTTATTGGTGGAGTCGCGCATTGTTGCTGTGTGCTTTAATTTTGGGATCGGGGGTTTTACTAAACGGTTGCGGGGCTAAAGCCCGATTTCCTTTAGCCGATACCTGCCTGATCACGCCAGAAGTCTTCATCATCCGCTTCGTCCTCCAGAAAATCTTCAAACGCCGGCTGCCAGCGATACGTACTTAGACTAATTCGACCGTGCTTATTCGATATCACGCCTTCAGCGAGCAGGCGAATATACTGCTCGCTATCCCCCTGACCATCTGAGCGCTGAGAAATCTCACCTTTGGCGTTGATTACACGGTGCCAGGGAATATCGACATCCATCGGGGTTGAAGACAGGGCATATCCCACCTGCCGTGCACCACTTGCGTCGATCAACTTTGCTATTTGCCCATAGGTCGCGACTTTACCGCGGGGAATACACTGAATACAGCGATAAATTTGTGAATAAACGCCCTTTATCGAAGCTGACACGGGTTGGCATCCTCAGGTATCCGGTCTGCGGACAACAGCGCTTTCGTCAAACCATCAAACCGCAATCCGACCACGCCTGAATCTGCCCCTTTTGGGTGCTTCAAGGTTGCGATAAGTATGGGCTGACGATCGTCAAGCTGCCAGGCGTAGCTTTGATCCCAAAATGACATGCACTGAAAATTTTGCTTTGTATAGTCAGCCACCGCCCGGCTCAGGAACGGCTGATAATCAAATTTGGTGATGGATTTGCTTTGTTCAACATTGATCAATTTCATTGAACTACTATTTGATACTTCCTCACCGAGCACCGCCATCAATTGACCTTTGAGTGATGCATCGACATTGCCACTCAGAATGACTACGCGAGACTGCATATCCCGCCCCAACAGGCTGTATTGGTGGCATTCGCTGCTTTGCGTGCAATTTTTCACCAGTAGCACGCCCACGCTTTCCAGTTTCCCGGGGTGTGGATCACCAGACAGCGAGGCACAGCCTGACAACAGCAGGCCGGCAGCCAGAAATAACACGGTTTTATAATTTTTCATCGGTCCGCTCTAAGTGATTAGAGGTATAGGGTATCATATTGTGTTATTCAGGTGCAGCGGGCGCATGGATGTGTAGTTGCGCTACAAAATGAATCGTGAGAGATCCTGATCCTTGACCAGTTCCAGCAGGTTGTCATCCACATAGCCGGCATCTATCACGTATTCCTCACCGGATTTATCCGATGCTTCATAGGAAATGGTTTCCAGTAGACGTTCCATCACGGTATGCAATCGCCGGGCACCGATGTTTTCGGTCTGGTCGTTGACCTGCCAGGAGACTTCGGCGATTCGCCGAATACCGCTATCATCAAAACTCAATTTTACACCTTCTGTCGCCAACAGGGCCACGTATTGCTCGGTCAGACAAGCATCGGGTTCGGTCAGAATACGGATAAAATCCTTCACTTCTAGCGCTCGCAGCTCTACTCGAATTGGCAGGCGGCCCTGCAACTCCGGAATCAAATCGGAGGGCTTGGACAAAGCAAAGGCGCCAGAAGCGATAAAGAGTATATGATCGGTATTCACAATGCCATGCTTGGTGCTGACGCTACAACCTTCGACCAGGGGCAGCAGATCCCGCTGCACACCTTCACGCGAGACTTCACCGCCACCGCGGCCTTCCGAGCCACGGCCGACGATTTTATCAATTTCATCCAGGAATACGATTCCGTGCTGTTCAACGCGATCGATTGCTACCGCTTTGATATCATCCTGGTTGATCAGCTTGGCCGCCTCTTCTTCCGTCAATTGCTTGAACGCCGCTTTTACGGTTAGTTTATGGGGTTTGGTTTTGCCCGAGCCGAAGTTCTGAAACATTTCCTGCAGCTGGTTGGACATTTCTTCCATTCCCGGTGCACCCATGATCTCAACCTGAGGCGGCTGGCTGCTTAAATCAATTTCAATCTCTTTTTCATCCAGATCACCTTCACGCAACTTCTTGCGAAACATCTGCCTCGCAGCGCTGTCCTTATCGGATTCCAGCGGATCACGCGAGGGCGGGACAAACACATCCAGAATACGCTCTTCGGCCGCATCTTCCGCTTTGACATTGACCCGCGCCATGGCCTGTTCCCGGGTTTGCTTGACCGACATCTCGGCTAAATCACGAATAATCGAATCCACTTCACGCCCGACATAACCGACTTCGGTAAATTTGGTGGCTTCTACCTTAATAAATGGTGCATTCGCTAACCGCGCCAGGCGGCGTGCGATCTCGGTTTTACCTACGCCCGTGGGCCCGATCATCAGAATATTTTTCGGCGTAATTTCATCGCGTAATTCTTCAGCAACCTGGCTGCGGCGCCAGCGATTTCTCAGCGCGATAGCCACCGCACGCTTTGCATCACTCTGGGCAACAATGTGCTTTTCCAGCTCATTGACAATTTCTCTCGGGGTCATTTCACTCATCGGATGTCTCGTATTGCAGTTCTTCTATGGTCAGGTTCTGGTTGGTGTAAACACAGATATTTCCCGCGATCATCAGGCTTTTCTCGACGATATCCCGCGCACTGAGGTCGGTATTTTCAAGCAAAGCGATCGCAGCAGATTTTGCGTAGGAGCCACCGGAACCAATCGCCATGACATTGTTTTCAGGCTCAATCACATCCCCGGTACCGGAAATAATCAGGGAGGCATTCTCATCGGCCACCTCCAGTAAGGCTTCCAGCCTGCGCAAAGAGCGCTCGGTACGCCAGTCTTTAGCCAGTTCTACAGCAGCGCGCACCAGGTGCCCCTGGTGACGCTCGAGCTTGCCCTCAAAGCGCTCAAACAGGGTAAAGGCATCGGCCGTGCTGCCCGCAAAACCTGCAAGCACCTTGTCGTGATACAGGCGGCGCACTTTTCGTGCATTGCCCTTCATGATGGTGTCACCCATTGAAACCTGCCCATCCCCGCCAACTACCACGGTGTTGCCGCGACGAACGGATAAAATCGTTGTGCCTTTTAGATTTGCCATTTTCAGTTTGTGTAAAGTCTGATTATTTTGTGAGGTTAATGACGGAGTTTTCAATGCGTTAAATGTCAGAATACCCGATAACAATAAGTTCCCTCTTTGCCAAAGAGAGATAGAGGGGAGTGTGATCTGGCATTCTAAATCCCCCTCTATCCCCCTTTTTCTAAGGGGGAAGCTTTTTGTTTACTTTTGCAACACCCTTTTTCTAAGGGGGAAGCTTTTTGTTTACTTTTGCGACACTCTTTACAAAAGAGGGGAGCTTTATGACATCCTACACCAGTTTCAAGTGCGATTTCTTGTCCTTGCCTTTTTTCGCATCGGGTTTACTGGTCTCCGGCGCCGGAGTTTTCAGTGCCGGCTCCTTATGTTTATCACCAGTTGATTCAGCCGCCACCTCGAAAGCGCAACCCAGGCCATTCTCGCGCGCGAAAATAGCTCGCACCGCCTTTATTGGTACAATCACTTCCATGGGCTGGCCGGAAAAACGCGCATTGAACATCAGCCACTCGTTACCCATATCCAGTGAACGAACCGCGGTGCTTTGAATATTGAGCACAATGGAATCGTTTTCGACCAGCTGCTGCGGAACCACAACGCCCTCGATGGATGCATCAACCAATAGATGCGGGGTAAAGCCCTGATCGCTACACCAGTCATGAATAGCGCGAATCAGGTAGGGTGTAGTGGGAATCAACGGCTCAGATGTTTTCGCCAAGCTCCATTTCCTGCTGGCTCAGGCTGAGCTCGAATTGCTCGCGTGCGAATAGTCGATCCGCATAATCGAGTATGGGTTTGGCCTTTTCCGGGAGCTGTATACCAAGCGATTTCAGGCGCCATAACAAGGGCGCGATCATCACATCTACCAGCGTATAATCATCGCCAGTGAAATACAACTGGTGGTTGAACAGGGGAGATAAGGAAGTCAAACCATCACTGATGCTTTTTTTCAGTTCATCAGAAATCGATTCATCCTTTTTAATGGCAACGTCTACCTGCAACATCCAGTCGCGCTGCATACGGGCAATCGTGAGGCGTGCTTTGCCACGGCCAATCGGATCGGCCGGCAACAAAGGCGGATGCGGGAAGCGCTCATCCAGATATTCCACCACGGGGTAAAATTCGTACAATACCATCTCGCGGTCAATCAACACCGGCGTTTCGCCGTAAGGGTTGAGATCAAACAAGGCTTCTTTTTTCTCCGCACTGTTCACGTAACGCATATCACATTCGACGTCTTTATCCCGCAACAAAATACGCAAGCTATGTGAGGAGATGCTATTCACATCAGTATGCAGCGACATAGCCGATTTTTTAGCAAAATCTGTATTCATCATTTTTCCTCTGGCATCAATTTACTATCTGGGTTCCAAACGGAACAATTATCACGCTAAACTTTCTGGTTAACACAAACGAGACAAGGGTTGGCGCAATAAAGCACCAACCCTTGTTTTATTGTGCCTGGTCGTACGGCTTAATGAACATCACGCCAATATTCTTTCTTCAAAGCATAGGCCAGCACAAAGAACAGCAGTAAAAACACCATGACAAAAATACCGTACATCTGGCGCTTAGCCTTAATCGGTTCACCCACGTATGACAGAAAGGACGTAATATCGTGCGCAATCTGGTCATACTCATCGGTTTTTGAGCCACGTGACACCAGCTTTAGCTCATGCGTCTCGTGATCCAGCTCCTGCACACCCTGCAGGTTTGCCAGTACGTGTGGCATGGCCGCGTTTTCAAACACGGTGTTATTCCAGCCACTGGGTGCTGATGGATCTTTATAAAAACTAATCAAATAGTTATAGATCCAGTCATCGCCTCGCAGGCGACTGGTCAGGCTAAGATCCGGAGGCGCTACGCCAAACCATGATTTGGCCTGATCTTCAGGAATGGTATTGAGCATAGGGTCGCCAATTTTAGCATCGCCCAGCATCATCTCCGCCTTGGCGATATCCTCGGGTATACCCAAATCTTTAGCCACACGATTAAGGCGCATAAACTTCAGGCTATGGCAAGCCTGACAATAGTTAATGAAATAACCCGCGCCCCGTTGCATGGACGCTTTATCACGCAAATCGACGTTGGCCGGTTTGAGATCCAGACCTGCGCCTGCAGCCAGCAAAGTAGAAGGCATCAGCGCAATCAAAAGTGTAATAGCTAACTTTTTCATTCTGTCACCCTCTCTGGAACAGGTTTGGTTTTATCCAGCTTACTGTAAATTGGCATCAGCAGGAAAAAGGCAAAATAAAGTATGGTCCCGATTTGTGACATTGTGGTATACAACGGCGAAGGCGCCTGCGTTCCCAGGTAACCCAGCACGATAAAGACAACCACAAACATGCCAATCATAAATTTGGTGATCGGGCCTTTATAGCGAATCGATTTCACCGGGCTGCGATCCAGCCAGGGCAAAAAGAACATAATCAGTATGGATGCAAACATCGCAATAACGCCCCAGACCTGGGTACCCGCAAAGCTGGGTACCGCGCGCAAAATAGCGTAGAAAGGCGTGAAGTACCAGACCGGAGCAATGTGCTCTGGCGTTTTGAGCGGATTCGCCGGCTCAAAGTTTGGCGCCTCAAGGAAGTAGCCCCCCATCTCCGGCGCAAAAAACACCACGGCGAAGAACAGGATTAAAAATCCGACCACACCCGCAATATCCTTAACCGAGTAATATGGATGGAACGGAATGCCGTCTGCCGGCGCGTTCTCATCCCAGCGATTGCCCTTCGGGCCTTTCTTGATTTCAATGCCGTCAGGGTTGTTGGAACCCACCTGATGCAGCGCCACGATATGCACATACACCAGAGCAACCAGAATAAACGGCACCAGGTAATGGAAGGCATAAAAGCGGTTCAGGGTAATATCCGAAATGACGTAATCACCGCGCACCCATTCAGACAAGGCGCCACCGATAAGCGGAATCGCATCGAACAGATTTACGATAACCTGCGCACCCCAGTAGGACATCTGGCCCCAGGGCAGCAGATAACCGAAGAATGCGGTGGCCATCATCGCCAGATAGATCACCATACCGATGATCCAGATAAGCTCGCGCGGCGTACGGTAGGAGCCGTAAATCAAACCCCGGAACATGTGTAAATACACCACAATAAAGAACGCGGAGGATCCCGTGGAGTGCATATAGCGTATAAACCAGCCGCCCGGCACATCTCGCATGATGTATTCCACCGAGGCGAACGCCAGATCAGCATCCGGCTTGTAATTCATTGCCAGCAAAATGCCGGTCACAATTTGTAAAACCAGCATCATCAGCGCCAGGGAGCCGAAGAAATACCAGAAGTTGAAATTCTTCGGCGCGTAATATTCCGCCAAATGTTCGTTCCAGACCTTGGTAGCCGGGAAACGATCGTCAATCCAGTTCATTAAGCTCATGATGATGCCCCTCCATCGTCACCCACTAAAATCAGGGTGTCGGTCAAATATTGGTGTGGTGGTACGACCAGGTTTGTGGGTGCTGGCACGCTTTTATACACACGGCCGGCCAAATCAAAACGTGAGCCGTGACAGGCACAAAAATAACCGCCTTTCCAGCCTTCACCCAGATCAGCCGGTGCCAATTCGGGGCGGTAGCTGGGAGAGCAACCAAGATGCGTACAAATACCAACCAGTACCGAAATCTCAGGGTTGATTGATCGCCCTTCATTTTTCGCGTACCCGGGCTGCTGATCCGCCTCTGATTGAGGATCCGCCAGCTGATCATCCAGCGTAGGCAGCGCTTCCAGCACCGACTCGCCACGCTTTACGATCCACACGGGCTTGCCACGCCATGCAACCGTAATCTGCTGACCGTCTTCGATCATACTGATATCCACCTCCACGGGCGCGCCAGCGGCCTTGGCTTTCTCACTGGGGAGAAAGCTCATACCGAATGGCACGACCATTGCCGTCGCTCCGATTGCACCAAAACCCGCCGTAGCGGCTGTGAGCATTCGGCGACGTTTCAGGTCTACCTGTTCATTACTCATTGTCGTTTCTCGTAAAATATAATTTGGAAAGCTGATGGCCATTATTCACAACTTTATACATATATGAGCCATCGGGCAGCAGGAATCCACAGCGTAATCAGGGCTTCCTTAAATTTCGGCGGGCGATTATAGCAAATCCCGTTGCGGTTTATCGACTTCCCGAAGGGATACAACTCGAAAATTTGAGGTATTTCGCCCGGATGTTTCATAAACATCGTGGTGATATCACTAAGTATATTGTTTTCACAGGGGAATATTTTTGGGAGTGTCGTAGCCGCGCTTACGGCCGAGTGAAATAATTCTCTGTGAAAACAATAGACTAGCGAGATTATGCGATGTTTGTGAAATATCCGGGTTAGTGCTTGAAGTACCAGAAAACCAGTATCGCGAGCAAAACGACGCCCCAGCCCAGCCAGTCCACCCATTTGCGCAGTGAAGATTCGAGCTTGTCGCCACCGAACCAGGCGATCGCCGCCACCACGAAATATTGCACACCCCGGCCCAGCAAACTGGCCAGAATGAAGGGTAACAGCGCCATATTCAACACGCCCGCACTGATGGTAAACAACTTATACGGAATAGGAGAAACGCCTGCGACGAACAACAGCAATACGCCATATTCGTCAAACCAGAGTTTGAGCTGTTCAAATTTATCTGCGGCATGATAAAAATCGATGATCGGCATCCCCACGGCATCAAATAAATACGCACCGATAAAATAACCGGCCACCCCGCCCAAGACGGAAAAAATCGTGGTAAACGCCGCTAGCCACCAGGCACGCTCAGGTTTTGCCAGCGCCATGGGCGCCATCATAAAGACCGTTGGTATCGGAAAAAACGACGCTTCGGCGAAGCTGACCGCCGCCAGATAGCGTTCGGCGTGCGGGTGTTTTGACCAGCGCAGTACGGTGTCGTAGAGGGAGGTGAATATTTTCATATTGGCTTGTTGTTCAATTAATTTTATATTTTCCAGCCTATTAGGAAGTGGGGCTTCAGCCCCGCCTTTTGCCGGGACTGAAGTCCCGGTTCCAGTTCTGAGTCGACTCCAGTTTCAGCTCCGCTCAAGCGCCAATCAACGGCACAAACTTCACCGCTTCACGTATCTGTTCCTTAAACCCGTTTCGGGTTCGCTCGATCAACAACAGGGTCTGGTTTTCATCATCCCCAACCGGGATAACCAGCCGCCCGCCGACCGCAAGTTGTTGTTTTAATGCTTCGGGTACGCTAGCCGGCGCAGCCGCTACGATAATGGCATCAAAGGGCGCCTTTCGCTGCCAGCCCTGGTAACCATCACCGCAAAGATAGGATATATTTTTATAACCCAGCGCCTGCAGGCGCTCACGCGCAGAGAAGGAAAGCGCCTCAATTCGCTCCACCGTAAACACCCAGCCCACCAACTGAGACAGTACCGCAGCCTGATAACCACAGCCCGTGCCAATATCCAGTACGCGCTTAACGCCCGGATCACTGGCTTTTACCAGCTGCGTCATCAGGGCCACGATATACGGTTGAGATATCGTCTGGTGATGCCCGATAGAAAGGGGTGTGTTTTCATAG
>JAUVBY010000114.1 GCA_030590945.1 Gammaproteobacteria bacterium | reverse complement strand
TTGTGGCCGCGGGTTTTGAGCACAGCATAGCGAACATGTACTTTATTCCGATGGGGCTGTTGATCAAAACTTTTGGCGATGCAGGTGCCGCCGCCGATGCGATAACCTGGTTTGGTTTTTTAAGTAACCTGGTGCCGGTCATACTCGGCAACCTGGTGGGCGGTAGTCTGCTGGTGGGCCTGGTATATCACGTCATCTACAGGCGCAGGCCAGAGTAAGCTGTGAGCCCGGGCTGAAATATATCTAAAACCTGGCTGCGCTACTCATGTCATATACCAGTTTTATGTATACCTCACGGTCGCTGGTAAATCTGTGTTGTAGCGAGCTGTCATCCGCCCGCTTGACTTTCGCTCCGGTCAATATTGATAAGCCAGTGCTGGGTTTGTAAAGAGTAGGTAACCTCAAGTGAGTCTTCCTTTTCCAGTGCCAGCCGCAGGCATAACGTCATGGGCAGCGTGAGAACGACATCAACTAGCCGACAAAAAATGCGTTCTGGATGGGCGCTACGGTTTTAGTATCGACGCCCAGAGCCTGGGCAGCATGAAATGCCCAGTACGGGTCGCGCAGCATTCCGCGCGCAAGCAGGACCATATCCGACTGACCGCTGGCGATGATGTTTTCCGCCTGCTCGGGTTCAGTAATGGTGCCAACCGCCATGGTTTTGATATTGGCTGATTTCCTGATGTCAGCTGCCAGGCCAATTTGATCTGAAGTTCTGCTGCCAATCGAGCTTCGAGAGGACGGGCTTGCGCCGCCGGCGCTGCAATCGATGATATCAACGCCCAGTTCCTTCAGCCACATTGCCATCTGGATATTATCTTCGATGGCCAGGCCATTTTCATCCCAGTCGGAAGCAGAAAGCCGAACGGCCAGCGGAAGATTGTCCGGCCAGGCCTCACGGACTTTTCGGATGGTTTCCAGCATCATTCGTGCTCTGTTCTCAATGCTACCACCGTATTCGTCATCGCGTTTGTTCACCAGGGGGGTAAAGAAACTATGTAGCAGGTAGCCGTGCGCACCATGAATTTCGAGTAATTTATATCCTGCCGCCAGGGCGCGTTTCGTGGCGTCAATAAATGCATTCTGTACGTATTCAATATCATCCAGAGTCATTTTCCGGGGTGTTTTCCAAAGCCGCACACCATCGTGGTCAAAGGGTTCATCTCCCGGCCCCATGATGTCATATCCGCCCTCTGCATTTTTCAGATGCTGGCCCCCGTCCCAGGGCGGGGCGGCACTGCCTTTGCGGCCCGCGTGGCCGATTTGAATACCGGGTACTGCGCCGTATTGCTCTAGAAATCGGGTAATGGGGATCAGGGCTTCGACCTGTTCGTCATTCCATATTCCGGCACAGGCCGGTGTGATGCGACCTTCGGGTAAAACGGCCGTCGCTTCTGCAATAATCAGGCCGGCACCACCGACCGCCCTGGACCCAAGGTGTATACGATGCCAGTCATTAGCCAGCCCGTTTTCAGAGCTGTACTGGCACATGGGCGACACACCAATGCGATTTTTAAAGGTGACGCCTTTTATAGTTAAAGGAGAAAATAATTGTGACATGTATGAGCCCTTTACCTGGTGATTATTTTGCTAAATAACGATTGAACGCTGCTTGAGTGCCGGGAGCATACTAACAGGAATTGTTACGGGAAAGTGTTAGTACCTGTGCTACCAACTTCCGATATTGGAGCGCAAAACTCAAGGCATTGTAGCGTGCTAACCGTATTTCTTTGCGGCGATATCGGCGACATCACTTTCAAACGAATACCGGCTACAGGTCGCAATAACTTTGCTGACAATGATCAACGCCGGGGGTTTGATCTGATGGCGTTCAATGGTGTCAGCCAGGTCATCCAGGGTAGTCAGGAACACCCTTTGTTCGGGTGATGATACGCGCTCAATAAGCGCCACAGGGGTATCGCTGTCACGGCCCACTTCAAGCAGTTGCGTGCTCAATTTTTCTGCGGTAGAGACGCCCATGTAAATGACCAGCGTCTGGTTTGGATCAATGAGTTCAGATTCATCCAGCGCAAAGGGCTGATTCTGCATACGGTGGCCACTTATCAGTGTCAGCTTGGGTGCGTAATCCCGGTGTGTTAAAGCAATTCCAAGTGCGCTGGCGGATGCTTGTGCTGCGGTGATGCCGGGTACGATTTCGTAGGGAATATTGTGTAGAGCCAGAGCGTCGGCTTCTTCGCCCACGCGCCCGAAGATGCCCGGGTCACCACCTTTAAGCCGTACTACGATTTGGCCGCTTTTGGCCAGGTTAAGCAACAATTTGTTGATTTCTTCCTGTGGCAGGGTGTGCCGATTAGTCGATTTCCCTACGTAAATCTGGCTGCAGGAAGCGGGCACCAGTTTGAGAATGTCCTTTGAGATCAAACGGTCGTATACAATCGTTTGCGCGCCCATGATCAGGCGCTGTGCTTTGACGGTAAGCAGATCCGGATCTCCGGGGCCAGCTCCAACCAGATAGACCTGGGGTTCTTTCATGGCTGGGTTCTAATGGGGGGTTACAGGAGTTTTAAATTATGCGTATTGTCCGGGTTATGACATTGATGTGGGTCAAGTCGGCAGGATACAGCAGGCTGGACGTGTGTATGGGGTGGGCAACGCTACTCACACAGGGCTTGCAATTTGTTCAGGTCTTCCAGTTTAACCGTGCCCCGGCCAAGTTTCAGCAGGCCTTTGATTTCCATTTTCTTTAGATGGCGGCTAATCACCTCACGCGCGGTGCCAACCTCTTCGGCGAGTGTTTCATGGGTGATTTGCAATTGGCCGGAACCTGGGTTGCGCACCAGCAGAGCCGTCGCCAAGCGGCTGTCTATTGAGGTAAAGTTGACCAATTCCAGTCGTTGCATTACGTCGGCCAGACGTTGCCCCAGGCCATCAAATACAAACTGACGGAATTCACCTGACAGATTTAAAGCCCGGCTAAAGGCCTGATGCGGAATACTCAGCGCCTCAATATCGGTTTCGGATTCTCCAAAGGTCGGATAGTGTGCGCTTCCCAGCAGACAGGAGGTGGTGATAATACAGGATTGCCCGGGTTTTACCCGGTAGAGCAAAATCGATTTGCCGCTTTTGGCCAGCATTTTGACGGCAACTGAGCCTTTGGTGAGCAACAGAAATTGTTCGCATTCGCCGCCGATGTCGAAAATAGTTGTATTCGCGGGCGCGTTGATTAATTGATAAGCGGATGCTGGCAGATCCGGTAGCGCGTCACACAATACAGGGAAATGAGTCTGCAGGCGAGAATGGATGAGGTCCTGGGGCATCGGTTTACGCATGATTGTGGATTTCAGAGCATAACAGACAATTTTGCTACGCATTAGCTTCCTGCCAGTGAATTAGCACGGCGGATGCGCTATCGCTTATCCTCCCTACGTCGGGGTTTCGTTGTAGGGGGGCATAAGCGTAGCGCACCCACCATTGATTTACGATGCCAAAAAAAACCTCCCGAAGGAGGGTTTTGTTGTTCAATTTCGCTGCTTCTAATTTACCAGCAATTTATTGATACGTTTAACGTAAGCACCGGGATCTTTAAGCGTAGCTCCTTCAGCCAGCGCCGCCTGATCAAACAGAATATGCGCCCAGTCATCAAGATTGGCCTCGTCTTTTTCCAGCTTTTCAATCAATGCGTGGTCCGGATTGATTTCCAGGATAGGTTTTTCTTCCGGCATATCCTGGCCCATGGCCTTCATGATGCGTTCCATATTACCGCCCATGCCAAATTGATCAGCAATAAGGCAGGAAGGCGAATTTACCAGACGGCTGGACATTTTAACTTCTTTAACTTCATCGCCCAGCGCTTCCTTAATTTTTTCCAGTAAAGGCTTGATGGCCTTTTCTTTCTTTTCTTCCTTCTTTTTCCCGGCTTTATCTTCGCCAAAATCAACGTCGCCCTTGGCGATCGATTTCAGAGTTTTGCCTTCAACTTCGTTGAGCTGGTTTACAACCCATTCATCGATTGGATCAGATAACAACAGAACTTCTTTGCCACGCTTATTAAAGATTTCCAGATGCGGCGATGCCTTGGCACCGGCAAAAGTCTCAGCTGTGATGAAATAGATTTCTTTCTGATCTTCATCCATGCGACTGATGTAATCCGTAAAAGAAACGTCTTGTGTCTCATCTTCACTACGAGTCGAAGAAAATCGCAGCAATGGCGTTATGCGTTCGTGGTTTGCGTGATCTTCGGCAATACCTTCCTTCATAACTTTACCAAACTCATTCCAGATGGCCTGATATTTTTCGGCGTCTTTACCAGCGATTTTTTTCAGTTCTATGAGGATTTTTTTCACCGAGGCATCGCGAATTTTAGTCAGCTGCGGGTCATCCTGTAAAAATTCACGCGAGATATTCAGCGGTAAATCGGTTGCATCCACCAGGCCGCGAATGAAGCGGAGGTAGTTGGGCATCAGATTTTTTGCGTCATCTGAGATAAACACGCGTTTGACGTAGAGTTTGACTCCGTGGCGTTGTTCGCGATCCCATAAATCAAATGGTGCTTTTTTCGGCACGAAAAACAGGGAGCTGTATTCGAGGTTTCCCTCCACGCGATTGTGCAATACCATCGCTGGTGGTTCAGGGTCGTAGCTCAGGCCGGTATAAAATGTATTATATTCTTCAGCCTTGACCTTGTTTTTAGGCCGGGCCCAGATAGGTGTCCCGCCGTTGATTTGCTCCCACTCGGGTGCCGCGTCTTTTGTCTCTTCTTTTCCTTCTTCATCATCCGCGCCGGGCATTTCCGCCTTGAGCATCATAATAGGAATAGAAATGTGGTTAGAGTACTTCTTAACGATTTCACGGATGCGGTAATCATTGGCGAATTCGCCGGCTTCTTCACGAAGATGCAGGGTAATCTCTGTGCCGCGTGAGGCTTTTTTTACATTTTCCAGCGTGTATTCGCCATCACCTGTTGAAACCCATTTAATGCCGGTTTTTGAGCCGGCGCGCCGTGTATGCAGCTCAACATTATCGGCGACCAGAAATGAAGAGTAAAACCCGACACCGAACTGGCCGATCATGGAGGCATCGTGCTCGTCGGAATCTTTCATCTTTTCGATGAATTTTGCGGTGCCGGACTGAGCGATGGTACCGATGTTGGATATCACCTCTTTTTTGTTCATGCCAATGCCATTGTCACGGATGGTTATGGTGTTGGCTTCGGTATTAATTTCGATTTCGACCTTGAGTTGATCGTCATCGTCGAACAGACTGTTGTCTGTTAACGCTTCAAAGCGTAATTTATCGCAGGCATCGGATGCATTTGATACCAGTTCGCGTAGAAAAATTTCCTTGTGGGTGTACAAAGAATTGATCATTAAGTGGAGTAATTGTTTTACTTCGGTTTGAAAAGCGTGTTTTTCAACTTTTTGTTTGGTTGTCATAGTATAAAATAGGGAGATTAGTGTTTTAGTTTAAGCGTTACCCCAACTATTTTGGGGCTGATGAATTAAATTCAAGCGTGTTTAGGTATTTGCAGTGATCAAACAGAAATAATCCATATGGCTGAACTGAGTCCAAGAGAAGTAGCAGTACGCATGTTAGCAGAAGGTAAAACCGAGGCAGTGGTACAAATTTCCGGTAGAGAGATGTGGCTGGTGGTGAGTCCGAAGTATGAAGAATTCGACACCTTTCAAAGTTTTTTTATCGATGGCGTTAAAGTTGCCCTGGGTCTGAAAAAGCCGGCCCCGTGACGACCATACACGTCAATCATGCGCAGCCCTCTGCTGCAAAAGATATTATCCATGAATGGATGAACAATATTGCCGGTACGCTGATAAATTATGATGTTGCCGGGCATATGGCCTTGATATCAAAAGATGTCAAGGTGCTGGGTGTGCCCAGGCTGGGAACCTTAGATTACAAGGACTGGGCTGCGCAGGTCGCACATGAATTTGAACAGAAACTGGTTCAGACGATCGAGTATCGTGGTGACCATCTGCGTGCTGAAAGCTCGATCAATATCATGTTCGTAACGCGCGAAACACTAACCGCTTCAGACGGGATGGTGGTCGACAATAACCTGGAGGTCGTGTTGAAAAAAGAAGATGATGGCGTCTGGCGCGTCGTTCAGGAACGCTTTCTGGATGAAGGTGAAGCGCGGCATTTTGGCCTGATTTGAAGGGTTTCTCTGCGCTTTCATTCCTGGGGAAGGATTAATTTATTGAATCATGGCGGGTAAACGTCTATGCTTGGTCAGGTAAGTCGTTGGAGGAGAGTCCGGACGTATATCTGGTAGTTCAGCGGTTTTTTATCGAATAACAAAGAGGACAATAGAATGGCAAGTTATCCCGCACTCACTGAAATGGGTATCACCAATCCACAGGATATTGAACGATATTCTTTGCAGACCAACAATAACGTTGATGTATTGCGTATTGTGTATAAACGCAAAAAGGGCGAATTATTACACTCGAGCAAGAAATTTCGCTTTGGTCGAGCCCAGAAAATGGTGGTTACTGATGCAGGGCAGAATAAAACCGCCGTGGTGCATGAAATTTCACCGTTTGTAATCAAGGTTACAGACGAATTGCGAAGCCTGGTAAAAACCAAGCTCTCTCGTGAAGAACAAATGACGATCGTTAAAGTGGAATTGCAACGCCTCGAAGAAGAAACCAATACGCGTATCGCATATATCCAGAGCTTAGTGGCGAAATGTGAGTAGTTATTAAATAAGTGACTTTAAAAAATAAACCGGGCTATATGCCCGGTTTATTTTTGCCCCGGCTAAACTTTTCTTTTAATTCAGGCAATTGTCGCACGTCGATTGCATGGTCATTTAAAGCTTATTTCTTCCTTGTTCTCTGTGTCCTGGGAATATAGTCTCATGCGCTACAATGAATAATCCTGCACTAAAATGCCTATTTTTCGGTAGCGGCATAGTTAAATGTTTAATGGCGGTACGGGAAATCTGACCACAGATTTCAGCCGTTAGGAGCACCGTTCTCTGCTGAAGGACAAATGACCACGACGTGCCGTACCTCGATTTTTAATGAATTTGTGCGAAGGGCCACACATTGCTGCCGTTCAGATATTTAATAAAAAAGACCAGAACCAACCCAGGCCGAACAATTTATCGATCTTGTACTCTATTTCACATGCCCTCCCGCAGATTATTATTCTCTCATTGTAAGACTAAACGCCGAATTGCATAATAGAAACCATGAACATCAGTGCCTGTAAAGTGGTTGTTTTCGCGTCTATATTGTTTCCCCTGTGCAGTGTTGCTCAGGAACTTTCTCCACGATCCTACTGGCCAGCACCTGTGGGTACCCGGGTGGCGACGGTCGGCTATTCTCATAATTCGGGGGATATTACCCCGGACCGTTCTTGGTCCATTACAGGTGTTGATTCTAGTTTTGACTCCATGCATATTGGGTATCGGCACACAATGAACCTCCGGGATAGAACGGCAAACTTAACGGTTGAAGTGCCCTACTCAAATGGATCTACCGCAGGCTCTCGCGATGGAGAATCTATTCAGGAACAGGAGTACAGCGGGTTGGGAGATTTGACCGCCACCTTGTCGGTAAATATTCTGGGTGCACCGGCCATGACCCGGCAGGAGTTTCGCGAAATGCGCAGAAATTCACCCAATATTCTTGGGGCGAGTTTAAAGGTGGTGGCTCCTACCGGGCAATACGATTCCGATCGCCTGATAAACCTGGGTGCCAACCGATGGGCAATGAAAGCAGAAGTAGGCTACATCACTGCCCTGTACCCGAAGTGGCTGTTTGAAATGTCACTAGGCGTCTGGTTTTTTGAGGACAACGATAATTTTCAGGGTGAGGTCAAAGAACAAAACCCTGTAGCGGAAGTGCAGGGCCACTTGATTCACCGATTCAGACCTGGCTTCTGGGCATCGCTGGACATAAATTATTATGAAGGAGGGCGTAGTACGGTAGATGGGCGACAGCTCAATAATGTAATGCGTGATTCAAAAATTGGCGCGACGCTTGTATTTCCCTTTGCCTCAATCCACGCTATCAAACTGGGGTACAGCAATGGCTCGATCACTGATTCAGATAAGGATTTCAATACTTTCCTGATCAGCTACCAGCAGCTTTTTTAGTGGACTACCACTATCCTAAGTTGATTGTTTTGTATTTACGGAATTTCCAACTAACCAGACATGGCAATTGATCACCATCTCGCCGTATCGGCATATATTTATCACGATTGCCCTAATAACCTTCTTCCACTTTTGAGAGTCATGGACACTGAGGTTTGACTAGCTCGAACAATTAACTCAATCAAAATAGCTTGCAGATGGTAATACCATACCCTTTTTCAGCACGCCCCGTGCTTGAATGTATAGACTGCGATAGATTGTGTCGTGTGACACGCGTTTGAGTTCTTCTTTCGGGTGTTCTCTTTTTAGCCAGCCCGCTACTTGTTCGGGCGACCATTTTGATTTGAGTTTCCTGGCAATAATATAGCTAAGGTGACGGCTCTCCGCGAGCTTACAACGCTTCGGACGTAAGGCTCTATCCCATGCTTTTTTATCGGCTTCGGTAGCCCGGTAGTGATCATAGCCACGATTGTGAGAGACTTCACGGCTTATTGTGGACGGGGTTCTTGTCAACTGGGTAGCGATAGTACGCAAAGAAAGTCTATTAACTAACCCTCTGGATATTTCTTTCCGTTCTGATGTGGATAAGACGCGCTTTGGCCTTTTTCGGGCAGGCGGTCGTATCCCACCTGTGGGTGATAATTGACCAAACACCGATGAGTGCTCACGATCAAATAAACGAGCAATTGAGGCCAGAGAATCGCCTTTCTCCCAACGATCCCACATTTGAGCTTTCTGCTCAGGGGTATAAATTGTTCGCTTTCTGTATTTCATTTTCAACCCTCCATCTCTTTTACCTAAGGATAAAGTGTTGCGACGACCAGTTGAACCCACCGTATGCAGCAGTCATTTTAGAATTATTAGATAGCTGTCTGACACGCCCGCAATAAATAAAAGCCAAGGGTCACTTCCCCTGGCTTGCTTCTGGGAGAAAGTGGTTAAAAGGATCTGACATCAAGAAATCAAAAGCAATGAGGCTATGGATTTATATAAAGAAGCCGTGGAGAAAATGCATAGTCGACCAGACTAATCCATGTGAAAAAGATGATTTTAAGACACAGTTAGCAATACAGGGTCCATACAGTTAGAAGTGACACTATTTAATGGTTAGTCATACAGTTGTTTAAGGTAGGTAAGTATAGGTTTGATGATGTGATCCTTTTACGCCATATATCCCATATTCTAAGTTCCACATTTTCTCCAT
>JAUVBY010000094.1 GCA_030590945.1 Gammaproteobacteria bacterium | reverse complement strand
TTTAGAGACTTAAAACCTAAATCCCGTTTTATCGTCATCCTCGCGTATGCGGGGATCCATAATACCGTCAGAAACAGGCTTATAGATTCCCGCCTTCGCGGGAATGACGCTTTAACCGGACAGTAGTGATTCAGAATTAATGCCTATCCACTAATTAATATAATCTATATACCAATAATGAGGTATATTTAATCATCAATGTAGCGAAGCCGCTCACAATAACTTGAAATAAAACCGGAGAAAGCCGATGACACAGTACACAGACCAGGATTTTAGTCATGCCCCCCACGGCTGGAGTACTGCGACAGCGATACAGGTAGCGCAAGGTAATCAGCTGGAGCTTACTGACGACCATTGGGAAGCGATCAAAGGACTGCAGGAATACTTTGCCAAGCATGATTTTGGCAAACGTAGAGAGCTGGTTGACGCGCTTGAAGAAAAGTTCCACAACAAAGGTGGCATGAAGTATCTATATCGATTGTTCCCATCCGGCCCGGTAGCCCAAGGCTGCAAAATAGCTGGAATTGAGCCGCCTTCCGGCAGCATAGATCAATCGTTTGGTAGCGTAGTCTAATTCCGGGAATAATATATAAGGGCTCGCAATAGCAGGCTCTTATGCGCCACGTTCAAAGCCGGTTCCAGCCGTAATCGAGCAAGAATTAGCCGCTGGATATCTGATTTTCTATAGCTACTACCGCCTGTTCGGTGTTGGCAGCTGCCCGCTCTAAGCCATCCAGCGCCTGTTGTAAACGTTGCAGCGAATCCATCAGAAATGTGGTTGATTCCCGAACTACTGTTTGTCCCGGGAACAGTTCCTGATCTAAAATAAGTTCTGATTCGTCCACTTCAGAAGGAATAATCGGTGCATTCTGCTGCCCGGAAAATGCAGCTGTATCACCACTTATAATAGCCACATCGGTAGTCAGGTCAATTTTGGGTGTCGATTCAACTTCCGCAGCATATTGAGCCTGTTTTGGCCCGCTAGCATTTTCAGATTTTCCGATCACCAGAACCACCAGCATGGCCAGTATCAGAACCAGGCTGGTTGTAAGTACGCGTTTATTCATTTGTCCGAAGCAATCGTCAAGTCGAGTAGTTTGAAGTGGTATTGGAATCTATTTTAACCTGTCTCCTGCAATTTATCGGCACTATTTTTTGTCACCAGTTTCTGGAGAACAATCGATATGATGATCAGCATTAACCCGATCAGTGTGGACGGGTATACCGGCTCTTTTAACACCAGAAATATGACCAGTAGCGAGCCGAAAGGCGTTAAGAAAATAATATTGTTCAGCAGGCTTATATTCTCGCTTAATCGTAGCGCCTGAAACCAGCAGAAAAACGCCAGCGACATCTCAAATAACCCGATGTAAACCGCGCCTGCCAATGCCTCAACAACAGGAATTTGCCACTGCCCGCTTACACTCATCAATATCGCCATCCATGCCACACCCGCCACAAAATTAACAAATAAGCGTAGTAATGGATCGCGGCGCTCGGTCTGGTTAATCAGCCAGTAAGACGCCCAAATCAGCGTGCTGATCAAGGCCAGTGCCACGCCTGCACCGCTTGAAAACTGCATGCTCAAAACATCGCCACGGGTTGCGATAATTACAACGCCGAAAAAACTAACCAGAATAGCCATCGCCGAAGCCAGGCTCAATCGCTGCCCCAGAAAGACTGCCCCAAGCAGGGTCAAAACGATGGGCCAGGTGAAGTTAAGAACCTGCGCTTCCTGAGCAGGCAATAATTCATAGGCGCGAAACAGGACCAGGTAATATAAAGCCGGATTGAGTAAACCCAGGCCAATGGAGCGCGTAAAGTCCGATTTTTTCCAGGACTTCAGTTGCACCAATTTGCCGCTCGCCAGGCAAAGCACTCCCAGAACCAGTGTCGACACCAGTGCAGAATAAAATACCAGTGGCAAAAAACCAATTTTGGCGAGACTCAGCTTGAATGCAGTGGCTACCGTCGACCAGAAAAATATCGCCAGAAACGCAAACATCAACCCATACTGGCTGGAATGTGGGCTTCCGGGCTTAACATTGAGTGCACTCATCGAAGTGTAATGACCGCGATTTGCCTGCCATAATCCGGCTCACCTGCAAAACAACTACGGCGATAACTAAAATAACACTCCGGTGCGCTATAAGTATCTTCGTCATTGCGCTCAATTTGACAAACCCCCAACGCAATTAAACGCGCTCGAATATAAGCCGAGGTATCAAAATAAAGGTTTCCCTGTCGCGCACAGAAGTAAGCATCGGTATCAATTGGTGAGATGCGCTCAAAATGCGCCTGAAAATCAGGCTGCACCTCATAGTACTGCTGTTGCATCGCCGGGCCAATAGCAACCTGGATATTCTCAATCCGGGTACCCAAATTCTGCATGGCGTTCACCACGGCCTCATTGATACCGTTAAGCGCGCCCTTCCAGCCTGAATGCGCCGCACCGATGATGCGGTTAACCGGATCCACAAACAGAACAGGCGCACAATCCGCACCCAGAGCACCCAGCCCTACTCCCGGCACATTGCAAACCATCCCGTCGGCCGTGATATCAAACTGTGCATCACTGTCTAAATCCAGCTGCACAACCCGCGTAGTATGCGCCTGCTTCAGGCTATGCAAATTGGCCTCATTCAGGCCAAAACACCCCGCCACCCTGCGGCGGTTTTCATGTACTAATTTACGATCATCACGCGAAGAAAACCCGCAATTGAGGCTGGAATAAATACCCGAAGATACTCCTCCTCGCGCACCAAAAAAACCATGCTCAATACAACTTAGTTGCGCAAGCAAAGGGCTGGTAGAATAAGGCGGTGCTTCATACACCGTGCTGGAATTAATACTGGTCATAAGGCACTGACTCTAAACTACCATTTGCTATGCCTACAACGAAAATATTCGCTTATATTCGCCTTATGCGTATGGACCGCCCGATCGGTGCTTTTTTGTTGCTGTGGCCGACACTCTGGGCGCTCTGGATTGCGGGCAACGGTCAGCCACAGGCCAAAATTGTTCTGATTCTATGCCTGGGCGTATACGTAATGCGTGCTGCGGGTTGCGTGATTAATGATTACGCAGACAGAAACTTTGATGGCGACGTTGATCGAACCCGGCACCGGCCATTAGCCACCGGCGAACTCAGCGCGCGTAATGCGATTACTGCGTTTATACTATTACTGCTCATTGCTTTGATACTGGTTTTACAGCTTAATCGAGAAAGCCTGTATGTGGCATTTTTAGCGCTCGCTGTTGCCTCGTTGTACCCCTTCACTAAACGATTCACCTACCTTCCTCAGTTCGTACTGGGCATCGCGTTTTCTATGGGGATACCCATGGCGTTCACAGCCCATCATGGCAGTATCCCGGGCGTAGCCTGGTGGCTGGTACTGGCTAATTTATTGCTGGTGGTGGCCTACGACACCATATATGCCATGGTGGACCGTGAGGACGACCTTAAAATTGGCATCAAATCCACCGCCATCCTGTTTGGCCGCTTTGACAAAATCATCGTATTTTTATTCGGCCTGGCCAGCCTGCTGGTTCTTGCCTGGATTGGTCATTTACAAAGTATGAACGTATACTTCTACGGCGGTCTTGCGCTCGCGGCCGCCAATCTGCTTTACCAGCAATGGATGATTAAAGACGAAGACCCTAAACGTATGTTTGACGCCTTTTTAAGCAATAACTGGCTTGGTGCCTTTATTTTTAGCGGCATGGTATTGAGTTATTTATAAACACGAATGAACACCAGGCTATAAACTACTTGCCTTCCGCCTCCATTTATACTGAAACCTTTTAAACAATGTTGCCACACGTAAATAAATTATCGCCGTATTTTGGGTTAATTCTCCTTGGTTTGTCTTTCGCCGTACATTCAGGCGATAAACCGGTTCTAACGGTCTACACCTATGATTCATTTTCCTCAGACTGGGGGCCAGGGCCTAAAATCAAAAGTGCTTTTGAAGCGCAATGCGACTGCGAGCTCAAGTTTATTGCAACGGACAGCTCTACCGGCATTCTCAGCCGGGTGCAACTTGAAGGGGAAAACAGCCCGGCTGATATTGTGCTGGGACTGGATACCACGCTGCTTAGCCGCGCCAGGGCGAGCGGTCTGCTGGCTACGCATGGAATTGATACCAGCGCGTTGAAGCTGCCTGTTCCCTGGCAGGATGATACTTTTGTGCCCTTTGATTACGGCTATTTTGCCTTTGTTTACGATCAAAACAGGCTGACCGAGGTGCCCGGCAACCTGGATGCACTCGCCGCCTCCTCAATCAGAATCATCATCGAAGACCCCCGCAGCAGCACCCCGGGCCTGGGCTTGCTTTTGTGGCTGCAAGCTGTAAAGGGCGATCAGGCGGCCGCTTACTGGTCTGAGCTAGCTGACAATATCGTCACCGTTACCAAAAGCTGGTCGGAAGCCTACGGCCTGTTCCTCGAAGGAGAATCGGATATGGTGCTAAGTTACACCACTTCACCGGCCTACCACCTGATCGCCGAGCAAAAATCGCAATACCACGCGGCGGCCTTTGCCGAAGGGCATGGCCTGCAAATTGAGGTTGCTGCCAAACTGAAAAATAGCCCCTCGCCGGAGCTGGCGGACGCCTTTATGGCCTTTATACTAAGCGATGAATTTCAGGCTGTGATTCCGACCGGTAACTGGATGTATCCGGTCACCGACGTACCACTACCTGCTGAGTTTTCACAGTTGGTGCAGCCCGAACGCAGCCTGTTACTGAATGCAGATGAAGTCGATGCGTCCAAAAAGACGTGGTTAGCCGAATTTAACCGGGCGCTATCCAAATAGCCCGGCTTTAACCATTGCAGCACTACGGGGGAGTCTGTCGAATTTGGCATGTTTCGTTCAAAGGTCACGAAAATCGAAAAACTGGGCCAAAACTAATCAATCAGGCATGATCGTCAAATGGAACAACCAATACCCTCACATGATTAACTCATTTTATTTGATCTCGTGAATTTTGCTCCAAAACAGCCAAACCCTACAGGCTCATAGGCATGCTCGGCTGGATCGCATTTAGTAGCCTGGCAGGTACTATCCTCCTGGCATTGGGCGGCCTGGCATCTCAGGCACCACCGGGTGATCTCTCCCAAATTTTTGTAGACGGTGAAATTTCGCGTATTGTTCGTCATACGGTACTGCAAGCGGGATTATCGACACTGATCAGTATCAGCCTGGCTATCCCGTTTGCACGAGCACTGGCAAGGCGACAAAAGTTTTGGGGGCGCGCACTATTGATACGCTTAAGCAGTATCTCGCTGATCATTCCCACCATGGTTGCGGTATTCGGCATCGCGGCCGTCTTTGGCCATAACGGGGGCGTAAACCAGGCTCTAAATGCGCTAGGATTTGAACGCATTTTTTCAATTTACGGCTTAAAGGGCATTTTGATCGCCCATGTTTTTTTTAACCTGCCACTCGCCACGCGCGTGTTTCTGAGCGTAATCGAATCACTACCCGGAGAAACCTGGCGGCTGGCGCGCCAATTGGGGCTGGGGCCGGTGTCAATTTTCAGATACATAGAGTGGCCCCTGTTGCGGTCGGTAATCCCAAACATTGCCGGGCTGGTATTCATGCTCTGCTTTACCTCCTTTGCGATCGTTCTGGCGCTGGGGGGCGGGCCGAAATGGTCGACACTTGAAGTCGCGATCTATCAGGCAATGCGCTTTGATTTTGATTTGAACCGGGGTGTGGAGCTGGCCTTTATCCAGATCGGGATTTGCCTGCTACTAGTTGTCCTGTTTTCCAGCACACGCAAAGGCTTCAGTTTCCAGGCCACACAAAACAGATCAGAACTCAGGCCTGATACAAATCACTCCATCGCCCGAATTGTTGATATTCTGATCATTACCCTGCTTGGCGCCTATATCGTGTCCCCCCTGCTGGCGGTTTTTCTTAAAGCGATGAATCCTGCGCTGCTCCAGATAATAGTTCGAGCCGACTTTATTCAAGCCACCTTGAGTTCGCTGATAATCAGCCTCAGCGCTGCCATACTGGCACTTTCGCTCAGCCTGCCCATCGCCTTTTTGTATACAGACCTGCAACGCAAAGGTGCTGCCCGTAAAAGCATGCTGTTGGACATTGGTAGCGCGCTTATTCTGGTGGTACCCCCTCTAAGCCTGGGCATGGGGCTTTTTCTGTTATTGCGTTCCATGGCGGGTTTATCACAACTCGGGCTTTATCTGGTCATACTTATCAATGCTATGCTGGCGGTACCATTCGTACTGCGCATACTGCAACCCGCTATTTACGCAAGCTCTCAGCAGGTAGACCGGCTTAGCGCCAGTCTTGGAATACGAGGCTGGGACCGGTTCAAACTCGCCTACTGGCCTAATATACGCAAACCCGTCGGATTCGCACTGGCACTGGCCGCCACGTTATCGATGGGGGATATGGGCGTGATCGCCCTGTTCGGCACTCAGGATTTATCCACCCTTCCCCTGCTCATTTATCGCTTGTTCGGCGCCTATCGCATGGAAGAAGCTGCGGTGGTCGCTATGCTCTTGTGCCTGCTGTGTTTTGCACTATTCTGGTTTATCGAACACCTGATTGGAGATGAGAAAAGTTCTGATGCTCAAAGCTGAAATAAAAATACGTTACGATACACTAAAAATTGATTGTAGCTTTAGTGTGCCTGCTGGTACGGGCGCGGCGTTAATGGGGTCGAGCGGATCGGGAAAATCCAGTATTCTGAGCGTCGTATCAGGATTTTACCAGGCGCACCACAGCGAAATCTATTTCCAGGGCCAACGTCTGGATGCCCTGGAACCCGCTGAACGCCCTTTGACCATATTGTTTCAGGATCATAATTTATTCTCCCATCTGAACGTATGGAAAAATATTGCCATCGGCCTGAGCCCGAACTTAAAGCTAAGCGCGAAACAGCATCGACTGGTCGAGGAGTCGTTAGACTGGGTGGGACTGTCGGGCATGCAAGGCAGAAAACCCGGCACCTTGTCAGGCGGCCAACAACAACGCGTCGCACTGGCTCGATGCCTGGCTCGCGATAAACCCCTGTTACTGCTGGATGAACCTTTTGCCGGGCTGGACGAAAAACGCCAGCAGGAAATGCGCGATTTGATCAACCGCCTGATGCAGGAGAAAAACCTGACCCTGCTGCTGGCCACGCATCAGGCCGAAGACGCAAGACAGCTTTGTGATCAGGTGATTGAGGTTGAAGCGAGCATTTGAATCCCCCTCTTTAATAAAGAGGGGTTGGGGGAGATTTTAGAACCGCAAATCCCCCTCAGTCCCCCTTTGACAAAGGGGGAGGCGCTGCACAGTAGTGTCTATCCGAAATATGCAGGCTCGTTACCCGGTACCCACTTGATACCACAACCCATGCTGGGGATTTGCTCTGCCGCAGACGTACGACCGGCGAGGACCGTCTCGACGGCCCGGCGCATATCGTCGCCCGTGACAGGAATATCATTTTTGGGCCGCGAACCATCAAAGCGCCCGCGGTAGACCAGTTTTTGCCCGCCATCAAATAAATAGAAATCCGGAGTACAGGCGGCTTTGTAGGCTTTGGCCACCGCCTGGCTCTCATCGTACAGATAGGCGTAGGGAAAATTGTAGGTTTCGGCTTCTTCACGCATCGCATCCGGCCCATCCTGGGGATAGTTATCAGCATCGTTCGCGCTGATCGCCACCACCTTCAGGCCTGCTGCGGCATAGTCATTCGCAAGCGCAACCAATGCGCTACGCAAATGAATCACATAGGGGCAGTGATTACACACAAACATCACCAGCAGGGCTTTTGCATCAGCAAAATCTGCCAGCGAGGCGGTATTCGCCGCAAAATTGGGATTGGTATTGGGTAAATTAAAATCAGGCGCCTTTACGCCCAGTTCCAGCATTGTTGATTCGGTCGCTGCCATGTTTTATTCCTCCGGTCTTCGTGTTTATAATACAATATAATTCTAGCAAATTATTATTACTAATCATGCCACCCAAAGAGAATACAGAACTCACCCATTTTAACACCGAAGGACAGGTTCATATGGTCGATGTCGGAGACAAAGCCATCACTGCCCGTATCGCAATTGCGCGGGGGCAGATTAGTATGCTGCCGGATACGCTGACCAAAATAAAGGCCGGTGATCATAAAAAGGGCGATGTATTGACCATCTCGCGCATCGCAGCCATCATGGCGGCAAAGAAAACAGCTGAAATCATTCCGCTTTGTCATCCGATCATGCTCACCAAAGTCAGCGTTGAGTTTGAAATTGATGATACTCAAAGCGCGGTGATTTGTACTGTTACTACCCATACGAAAGAACGTACAGGCATTGAGATGGAGGCACTAATGGCGGTGAACGCCGGCTTGCTGACCATATATGATATGTGTAAGGCGGTTGATCGTGGCATGGAGATCAATGGTGTGCATATCCTGAAGAAAGCCGGCGGCAAATCAGGCGACTGGGAAAGAGAGCCACAGCCATGAACGAATCAAGCAAAAAACCTATGGGCCCCGGCTGTGATGTGTTTGATCCGGGCAGCCTGCCCCTGGAGGCGGCCGTTGCAGAAATCCTGGCAGCGGTTCCGGCGCCCGCTCAAGGCAAAACCGTCAAACTACGCAAAGCCTTTGGGCGCGTATTAGCCGAGGATATACAGGCTCCGGCAAATGTCCCCAACCACACTAATTCAGCGATGGATGGCTATGCCCTCAACGGCAATGAACTAAACACTGATGGCCTCAGTAGTTTGCGCGTAATTGGCACTGCCTATGCAGGAAAACCTTTCCACGCCGAGGTTAACGCGGGCGAAACCGTCAAAATCATGACAGGTGCCGTCATGCCCAATAATACCGACACCGTGGTAATGCAGGAATATGTTTCACTGGAAGGCGATACCATGCGCATCACTAAAGCGGCAAAAACAGGCCAAAACGTTCGCCAGGCGGGCGAAGATATCCAGGAAGGTACAACGGTATTTCAAACCGGACGACGCATAACCGCGGCAGACCTGGGCCTGTTGGCCTCACTCGGATTTAGTAAAGTAAAGGTGTTTAAAAAACCGCGTGTGGCCTTTTTCTCAAACGGGGATGAGATTCGCCAGGTCGGAGAATCGTTAAAAATTGGTGAGTTATACGATTCCAACCGACATACTCTGTACGCCATGCTGAAAAATGCCGGCGTGAAAGGCATCGATCTCGGGGTAGTGGGTGACGATTACGAAACCATCAAAAAAGTTATCTTAAAAGGCGATGAAATAGCCGATATGGTGGTGACTTCTGCAGGCGCCTCGGTTGGCGAAGCGGATTACATTTATGATATTTTATCCGAGCTGGGCAAAGTAAATCTTTGGAAAATTGCCATCAAGCCGGGGCGCCCACTGGTTTTTGGAGGGCTGAAAAACAGCGTGTTTTTTGGCCTGCCGGGTAATCCAGTATCAGTTATGACCAGTTTCGCGAACTGCGTTAAACCCGCCATCGAAAAACTCAGCGGCGAAGTTAGCACCCATCCCATACAGCTCAAGGCAAAAACCACGTCTGATATTCGCAAACGCCCCGGGCGCAGCGAGTTTCAACGCGGTCGGGCCTACAATGATGAATCCGGTGAGCTAATCGTGGACGTACGTAAATATCAGGGGTCAGGAGTGTTGAGTTCGATGGCCGCTGGCAATTGCTTTGTTTCGCTAAGCATCGAGTCTACGGGCGCAAAAGTGGGTGAACAGGTGGATATTGTATTATTTTCAGAGCTGTTTTAATCGCTACTGGAGCGTGTATTTGTTTTGCGCGTAATTAAATCTCGTGCCACCCAATGCAGAAAAGATGCGGATGACAGGCCTGCCACTCCGAAAATCATACACATGACCACAATCTGATATCGCACCGCAAGCAGCGGCGATACCCCGGACAATATCTGCCCGGTCATCATGCCCGGTAAAGCCACCAGTCCCACTGCCAGCATAGAATTGGTAATCGGAATCAGCGATGCGCCAAAAGCCTTGTCGCGAGCGGTAACATGGCTAGCGCCATTTTCGCAATCTGAGTAATACCGTTCGGCGGCCAGACTGATCGCTGTCATTGCGCTGGAAAAAATCATTCCGGCCAGGGGAATGACCACGCGCGAGTGCTCGGCGGGGTTCAGCGACAGCACTCCGGCGACCACGATTCCAAGAATAAAAAGACTGCTCAGCGTGATCACCAGCAAGGTTTTGAAAAATAGATGCGTACGCGCCTGCTTTACTTTTCTAAGGGAGATCCAGGTTGAGGCCAGCGCCATGATTAGCATGACTAAACCCAGGACAGCGGTATGCTGCTGCTCGAACAGCCACGCCAGTACATAGCCTATAAGTAATAACTGCGCGGTCATACGCACCACTGCCACGCCAACTTCGGCTGTATCCAGCGACCATCTGAAGTAGATCCACGCAACCAGAATTACTGGAATAAACGCGATCAGCAAATGATCGAGTGAAATAAGACCTACACTCATAACACCGGGCCTGACAAACGCGCTCAGGCCGGCGGCATCATCTCAAAGCTGGGCGTTTCAGTATCCGAAATATCCCATTCATCACGGTTTTTACTGTACACCACCACATCCGGCTTGAACCAGCTTCGGTCTTCAAATACACCCACTGGAATGGCAAACATTCCGGGGCGCAACGTGTTGGTACCGAATACACGGCTACCACAGGTCGGACAAAAACTACGCGTGTTGGTATTACCCGAGTCCGTAGTGGATGCGTAGCCCGTCGCCTCTCCACTGATGGTGACATTGTCTTCGCTCAAAAATATCAGCGACATGTGCCCGGTACCGGACGATCGCTGGCAATCCCGGCAATGGCATTGCGCCATACGCGCTACTGGACCATCCACTGTAATTTTAATCGCCCCACACAGGCAATCACCCCGGGCGTTTATTTTATTATCTGACACGTTTTCCCTCTCTTTGCATGGTATAAATAAGTCACCATCGGGCAAGGGCCTGAGTAGTAACAATCATAAAGTGCAAGCAACCGACTGCTTGCAGCGTAAACTCACGACAACTATACCATCAAACTTAAACACTCATCGATTTCTGATTCATGCAATTTAACCCTAAGACCGGCCGGATCGATCAGGCGCTCTGGTTGCCCTCACACAATCAGAGCGCCCGGCCACACACGGCATTTATCAATACCCTGGTGATTCATGCCATCAGCCTGCCACCAGGTAAATTCGGGAATAATTTTGTAGAAGATTTCTTTTGTAACAAACTGGATAACTCACAAGACCCCTACTTTGAATCCATCGCCGGCCTGAAGGTATCCTCCCACTTTTATATTAAACGCGATGGCCAACTATGTCAGTTCGTAGCCACATCAGAATGCGCCTGGCATGCGGGGCCATCAGAATTTCGAGGCCTGAACCGCGTCAATGATTACTCCCTCGGAATTGAGCTGGAAGGGTGTGATACACAGGCGTTCACCGAAGAGCAGTATTCAACGCTATCTTCCCTGAGCCGAACCTTGATTACGGCTTATCCAGCCATAACCGCGCAGCGCCTGGTGGGCCATAGCGACATCGCCCCCGGGAGAAAAACTGATCCCGGCCCTTGCTTTGACTGGGAACGATACA
>JAUVBY010000136.1 GCA_030590945.1 Gammaproteobacteria bacterium | reverse complement strand
TTGACTGCGAGCTCCCAAAACGCCGCGGCAGCGTACACATCCCCTTCCATGGGTAACAATATGGTATTAACCGGCACACCGGATGGAAGCTGCTTGATGGCCCGGTTAAAATGCGCCAGCCGTTGCGAGCTGGTAACAGTCGTGTTAGATGGCGTTCGTTGCCCTTGTGTGGGCAGACCATCGGTGATTAACAGAATATTATCCGGCCGGGGTTCAAGTTGTTTAGCCTTCTTAAATGCCTGATACAGGCTGGTACCACCCGCGGGTACAGTGTCACGTAAGGCGCTTACCACGCCACTGATCTCTTCTGCGTTGTTGGCCGATAACCAGCGGTTCTGGCTGTTCGTCAATGCCGGCCTGGAAAGGGTGTTAAACAGGTGTACCTGAAAGCGGGCTTTGGGCGGGAGATTGGCGATCAGCCATTCGGCAGTATTTCGCCCACGCACCCATTTCAGGGCGGTGCGTTGGTGTTGTTCACCCAGGTTGCGCAGGCGAATGATGTTGACGATGGTTTCGTCCAGCATGCTGGCGGATACATCCAGCATGATCAGAATGTGCCTGCCACCCAGCTTGAGCCCGGTCAGATATTGTCGATCACCGTCACCGGTGAATTTATGGACTTTGTCACCCGACGTGGTTTGCCTGGCTGCCAACTCACGCGTGGTTTTATCCAGGCCTTTAAGATCTGATTTGAGCTTATTGATGTGAGTAAGACTGGCGCTGGTTTCCAGATTTAAATCCGTCAATCCGGCTTGAATCTCAATGAGATTATTTTGAACCTCGCGTGCATCACCCTGCATCAATACAAGTTCCTTGTCGCTGGCAGTCAGGCTGTTGCGAGCCACGACCCGGTTTTCTTCCCCGATAATGACCTGGCTTTCCAGGCGTACTACTTCAGCGCGCAAATCAGCGAACGCCTCATTGCGTGCCTGCACGGTTTGGGTATTAATAATCAAAACCAACAGTACTACCGCGCCAAACCCACAAAACATGACATCGAGAAACGACAGGGAAAACGGTGTAATTGAGCGGCGTTTCATGTTGCCTTATCCGACAGACTCCTAGGTGCGCAATTTTCTAATTAACCAGTGATCTGCGTACTGTTCAGTATCCAGGATCAGACGCTCCTGCTTAAGTTGCAACTGGTGAATGAAGAACATCAGTATGATGCTGATGACCAGGGCTACAAAAGTCGAGTTAAAGGCCACGCCGAGGTTTTCGGTTACGCCGGTTATATCGCCCGCCACGGCGCGATGTGCCTGGCCGAGGGCATCGCCGATGCCACGTACCGTGCCAATAAATCCAACCGATGGGATGGCCCAGGCGATGTAACGAATAATGGACAATTCTGATTCCAGCCGATCCCCTTCCGACTGGCAAACATCGCGTATCGCTGTGGAGACATCCTGTACATTCCGCGTCGCGCTAAATCGTTCTATTCCGGTTAAAAGGACGCGTGGCAGCAAGTAGTGTCTCTCGTCGGGCGACGTTGTATTAAGGCGTTCAGATAGTGCGCGCGTATCTTCAATGCCGATGGGCAGACCGTCAGGAAGTTGCAATAAGTCGCGTTCCAGCATGGCGCTCTGACGCCGCGTAGCCAGGCCTTTATAGCTCAGAATAGACAGAGCCCATAACATCAGTATGAAGCAGGTTTCCTGTTCAAAATCTTTGATAATAACGTAGAAGGAATCCTGGCTGATGTAGTCCGGGTTTGCTGCCATATTGGCGGCCTCCTGCTGCATGTGCCCGGTGGCCGCGGGGCGCACCAGGCTGACGTATACCGCGTGTACCACAATAAATGCGATTAGCAGGGCAAATACCTGATAGACAAATTCATTGCGGAAGGTGTTTTTCATGGACATGTTGAACAAGCTTTATATGTCTACCGGAAACGAAACCGCATCATCGGCGTGAATTTTTTCGGTAGGGGTGAATCGGGTGGTTGTTCGAGCGCTCGCTGCGCCACCATTTTCGGGATTGGCCGTCGTTTGTTGACCTGCATTTTCTCCAGGTGCCGGGTTTGGCTCTACGGGTATTGCAACGGGCGTTTCAACCTCTGTTTGCTGAGCGCTACTTAAACTTATGCTCAATATGCTGGTCAGTAACAGTACGAGTACAAGCGGGTAAGTTAAAAAGGGGTGGCTTAATTTCATCCTGGTTTATCTGGCGTAGCGAGCAATTCTGAAACCCAGGTCATAGCGCGGTTTATTGCTGTAATCGCGGTAGCTCAAGCGCAACTCGGTGATGTTGCCGTGGCGCCAGCCCGCGCCCCGCACCACTCGATGCGCAGCGGTTAGTGGCCCCGCGGGGTCGGTGACCAATTTCGTGGCTTCATCCGGGTAAATTGCATAGTAATCATGCATCCACTCTGAAACATTACCGCCCAGGTCGTATATGCCTGATGGTCGTGCTGGAAAACTGCCAACCGCTGCGGTGCCACGATAGCCATCATCATAACCCGGGACCACGTCTGCCAGGGCATCAGCAATGTGCGTATCCGCATAATTTCCGCTTACTGCTTCGGGGGGGTAGCGGCCAGCCCAGGGGTAGCGTTGCTCGGTGCGTTGCTGGTGGCGGCGCGCGACCCAGGCCCATTCTGCTTCGGTGGGAAGACGATATCCGGTGGTCATGGGCTGAACGGCGCGCATCTTGCCGTTTTCCTCAACATAACTTTGAGGCAGGCCCTGTTTTTGGCTGAGCCAGTTGCAATAGCGCGCAGCATCATCCCAGCTGACGTTAACCACCGGCTGTTGTTCATCATTAAGATCAGCGCCGTCTAATGTGCCGGATTGATGCGTAGACCGGAATAGCCGATATTCATGATTGGTGGTTTCATTGACAGCGATGTAAAAAGGCCTCACCAGAGCGACCAGGCGCTGACTTTCATTGGCTCGTCGCCCGGCGTCACGGCGCGAGGCTCCCATGCTGAAGTTGCCTTCCGGCCTGATGAGTTTAAGAGTTTGCCCGCCGGGACTGGTGCTTTCAGTTGGCATCGCAAGGCTCTGCTGTTGTGTGCGCTGTTGCCGGGCGGTGTCAAGTTCAATTTCGATTGACTGGCTTATGTCAGGCCGGGGCGTTACGGTGATCATTTTGCTGGCATAGCCGCGCTTGCTGAGTGTGATTACATGCGGGCGTACACTCAGCTCAAAATGGCCATTTTGTTTGCTTTGAAGTTTCCCATCTATCTGTAGTGTCGCATTCTTGGGAGAGGTGGTTAAAAATACGGTCGCGATTTGAGCCTGCAGTTTGATGTTTAATTTGAGCATTTCATTGGGCAGCAGCTTAATTTCCTTTTCAATCATCGCGTATCCGGGCTTCGTCAAATTCAGATGATGTTGTTCATTAGACAGGACCGCAATATCCATGGGTGTTGTTCCTATAAATTTGCCGTCCAGGCTTACGCTGGCCTTGGCGGGCAGACTGGTAATAGATAGCCGTCCATCGACCGGAAGCATCTGGAAAAGGTCCAATACACCATCATTAGTAGCCAGGAAATCGCGTGTGATAGAAATGGTTTTATAGCCCGGTAATGTAAGTTCTATTTTGCGCTGGCCTTGCAAAATTTGTGCTGTTAGAGGGGTTCGCCCGACAGGCTTACCATCCACTAAAATCTGAGCGCCCGCCGGTTGGCTGGAAATAAATATATTGGCCCATGCCTGCTGAAGTTGAATGTTCAGTTGCTGTATCTGGCCGTATCCCTTGATCTCGATGGTTTGTTCATAAGGCAGGTATTGCGCCGTGGTAACGCGCAGGTGATGATTTCCCCGGCTTATATGCGCACGGCCTCCAGCATCTACATCAATATCAACGCCATCAACTTGTAATGTAGCAATGGCCGCGGGTTCGGTGTTGATATGAAGAAGGCCTGGGAATTCATTAAGGGTATAGTTCAGCGTGACGCTACTGCCCATTTTGATATCTACCTCTTCTTGCAGAGGTATGTAGCCGGGAAGGTTGGCTTCGATCGTATAGTGGCCCGGCATCGCAAGGTGTAAACTGCCTATTTTCAGCGGGGGTGGAAAACCTTTCATGCTCAGATTTTGCGCAGCGGGTTGAAGGTTAATCGACACTGGTGTAGAGAGCAACAAAAATGCGGCTGTTAAAAACAGCACGCCAAGCAGTACATAGGTGCGGGTCAGGGATTTTTTCCCCCTGTGCCCGGTCACTGCCTCGGGCGTATGTACAGGGAGGTCATTGCTGATGGTCGGCAATGGGCTGTTTATGGGTGCCGGTACCGGTGCCTCGGTCTTGTGATCGAGCGCTTGTTTATGTACCGCAATAAGCACCCTGTCGCCCTGAACCGTCCAGGTAATCAGGCTGTCTTCGATTTGAATACGATCACCTGATTTGAGCCAGGCCGGTTCGCTGAGGCGTTCATCGTTCAAAAACACCGCGATTTCATTATTGGTGGCTTGCACATAAACATGCTCTTGTGACAATGCAATATACGCCAGCAGCTGCTCTGGAGTTGTCCCGGGTAATACAATGCCCTCCTGGCGGAGACCACCGATGTTCAGGGGCAGATCCGACTCTGCTATCTGCCGGTGCCCCAGTAAATCATCGATGTGGTATTCCCGGCTCAAATGAGTTCCTCGCAGCGTATGCTTAGATGTTGCGGTGTGGCGGGGCTGAGCGAAATCACTTTACGTACATCCCGATACCCTTCGCGCGCGCCGGTTACGGTATATTGGCCGGGGCGCAGCTGAATTACCTTTTGCTCAAAGGCGCCGAGACGGCCGACATGGTAAATGGTGATCTGTGTCTGACTATCGGATTCGATGACAAGCGTAATGGGCGTGCTTGCGACCTCGATAGCCTCTCTAAGCGCAGATAGCTTGCTCGCCAGCAGCGGTTCGTTTGCCGGAATATTTACATTGGCTTCCAACAGTAACCTGGCATTATTCAGTGGCTCGTCCGAAGCCAGTCGTTCGGGTGCTTCAAGATAGTGATCAAGTTGCACATTTAATGTTTTGCGCGATTGCGCGTGGCCCAGTCCGCTACTCGCAAATGTAGCCTGACTATCGATGCCAAGCGCTTTTTTATATTGCGTTTCTGCCTCAGCCCATTGTTCATTTGATACAAATTCTTGCGCCTGTTTTCGCAATGAATCAAGGGCAGATTTTTGTCTCGCGCTCTGCAGACGCTGTCTTGCATCTTGCAATTCAACCGTATCAGGCTCAATTTTGGCTGCTTGCTTAAGCGCCAAACCAGCCTGGTTTAGATCGCCAGCCTTTAGCGCACTTAAAGCGCCGCTCATGGCCTTTTGATACTCCAGATGGGCCAGTTGTCCGGATACCTTTGCCAGCTCAGTTCGGGCCGATTGATAACTTGTATCCAGCTTCAGCGCTTTTTCATAGGCCTGGGCCGCATCCGCGAGCCTGTTTGCAGATTGAGCTTGTCGCCCATCCTCCATTAGACCGAGAATTTGTTCTCGAACCCGTGCCTGTGCCAGCCCGATCATTGCCTGTGGATGATTCGTCTGCATCGCCAGCACGCGTTCAAAGGCGTGGATGGATTGCACGATATTACCCTCCTCAAGCGATGCCTGAGCGTAGGCCAGCGTATCGAGCAATATTTTTGGGCGATCGGATTGCAGCTGAATCAGGTGCTGCGTTGCAGCCAGATAAGCCAGGCGTGCGTCTTTAAAACGGCGGTGGCCATAGTGTTCGTCGCCCAGTTCAGAAGCAGTAACGGACAATGACCATGCATCGGGAGCCCATACCTCGGCCTCCAGCAATGCCGGTTGCGCGCGCAATCGCAGAAATGCCTGCAGCGCCAAACCAGCATCATGTTGGGCTACATTGGTGGTGCTGACCGTGGATTGCGGCTGCTCATTTTGTACGCGAGCGACCGGAGACGGGTCTTGCTGCTGTATTTTTTCGGGAAGAACGAAAACCACGATGAGTGCCAGCGCAAACAACAGTGCCGCCAGGCCCCAAAGCAGCTTACGCTGGCGTTGCGCGTTGCTGGATGAAGGTGTATCTTCTGATTTATAGCCCGGGGGCTTTAAGTCGGGAGGAGGCGAAATCGGTGTCATGATTCGGGTGCCTTCTCTGTGGCATCAGAGTTTATTGTATTGTTAGACTCAATCTCGGGTTCGTCCGTAGTGCCAGGCATTATTTCCGGCTCCAGTCCGGTCTCCGATGCGTAAATTTTCTTCATTAAGTCACGCCATTGTACGTATTGTGCTTCAGCTGATCCAGTCAATTTGTGTATTTCACCGTCGACGTTGACGACCATGGGCTCTGTTTCAGCACTGAAAGATTCGCCCAACTCGTTAATTTCTTCTTCGTGCAGGGTGCTTTGTGCATTGATATCCATGCCATGCTTAATGGAATACAGGCCCCCGAGCACCATTATGTCGCGGACGGTCCCTGTGGAGGCGCGTGTGGAGCTACTGCCCGTGGCTTCGATCGCAATCGCGCCAAGAATGGCCATAACGCCAAGCGCTTTGCTGGCATTTGCTTTTCGTTTAACCTCACGCAGGGCTTCGGCTTCTATACTGCGCGCCTTACGCCACTCTTCGTAGGGTTTGCGCATATCACGATAATAGTTATCGTAGTGTCCGTTGAGCGTGTCAACGAGCAGAAAATCGCGTTCGCGGATGCGTTGAACCCGCTGATAAGCCGGATCATCTTCCGCGGGCAATCGGATTAGCCGGAACTGGCCTGATTCATCTTTGCCAAGATGCCCGGCGTAGGCGTCCGGCGCCATGTCCGAGGCGAAACGCATACTGGCAATACGGCGAATGGTGGTGCGTTCCTCGTTGCTAAGTGAATTGCGAAATTGTGCAAGGTCGTTGGCAATCGCGCGATATACCGTTTGGAAACCATCGCTTCCAGACGTCGCGTTGGCGTAGTCTTCAAGCGTGGATTTACCCCAGTAACTGCGGCTGTGCCAGGTCCGGCCGCTGGCATCCAGCGCCTGAATACTTAGCGCCAGAGTTTCTCCATCTGAGACAATAATGGTGCCCTGGACTAACAGTTCGTACCCTTCGCGGGCATCAGGCAAGACACGCACCGCACCCCAGTAACCGGTTTTTTCCATTACTGCGCGCAGGTGAACCGGTATAAAACGGGCTTCAGCTTCGCGAATCTCCATGCTTAAGCCGCGTGATTTCTCTTCATTGTCTGGCAGTTCGCCCGGGTCAAACAAGGCGATATCGACATCCAGTAGTTGCGATTCAATGACTTCCTGATCTACACGCGCCAACGTTTCACTGGAGTCGACATTTCGTTGGCCACCTGTCGTGGCGCAAGCTGTGAGTAGCAATAAGGTGAGTGTGAAAAGTATTTTCAGGCGCATTGATTGCTCTCCTTCATATATCCTATCCGGTGCCTTCCTTATAACGCCGATATTCTTCCCAAAGCTTTTTCTTTAGTTCAGGGTCGGTCTCTTTCTCAGCGGCCTCGCGTAGTTGCCTTGCAACTACATCATCATCGCTTCCGTCGGGAATATTATCCGGCACATCGTTATCGCTGCCTGTTCTGGCTGTCCCCTGCGCGCCAGGTTCACTAACCGTTTTTT
>JAUVBY010000085.1 GCA_030590945.1 Gammaproteobacteria bacterium | reverse complement strand
CCATCAATAACTTTCCTGACCCCAACCAGCTGTTCATCACCCGCACCATTGGCGCATGCGGCCAGAAACAGCAGACAAATAAAAAGGGCACCGCGAATGGGCGCCCTTGTGGCTCGGATACCGACGAATTTCATGGGAATTCCGTCAATATTACCTCCGCTCTATTTACGCTTTACGACCGTAACGTGCCTGGAATTTACCAACACGGCCTGCGGTATCAACCACTTTCTGCTGCCCGGTATAAAAAGGATGGCATTCAGAGCAGACTTCAACACTGATGTCTTTTCCTTGCGTAGAACCCGTCTCAAAGCTATTGCCACAGGCGCAGCTGACGTTAACGGTGCTGTATTGCGGATGAGTATCGGCTTTCATGTTTAAACCCTCGTTGATGCTTGCCCTGACTGACTCAAGGCAAATAGTTAGTTAGCTCCCAAAAATGGGGCGGTGAATATAGATAAAATGGTTCTTAAACGCAAGCATTCAAGAGCAGTTTTTCAGGAAGCGGGGCTGAAGCCCCATCTCCTGTGGTTTTAACGATTCATCGACTGGAAAAATTCAGCATTGTTCTTGGTTGCCTTGAGCTTATCCAGCAGGAATTCGATGGCTTGAATATCATCCATCGGGTGCAATAATTTGCGTAGCAACCAGATTTTCTGTAACTCATCCGGTTCCATCAGCAACTCTTCGCGGCGTGTGCCCGATTTATTGATGATGGTCGAAGGATAAACGCGTTTCTCAGCGATACGACGATCCAGATGCACTTCCATATTACCCGTGCCCTTAAATTCTTCGTAGATTACTTCGTCCATCTTCGAACCGGTGTCGACCAGCGCGGTAGCGAGTATGGTTAAACTGCCACCTTCTTCAAGGTTGCGCGCGGCACCGAAAAAACGCTTGGGCTTTTGTAAGGCATTTGCATCTACACCACCGGTCAATACCTTACCCGAAGAAGGTGCGACGGTATTATAGGCGCGCGCCAGGCGGGTAATGGAATCAAGCAGGATAACCACATCCTTTTTATGTTCAACCAGGCGCTTGGCTTTGGCGATAACCATCTCAGCGACCTGTACGTGTCGTGTCGCAGGCTCGTCAAAAGTAGAAGCAATCACTTCACCACGCACCATGCGCGACATTTCTGTCACTTCTTCCGGGCGTTCATCGATCAGCAACACCATCAAATAGGCTTCCGGATAATTGGCGGCAAGCGATTGCGCAATCTGCTGCAGCATCACTGTTTTACCCGTTTTGGGCGCCGATACAATCAAACCACGCTGGCCTTTGCCCAGCGGCGCGATCAAATCGATAACACGACCGGTAATGTCTTCAGAGGAGCCGGTTTCGCGCTCCAGGCGAAAACGCTCATCCGGGTGGATGGGTGTGGCATTTTCAAACAATATTTTACGCTTGGCTTCATCCGGGTCCTGATCATTGATGGTTTTGACCTTGAGCAGCGCAAAATAGCGCTCAGAATCTTTGGGCGGGCGAATCAGGCCATCGACGGTATCGCCTGTTCTCAGGCCAAAACGACGAATCTGGCTGGGCGAAACATAAATGTCATCCGGGCCGGCAATATATGAACTACTAAACGAACGCAAAAAGCCAAAGCCGTCCTGCAGTATTTCGACCACACCGCCGCCGTGTATATCAAGGCCTTTTTTAGCCTGGGACTTAAGAATACCGAAAATTTGATCCTGCTTGCGGCTACGACCGATATTGTCGAGACCAAGCTCGCGCGCTAAGGCTCCGAGTTCGGCAGGTGTTTTGAGTTTGAGGTCAGTTAAACTGACAATGTCTGGCTTGTTCAATGATTAATCCCTGAGAGAGGCGTGGTAACGCACAGAAGGTATGTTGTTTCAACGTTATGAATGTTATTCGCGCAAGACCCACTGGCGTGGTGCGCTATTGGAAATAGAACCGAAATAGAGTGATTTGCGGCTTTGAGGCGAATGATACTTAGGCCCATTGGCCTTGTCTAGCTTTTTGTGAGAAAAATATGGGTTTATATTGGTATAAACCTACTGTGCGCAATTCTATCCCTGGAATATAGAGTGGATAAGCATAGCGCCTCCACCGTTCAAACAACCCCGGAGCTCAAGCTGTTTTTCTGGGCCGCGTCAAATAACCCGGGGTCGACATCTCCCATAAACGACTGGCGGTACGCTTGAACGGGCGCGCCAGGTGCGACCCTGTATAAATGCTATCCGGCGGCCTGGCAGCAGAAACCAGTATATTTACATCGTAATCGTAGGCCGTATCGATCAGGTTAATGAAGCGGCGCGCAGCCGCATCGTCCTCAGGCCCCAACTCGGGAACATCCGACACAATCAGTGTATTAAACTGATTGGAAAGCTGGATATAGTCTTTCTGCGAACGATAGGTTTGACACAGGTTCTTAAAATCGAACCAGGCGACGTCATCGGCGACAGAGATCGCCTCAATAGTTCTTCCTGCTACCGCCAAACTGGTTGGCCGGGGATCGGGAAAGCCGGTCAGCTGGGTATGGCAATGCGCCAGGCCAGCATCGGCTTTTTCGCCGAGTGGCGAATAATAAATTTCCTCGCATACCCAGGCTTGTTTACGAAAATCGCTGTCGCCCCTGATTTCAACCACCTCGCTATGCTGCTTGATTGATTCGATAGCCGGTAGAAACAAATCACGCTGAATACCATTGTGATACAAACCGTCCGGCTCGATATTAGAAGTCGTCACGATCACCACGCCCTGCTGGTACAAATGCTTGAGCAGCCGATACAAAATCATGGCATCGGCAATATCGGTGACCATAAACTCATCCAGGCACAAAAGCCGATTCTTGGCTGAAACCAGTTTCGCTATGTGTTTGAGCGGGTCCTGCTCTCCCGCGAGTTTACCGTTTTGCTCATGCACCCAAAGCATGAACCGGTGGAAATGAATGCGCCATTTAAACTGCGTAGGCGCCGCCTCAAAAAAGGCATTCATCAAAAATGTCTTACCACGCCCGACACCACCCCATGCATAGACACCGGGCGGCACAGAAAGGGATTTTCCCGGGCGCCTCCATTTAGACCGCCAGCCCGTCGATTTGCGCTCATACGTTGCCAGTTCATCACTCAGCCGGGACAAGGCATCGACCAGCACCGATTGCTCTGCATCCTCAAGCATGCCGCCTGAAGCGATTCGCTCGTTTATATGTGCCTTAAAGCTCATAATCAGGACGTATTCCGGCGAGGCATGATCTGCTCAAAACTGTCGAGCAGGGTATAGTGTGGATGGCTTAGCGGATCCCCTCCGGAATCGGGCATTTTAATACCGAACAGGCGAGCGATGCCATGGGCGCGTGCACTGTCGAGCACACTGAAACTATCATCGATAAAAAGCGCTCGATCCGGATCAAAATCGTATACCCTGTCCAGCACACTCCAGGCTGCTTGCACCTCCTTGGCATGGCCGAGAGAATGTGAAGTGATGGTTTTATCAAATTGTGCCTCCAGCCCTGTTTTTTCCATTTTTAATGCCAGGGTATCTTCATGCGCATTGGTGAATAATACAATTCGTTTATCCAGCCCGCGCAAATACTTCAAAAACGACTCGACGTGCGCGCGCGCTTTGATGAGATGGGATACTTCACGCTTAAGTTCTATAATCGGCAAATCCAGCTCCTTGCTCCAGAAGGTTGTGCAATACCAGTCGAGCTGACCACGCAATTGAGTCATTTTTGGGAATAACTGCGCTCTGGCCTGCCCGGTAGAAATACCATGGCGCTGTCCAAAGCGCAGCGGCACGTGTTCCAGCCAGAAGTGGTTGTCAAAACGCAGATCCAGCAAGGTACCATCCATGTCCAGAAAAACGGTATCGACCTCATCCCAATCTATCATTTTCAGTTTATTCGGTTATATTCGTTTATTCCGGTCGCTGATTATAATCGACCACCATAAAAAAGTATCGAATCCCTGCCCGGCGCTTATCCACAAATTTTCAGATCTAAACATCAGTCTTAGCTTGAGCTTTTAAGCGCTCACAGGTACAATTTTCGGTCTTCTTTTCCAGACCTTTTTATCATGTTTACAGGCAGTATGGTGGCGTTAGTAACGCCAATGCACGTCGATGGTAGCGTGGATTATCCCGCACTCGAGCGACTGGTTGAATTTCACATTGAAAATCAGACAGATGCGATTGTTTCAGTCGGCACATCGGGCGAATCAGCCACGCTCACGCACAAGGAAAACCTGGATGTTATAAAACAAACCCTGACCTTTGCCTCTGGTCGGTTGCCAGTCATTGCCGGCACCGGCTCAAACAGCACCGCAGAAGCGATTGACATGACTGCGCTGGCGCATGAGGCCGGCGCAGATGCTGCCCTGCTGGTAGTACCCTATTACAACAAACCTGAACAAGCCGGTTTATTTCTGCACTTTCAGGCCATTGCCAAAGCTGTCGCCATTCCTCAAATTTTGTATAACGTGCCGGGGCGTACCATGCGCAACATGGATAATGACACTTCTATCAAGCTGGCGGCCATTAGCAATATAATCGGCATCAAAGATGCGACGGGTGATATGGCGGCAGGCAAAGATCTGATCGAACGCTCACCCGATGATTTCTTTGTCTGGTCCGGCGATGATGGCACCACCCTTGAGCTGATGAAGCTGGGCGGCAAGGGCTGTATTTCAGTCACCGCCAATGTAGCGCCTCTGTCTATGCACCAGATGTGCCAGGCTGCACTCAACGGCGATTTTGACCGCGCCGATTCGATTAATGCGACCCTCGACCCGTTGCATAACGATCTATTTATAGAAGCCAGCCCTATTCCCGCTAAATATGCTGTTTCCCGTTTGGGCCTGATGGGCCCCACCATGCGACTGCCTTTGACTGAACTTGACGAATCACACTACGCTGCGGTTGAACAGGCGATGCAACACGCTGGCATAACCCTCTCTTAAGCTTACACCCCATACCCATGAAAAAACGATCCAATTCAGCCCTGATGGTTGCCGCCTGTGGGGCGCTAAAACCCGAAAAATACTGGATAAAGATCGCTTCACACAGAACCTGGGCGGAGTAATCGAAGCCTATGAAAAAGTCGCACATCGTTTGGGGATCAATCTCGATTAACTAACTGACCTATGCTAAGCATCAAAGGCCCCTCTGCACTCTCCAACTTTCGCAAACAAAAAATACTATCCGCCCTACAGGCTGCTTGCTCCGAATGCAGCGATGTGGCTGCTCGCTACATCCATTTTGTAGAGTTTAATCAGACGCTGGATAAAGCTGAAACTGCCACCCTCGAGAAGCTACTGGAATACGGCCCCACGATCGAACTGGAAGCACTGAACGATGCGACCGGGTTTTTAAGCATTCCGCGTATCGGCACTATTACTCCCTGGTCTACCAAGGCCACGGACATCGCCCTGCACTGCGGCCTGGACAAAATAAAACGCCTGGAACGAGGCGTGTTGTGGCAAATCAAGTGTGGCGACACTATTGATCCGCAAAGCCTGTTCCAGAAAGTTGAAAAGGTATTGATCGATCCGATGACGGAACAACTACTCAGCGACGCAAATGCCGCCAGGTCTATTTTCGATCATGCCAAACCCGCACCGTTTAATACCATCGATATTCTGCAAGACGGCCTGCCCGCGTTACAGCAGGCCAATAAAGAATTTGGCTTTGCGCTATCCGATGAAGAGCAGGACTATCTGCTTGAGCAATTCACCCGCTTAAAGCGCAACCCCACCGATACCGAATTGATGATGTTTGCGCAGGTCAATTCAGAGCACTGCCGGCACAAGATTTTTAACGCTGACTGGACACTGGATGGCGAAAAACAAAGCCATTCTCCGTTCAAAATGATACGTCACACGCACGCCGAGAATGGTGAGAATACCCTGGTGGCGTACCATGATAACGCGGCGGTTATAAAAGGCGCAACGGCGGGGCGTTTCTTCCCGGACCCGCAAAGTGGGGTGTATGCTTACACTGAAGAGCCCATTCATATTTCGATCAAGGTGGAAACCCACAATCATCCCACCGCGATTTCGCCCTTTCCGGGTGCCGCGACCGGTTCGGGAGGCGAGATTCGAGATGAAGGCGCGACCGGACGGGGAGGCAAACCAAAAATTGGTCTCAGCGGGTTTAGCGTCTCACACCTGCGCCTGCCTGATCTGCCGCGCCGCTGGGAACAAGGCTTTTCCTCACCGGGCCGGATCGCCGACCCGCTGCAAATCATGCTCGAAGGCCCCATCGGTGGCGCTGCGTTTAATAACGAATTCGGACGCCCCAATTTATGCGGTTATTTTCGCAGCTTTGAGCACAGCACCAGCGATGATCAACCTGATGGCAATACTTCCAGACGCGGATACCACAAACCCATCATGCTGGCGGGCGGCCTGGGTAACATTCGCGAACAACATATCGAAAAACAGCGCTTTGACGCGGGTGCGGTACTGATCGTACTCGGCGGCCCGGCGATGTTGATTGGCCTGGGCGGTGGCGCGGCCTCGAGCATGGCCAGCGGTGCCAGCAGTGAAGATCTGGATTACGCGTCGGTACAACGTGGTAATCCTGAAATGCAGCGACGCTGCCAGGAAGTAATCGATACCTGCTGGGCTATGGATGCACAAAACCCGGTCTTGTGGATACACGATGTGGGGGCTGGCGGCCTGTCCAACGCCCTGCCTGAACTGGTCGAAGATTCAGGCCGTTCCGGGCATTTTAGATTGCGCGAAATATTGAATGACGACCCGGGTATGTCACCGATGCAAATCTGGTGCAACGAATCGCAGGAACGCTATGTACTCGCGGTGGCGCCTGAAAAACAGGCCTTATTCGAACAAATCTGTCAACGTGAGCGCGCACTGTACGCCATCGTAGGTGAAGCCACCGACGATGCAAAACTGGTACTCAGCGATACACATTTTAAAACCGATGGTGATGCAAAACCGCACCCCATCGACCTGCCCATGGATGTCCTGTTCGGGCTGCCGCCCAAAATGGCGATTAATGCCACGCGCAAGACAGCGGAGCTTAGCGCCCTGAATCTTCCCAAAACCAGCCTGCTGGACAGCCTGCTGGACGTGCTGCGCCACCCTACCGTGGCCGACAAAACCTTTTTGATCAGTATCGGAGACCGCAGCATTACCGGCCTGATTGCGCGCGATCAAATGGTGGGGCCCTGGCAGGTTCCAGTCGCTGACGTCGCCGTCAGCCTGAGCGGCTTTGAAAGTTTTGCCGGCGAAGCAATGGCCATGGGAGAACGCACCCCATTGGCCTTATTGAACGCCCCGGCCAGCGGACGCATGGCGATTGGCGAAGCCCTGACTAATATCGCCGCAGCCCCCATCGAAAACATACAGGATATCAAACTATCCGCAAACTGGATGGTACCGGCCGGCGAGCCGGGCGAAAATGCAAATTTGTACGAGACCTGCCAGGCCATCGCTATGGAGTTATGCCCGGCGCTGGGGATTTCAATCCCGGTGGGCAAGGATTCGATGTCCATGCAAACCATCTGGCAGGATGAGCATCAACACAAAGTCGTCGCCCCGCTATCGCTCATCATTTCCGCCTTCGCGCCGGTTACGGATGCGAGGCGCACGCTAACGCCTGAGCTGCAGAATGAAGCCGATACCTGCCTGTGGTTGCTGGCACCCGAAGCCGGTTCTTCTCGACTGGGCGGGTCCATCTATGCACAGATCAACCAGCAACTGGGCAACACGCCGCCGGATGTTAACTCGCCCGATAAACTCAAGGGCCTGTTTGATTTCATACAGGCGGCAAACCGTGAAGAATTGCTTCTGGCCTACCATGATCGCTCGGATGGCGGCCTGGTGACCACGCTGTGCGAGATGGCCTTTGCATCTCGCTGCGGGCTTTCGATTGATCTGGGTGATGATGCTAACGCAAGCGATGCGCTGTTATATAACGAGGAATTGGGGGTGGTCTTTCAGGCGCGTAACAGTGACCGGTCTCATCTATTGGCACTCGCCACAGAACACGGCCTGTCCGATTGCCTGAACGAAATTGGCGGGCCGCAAGTGGGCGAGCAAATCACGATCCGCCACCACGACCAGACCATCCTGGATGCCTCTCGCGTAGATCTGCATCGCGCCTGGTCTGAAACCACCTGGAAAATGCAAAGCCTGCGCGATCATCCGGATTGCGCCGATCAGGAATACGCGCGCCTGCTCGACACCCGTGACCGTGGTTTGCATGCCGATATGCGCTTTGAGTTACAGGCCCCGATGCTGGGTAAAAATACCACACCGCGCATGGCAATCCTTCGCGAGCAGGGCGTCAATGGGCAGATTGAAATGGCCGCAGCCTTTGACCGGGCAGGCTTTGATGCGGTAGATGTCACCATGAGCGATCTGGTCGATGGCCGCCATGTTTTGAACGAATTCCAGGGTTTTGTCGCCTGCGGCGGGTTTTCTTTCGGTGATGTGCTCGGCGGGGGCGAAGGCTGGGCTAAATCAATTTTGTTTAATACGGCGTTGCGCGAGCAGTTTGAGGCCTATCTTGCTTCTACAAACAATCTCGCGCTCGGCGTATGCAATGGCTGCCAAATGCTGGCGGCCTTATCCGATATCATCCCCGGCACCGACCACTGGCCGCATTTTGTACGCAACCGTTCCGAACAATTCGAGGCGCGATACGTCATGACCGAAGTGGTCGACAGCCCTTCCGTGTTTTTCAGCGGCATGGCCGGTAGCCGGATTCCTGTCGCCGTCGCACACGGAGAAGGTCGCACAGAGTTTAAATCCGACGCACACGCCGATGCCTTCATCGCTTCGCATTTAACCAGCCTGCGCTACGTGGGCAACGATGGCGCCGTCACGGAACAATACCCGGCCAACCCCAACGGTTCCCGCGCGGGCATTACCGGCATCACCAACGCCTCCGGAGGCGTGACATTACTGATGCCACACCCCGAACGCACCACTCGAACGGTAAACCATTCCTGGGCACCGGCAGATTGGGGCACACTGAGCCCCTGGATGCAGTTGTTCTATAACGCACGAAAACAATTCTAAATCATAAAATGGCCACTAAATTCACCGCAGGCAGTTACCTTCTAAGGCTGCTCAGCGCCTTCACGCTGGTGTTTGCAAGCTATAACCCGCTAATGCCCTGGTCCTACTATGAATGGGCCATTGCTCCGGCTGTGAGTAATTTCTCGCTCATAACCCCGATTCAGGGCCTGATTGGTATTGTTCTGTTGATCGGCTGGGTTATTTTATTGCGCGCAACCTCACGTTCACTCGGTTTTTTTGGCATCCTGCTCGGTGCCGCCCTGTGCGCGGCAATCATCTGGGTTCTGGTCGACCGGGGTTGGGTTTCCCTGGGCGTAAACGACGTCTTAAGCTGGATAATCCTCATTGCCATCGCACTCCTGTTAGGCACCGGCCTGTCCTGGTCCCACATCCGCCGCCGCATCACCGGCCAGCTGGATGTGGATGAGGTTGATGACCAATAGATATGATCAATAGAAACGATACACGTGAACTTGTCAAAACCAATAAAATATTAATACTGTATGAGCAAAATTAATTTCTCCCGCCGTGTGGTGTTGCTCTGTGTTTTAGTTCTGCTTTTACTTCCAGTATCGAGCTACGCACGCGATTACATTATCGATACCAAAGGCATGCATGCCTCGATTCAATTCAGGATCAAACACCTGGGTTTTAGCTGGTTAACCGGCCATTTTGAAGTTTTTGACGGCACATTTAGTTACAACAAAAGAGACCTTAAAACGTCGACAATCGAAATCACAGTGCAGACCGCGAGCATCAACACCAACCATGCGGAACGCGATAAACGTTTGCGGGGTGAAAAATATCTCGATGTCAAAACCCACCCCGAGGCGCGATTCATCAGCCACACCTTCACCCCGATAAGCAAAGGCCTGTTCACCCTGCAAGGCGAACTCACCCTGCACGGCGTTACACGCCCCATCAGCATGCAAATTCAACACATCGGTGAAGGCCGCGACCCCTGGGGTAAATTTCGTCGAGGCTTTGAAGGCCGGTTCGAAATCACCCTCGCCGACTACGGCATCACCGAATTCCTCGGCAAAGACGCCCGTACCATGGAGCTTATTATCAACCTCGAAGGCGTCAGGCAGTAGAGCGGGCCTGACAAGCCACCTGAAAAAAATCTGCAGAGCAAACTAAGGAAAGAAACGTAGGGTGGCATAAGCGCAGCGCATCCACCATGCAAACGGGGTGTCAAGCCCGCCACCCCTCAACTCACGATCCAATACAGTGCAGTAACTCTCCCAAACCAAGCGGCGCACTCGTCTCCACCAACCCCAACTCAAATGCCAGCTGCCCCACCACTTCCTCAGGCGTCTTCCCCATCTCCCGCAGCATCCACAACGAATCCGACCCATCACGCTTAGCCAATTTATTCCCCGCCCCATCCGTCTTAAGCGGCACATGCCAGAACCGTGGCGGTTCAGCACCTAACGCCTCAAACAACGCAATCTGCCCCGGTGTAGAATCCAGCAAATCTTCACCACGCACCACGTCCGTTATACCCATTTTTATATCATCCACCACGCTGACCAACTGATACGCATACAGATCGTTAAATCGTTTCACGATCAGGTCACCCCATGCCCGGGCAACATTTTGCGTTTGCTCACCCATCAACTCATCCTTAAAACAAATAAGCTCATCCGGCGCCCGATAACGCCATACGAGTTGCTGCTCCTCAGCGAAATATGAAATCTTCCGGCCCCTACAGGTTCCAGGATAAACATAATGCCCTGCCGCATTCGGTTTCCCGACTACTTTCCTGATTTGCTTTCGCGAACAGGCACAGGGATACAGTAATCCCTGTTTCTCCAGCACCTCAAACGCCTCGCAGTAATACGATAAGTAGTGCGATTCAACATAAACTCCATCATTATCAGGCACAAAATCAATCCCCTCAATCAGGTCCCAATCCAATCCCAGCCAGCGTAAATCATCCAGAATCTGCGCCGCGCTTCCCTCTTTCACTCGCGGTGTGTCAATATTATCCATGCGCAAAGCAAATTGACCACCCGCAAGCCGAACTTGCAGCCAGGCCACAATTGCTGTCTGAATATTCCCCAGGTGCTGCACCCCACTCGGACTGGGCGCATACCGCCCCCGCACCTGCCCATTGGATAGAGAAGCTACCTGCATTAGTTGGTATTTCAAATTTATAGGTTTCACAATACGCTAGCCGGATGTTAAAAGCACTTATATTTGATGTAGACGGCACCCTGGCCGATACAGAACGGGACGGCCATCGTGTCGCATTTAACCTCGCATTTCAAGAGGCAGGTTTGAATTGGAACTGGGACGTAGCGCTTTATGGAGAATTACTAAGCGTAACCGGCGGTAAAGAACGCATGTGTTTATACGCCAACCAATATGATCAAAGCTTCGCCGGGCAGCCCAAGGTAGACGAACGTATCAAGGAGCTGCACGCCAGCAAAACCCGACACTATGTCCGATTACTGGGCGAAGGCAAAATTCCACTACGACCAGGCGTGGAACGAATCCTCAAAGGGGCGGAAAATGCCGGGCTAACTCTGGCCATCGCGACGACCACAACCCCGCAGAACGTCAGCGCCTTAATTGAAAGCACGCTCGGCGTAGATGCACTAAACCGCTTTGCCTCTATTGGAGCAGGCGATATCGTACCCGCAAAAAAACCCGCGCCGGATATCTACCTTCACGTACTGGAAGAATTGGGATTACAGCCCGACGAATGTCTGGCTTTTGAAGATTCCGAAAACGGGGTTTTATCTTCATTGGCGGCCAATCTCGCCACCATCGTCACCACCAATGCTTATACCAAAGATCATGATTTCACCGGTGCCACGCTAGTCCTGGACCAGTACGGCGAGCTCGACCAGCCTGCAAACGTATTACTCGGCAACATGGACAAAACCTATCTTGATATCCAGGGCATACAAAAGCTATATGGTGAGCTTTAAATCAGACAGAAAACCCTACGAAGCGCTTGCGAAAACCCTAACCTTAAGGTATCTTCCGCTCCCCCAATTTGTACAGTTATTCCGCAACAAACGGCTATGTAGCTCAGCTGGTTAGAGCACATCACTCATAATGATGGGGTCGGTAGTTCGAATCTACCCATAGCCACCATTTAATCAAATACATACACAAGTTTTTTCTGTCTTAAAATATAGCTAATCTATTTGTAGGCCGCATGTAGGGCATAAACATCTCACTTCAGCAAGATCATTACAATTGTTGTATAATCTTTCCGCAACCTCAATATCATCATAGAGACACACAAAAAGCTTCCCTAATCTTCAAATGTTCACTCCAAGCAAAACTGCCCAAATAGCTGCCGTATTTACACAGCATCAGGGTGACAAAATCAGCATATTGAAGTTGATCAAATTGATGTACCTTGCTGATCGTGAATCTATGGCGCGTTATGGATTTCCCATTTCATTTGATAACCTTATATCAATGAAGCATGGGCCTGTTCTGTCAACGACGTTAGACCTCATAAACGGCTTTCTAAATTCTCCAGGCACCGCAAAATGGGACGAAT
>JAUVBY010000014.1 GCA_030590945.1 Gammaproteobacteria bacterium | reverse complement strand
CACCTCAGACCCCAAAATTTCCTTCACAACAGGGGCAAGCATGGCTGTCTGGTATAAAAATTCTGGATATGACGAATGTCATAGCGGGGCCGACGATCGCATCATTTCTATCCCGCTTTGGTGCGCAGGTGGTGAAACTCGACCCAATAAAATCAACATTTGACCCGTGGAACACTATTGTCTTTGGAATGCACGCTGGGCGAGGTAAGGAAAGCTTGCTGGCAGATATCAAGAGACCGCAAGGTAAGGAAATCTTTCACAAGCTTCTAAATTGGGCAGATATAATTACCATCAATGCGGTTGACCGACAGGTCGAAGAACTGGGTCTGGATGAGGCGTCTTTAAGACAGATCAATCCCAGGGCCATCCTGTGTCAGGTTGATGCTTTTGGTGGACCTCATCGCGGACCGATGAGCGACCACCTGGGATATGACGATACAGTCCAGGCCGCAACCGGGGTTATGATCCGGTTTGGCGGAGCGCGGGATACGCCAGAGGAGCACGCCCATTTTGGAACAATCGACGTATTAGGTGGTTTTTGCGCCGCTATGGCCGCCGCCGCTGCCCTGGTTCGTCGTGAAAAGACGGGTCAGCCAGCTCGAGCACGCAGCTCCCTCATGGCGGCTGGAGAACTTATCCAGATGCCCTTCATGTATGATTACCCTGGTCGTGCTTCCTTTGATGAGCCGAGCGGTCGCCACGTCCTCGGAAACGGTGCTCATTATCGGTTCTACAAAGCCAGTGACGGCTGGTTTTTCCTTGCCTGCGCTGACGAAACAGAGCTTGCTCGGCTGGCCTCTATACCCGGGTTTGGCGACATTACCGAGACTGAAAATAAAGCCGAATTCCTCGAAAAACAGTTTTCAGGCCTTCTCCTCGCGGACTGCCTTCAGCAGCTCACGGCATTGGATATAGGAGTTGTTACTCCGTCCTCTATTGCGGGCCTGCGTGACAAATATACTCAATACGGAGATCCCCAGATCAGGAAAGATGGTGGAACCTACCAGTTTACGCGGCATGACATCGCCGGGGCCGATCGCTGGGTAGAGTTGTTCGAGCCTTGCGCAATTCGCCCACAATTGGGGAGCATCAAGGTCTTCCCCCCGGCACAGAAGTATGGTGCTTCCACACGTAAGATCCTTGCTATGCTTGAATACGATAATCAGGCAGTAGAAGAACTGTTGGCTAAGGGTATAGTTTCGGAAAGTTGGAGCGATGATTATCTACCCGAATAGAACATCCCCTGGTTTTTGATTTCAGGAAAAATACGATGACAAGTGCAAGATCGACAGGAGGGCCTTTGTGGGGTGGATACTGTCGTCCAGGGAATCCTGCCGCAGCCCATAGTTGCTATTACCAGTGCGCCAGCAATGACCCCGATGTTCCACAATTGTGGGCTTATATGGATGATCGATCCTATGCGCCTGGTGAGATTGCATCCCTGCATGTAAATACGACGGCGGCAACGTTTGACATGGTGGTTTATAGAGACGGTGCGAAAAAGAAAATTGTATTGCAGCAAAATCAGATACCAGGAAGTTTTCACCATACACCGACAGATTGCTCGATTAATGGCTGCGATTGGCCGGTATCACTGGAAATTTCTATTGAAGGTAATTGGTCATCGGGTGGTTATGTAGTCGAGTTGACCGCAACCGCCGCAGATGGATCGATTCTTCAATATGACCACGTGTTTCTGCTGCGACCAGGCAAGGGTTCAAAGAAAGGACGGCTACTGCTAGTCGCCGCAGCGGGAACATGGACCGCTTATAATGACTGGGGTGGCTCGAACCACTACGAAGGTATTACCGGGCTGGAAGGCACCGGCTATTCCCCGATCCTTTCTCTTGAACGCCCGTGGGCGCGGGGATTCGTGGTTTTACCGGAGCATGCACCACGCGCAGCGCTGGCAGCCCGACCTCGTCACGACGAGCCGGTTTCCTACCCCCACATGGATTGGGCATATGAAAATGGATACTCAAAGAAATATGCATCGGCTGGCTGGGCCTCTTACGAGCGGCACTTCATGAACTGGGCTTCAGGAGTTGGATTTCAGGTCGATATCGCTTCGCAATATGATCTGCAATACCGGCCAGAAATAATCGCGGATTATACCTGCCTGGTATTCATAGGTCATGACGAGTACTGGTCCTGGGAGATGCGTGATACCGTTGACGCCTATGTAGAAGGTGGCGGAAAAGTAGCGCGCTTCGCCGGAAACTTCATGTGGCAAACTCGCCTCGAGTCGGAGGGGCAACGGCAGGTTTGCTACAAATACCGGGCCCGTAGCGAAGACCCGCTGCGTGATACGCCCAGGGTAAGCACCGCATGGGAAGCTTCTGAAATTGCGCGACCAGGAGCGCTTACTTTTGGTTTGAACGCGACTCGGGGATTTTACGCCGGCTGGGGAGGATGCGCCGCTTTCGGAGCGGGAGGCTTTCCGATTTATCGACCCGAGCACTGGGCCTTCGAAGGGACTGGTCTCGGTTATGGTGACGTCCTCGGTGCCGAAAGCCGAATATTGGCGTATGAAGTCGATGGCCTCGATTATATTATTCGACACGGATTACCGTTTCCCTCTGGAGCAGAGGAAGTGCCCGCCGGTATTGAAATTCTGGGGCTAGGCCTTGCTTCCAACATCGAAGTTTCGCGAGGTGTCGATCGGTCGGAGCTATTCCTGGGCTCAGATGACTGTGACTTTCTGGCAGAAATTCTGTATGGCGAAGTCACCGATGAAACCACCGCACTTGCCGGTCGAGGCTCTGGAATGGTTGTCTCGTTTAAGAAAGGGCTGGGTGAAGTATTTCATGCCGGCAGTTGCGAGTGGGTAGCGGGATTGCTGCGCCATGATCCACAGGTGGAAAGGGTAACCCGCAATGTTTTGAGCCGGTTTTTGAAACATCGGTAAGCGGAGTTCTCGGGGCAAAGGTTAGAATATTCCCTTTTCTCTACCGAAAAAGGCAAGGGAATCAGTCAACGGCCAGCTCTAGTTTCCCGTCCTTTAACCAACTTGAATCCTTGAGTTCGAAGTTTATTCAGTCGGTGCCAGAACCAGTTCTAACAGCTGTTCCAGATCAAAATCGGTGTCATCGACCTGGCTAACCCGTTGCTCGATAGAGATGGCGCGTTTTTTGCCGATTACTGGGTCCGACAGCAGGTGAAATTTTGCGCTGATTTCCTCGTCTGAAAGAGGGTCTTCCGGATCCCCCCTCGGTGTAGTGGGCTCCGATTGAATTTCACGACCGTCTTGCAGATATAGCGTTACATCGGCCCAGCGCTGGCGGGTACTGATCTTTGTGTAGTGATCGGAGTCGACGATTTCAGTGGCCTTGCTGATACGCAGAATTTCTGGATCGTGAAGGATTTCTTCGACTAACTCTTCAGCACCGATCCGCCTTTTGACGATCATTATCGCCATCGGGAAAGCCAGCGCATAGGTCAGCTCATCAAGGGTTTGTGGTTCATGGCCGGCAAGACGACTGGCGTAATGGAATGTGCGGATGCGTGCAGCCTTAATGTCGGCGCTGGTTAGATTGTGTCGAAGCATCAATTCATCGGCGGCTTCAATGGAGGAGTGTGCCCACCGGCAAACCGGATACGGCTTATAGTGAGTATTGGTGATTTCCCAGCGCTGCCCCAGATCCGCCCAATGTTGGCGTGTTACCTCATCTTCGCCCTCGACGGTAATCGCGGGTGCTCCAGTGAACCCCATTTGCGCCATGTAAGCGGCGCTGACGCCAGCTGGCGATCCCCAACCGACGCCGTCTCGCAGCATGCTGGGATGGTCGATGCAGCGCATCATCTGGCTGCGGGGCCCATGATATTCCGCGATACCCATGGCGTGACGCAGTCGGTCTCTATCCAGTCCCAGCAGCCTGGCACCCGCCGCTGCCACACCCACCGCAGTCCATGCACCAGAGGTGTGATAGTCAGTGCAGGTCGCGTGCATGGCGAGGCCTGATCGATAGGCGATCTCGTATCCGATTGCCAGGGCGGTCAGCAACTCCTGGCCGGAAATTTTTTTGCCGCTACGCTGCAGATCTTCAGCAAATGCCAGCACGCCAGGCAGAACTCCCGAACCGGCATGGCCTTTTACCGCCGAATAGCCGTCATGGGCATCGATTGAATCGATGGTGAAGGCACCGGCCATGGCAGCGCCCATAGGACTGACGCATCGACCGTCAAACAGCAATCGTGCACTCGGCCCATTGATCCCTGCGGGCATATGCTCACAGGCAAATTGCCGCGTGATAGTGGACATTTTTGTTGTGCTACCGACGGCGCCGACGCCGATAGTATCGAGCAGGCTACGCTTCATGATCGCGACAACGTCGACTGGCAGTGCCTGGTATGAAAGTGTCTGGATGAAGTCGTAAAAAGGAATATTCATATCAGTGCTTTACAGGAGGTTTCAATCCGTTCCGCGGCTTGTTCCAACGTTTCCATCGATATCGCATAGGACAGGCGAAAGTTCGGATCGTATTCAAATGCCGAGCCCGGCACCACGGCAACACCCTGGGACGTCAGCAGGTATTTTACAAAATCTTTACTCTGCTGAATTTCCACTCCATCCGGCGTGGTCTTGCCGATGAGTCCCGCACAGGATGGATAGAGATAAAATGCACCTTCCGGGATATGGCAGCTTAACCCTGCTATCTCGTTCAGGCGTGCGGACATAAAGTTGCGGCGTCGGCGAAATATTTCCACTCGCTCACGCAGAAAATCATGAGGGCCTTCCAGCGCGGCGATTGCTGCCGCCTGACTGATCGAGCAGGGGTTACCGGTACTTTGCGACAAAATTTTAATAATGCCATCGATCAGTTTTTGCGGCCCCGCCGCGTAGCCAATTCGCCACCCGGTCATCGAATAGGCTTTCGAAACACCGTTCAATGTCAGGGTACGGTCATGCAGCAAGGGCTCTACCTGGGCCGGTGTGCAAAATTTGAACCCGTCATAGGTGATGTGTTCGTAAATATCATCCGCCAATATCCAGATGTCGGGATAACGTAGCAAAACGTCGGTGAGGGCCTTCATTTCAGAATGGGAATAGGCTGCACCGGTGGGATTGCTAGGGGAGTTGATCAAGATAAGTCTGGTCTTCGCGGTGATCGCGGCTTCAAGCTCCTGTGGCTGCAATTTGAATCCCTTGTCTTCGGGGCAGGCAACAAAAGTGCAGGTCGCATGACACAAGGTCACCATGCCGGGATAGGATGTCCAGCACGGGGTTGGAATGATCACTTCGTCGCCGTTGCTTAACATTGCCTGCATGGCGTGCATTAACAGTGGTTTTGCCCCCGATTCGACGACAATCTGCTGCGGGCTATAGTCGAGTTCATTGTCGCGTTTGAACTTGGCGGAAATGGCCTGTCTGAGTTCGAGATTGCCTTCAACATTTGTATATTTGGTAAGATCCTCCCGGATCGCTGAAATGCCAGCCTGCTTGATGTGATCCGGCGTCAGAAAGTCCGGCTCGCCAATACTCAGATCCAGAATATCCTGCCCCTTCGCCTTCAGTTGGTTGGCGAGTGTAAAAATCTCGTTGATCGCAGACGGTTTAAAATGATCCAGTATTTGAGCTAGTTTTGCCATGATTGATGATTCCCGGACATTAGATCGGTGGAAGTTGACTAAGTCCCGGCATGCCGTAGCAAATGCATTCAGGATCGATTTGCAGTTCGAGTACTGCAGGCTTCCCTGAAGCCCGGGCGCGTTCGAAGGCCGGCACAAATTCATCGGTTGTCCGTACCACCTCGCCATAGCCGTCGAATGCCTCGGCATAAGACGCGAAATTCGGATTCCATAATTCAGTTCCACTAACCCTGCCCGGATGGCGGCGCTGTTGATGCATGCGAATGGTGCCATAGAGATTATTGTTCACCACGATTATAATCGGTTTACCACCATATTGCTGAGCAACGGCTAACTCCTGGGCGTTCATCAGGAAGTCGCCATCGCCGGCAAAACCGATGACAACCCGGTCTGGCCGGGTGATGCTGGCGCAAACCGCGCTTGGGACGCTATAACCCATAGCTCCACTGATTGGTGACAGGTTTGTATCAACACCACAATATTGGTAGATCCGGTTTGGCCAATCGGCATAGTTACCGGCGCCGGTGGTAACAATAGTGTCTTTCGGCAGGTTTTTACGTAGGTAGTCCATCACCAGATTCATGTCCAGATCACCGGGTTGCGGTCCGGCATCCAATGCCCCAAGGTAATCAGCGCGTAATTTCCTGCACCATTTCGCCCGATCCTTATTTTCCGTCAACACGGTCATTGCGGTAAACGCCTCAACCATTTCGCAAACGCTGGCATGAATCATTAAGTCTGCCTGGTATACGCGGCCCAGTTCCTCGGCATCGGCATAGATATGAACCAGGGTTTGTTTCGGCTTTGGAGCTTGCGGCAGGGTGTATTTGGAGGTAGTCCCCTCGTTTAGCCGGGCACCGAAGGAAATGATCAAATCGGTTTCCTCGACCGCGGTACGCAGGCTGGGAATGGGTCCCCAGGCCAGGTCGCCACAGTAGCTGTCATGATTGCCGTCAAAAATTCCCTGACGACGGAACGCCACGCTGACCGGTAGGTTATTGGAGCTGGCAAAGGCCTCAAAAGCCAGGCGTGCCTGGTCGGTCCAGATGCTGCCACCGACGATGAAAAGGGGGCGCTGCGATTTTTCCAGCATGTTATGGAGCTGCTCCAGTTGTTGGGGTCCCGGATAAGTGCGAACGGGACTAGCCGGTTCCAGGTCCTCGACCTCGATCACGTCGCGCAACATATCTTCCGGCAGCGCAAGAACCACCGGGCCTGGCCTGCCTGACAGGGCGGTTTGAAATGCGCGATTAATGTATTCCGGGATACGAGCGGCGTCTTCTATCTGGGCGACCCATTTTGCCATCTGGCCGAACATGCGCCGATAGTCGATTTCCTGGAAAGCCTCACGGTCGGTATTCTGGCGTGGAACCTGTCCGATCAGGAGGATATATGGGGTGGAACTCTGAAAGGCAGTATGAACGCCAATCGATGCATTGGTGGCGCCAGGGCCTCGCGTTACGAAGCAAATGCCAGGTAATCCTGTTAAACGGGCGTAGGCCTCTGCCATAAAGGCCGCACCGCCTTCCTGACGACAGGTTATATAACGGATTTTTTCCCCGGCATCATACAGGGCATCCAATACCTCGAGGTAGCTTTCGCCCGGAACGCCGAAGATGTGATCAATACCGTTGTTTTCGAGTGCCTGTACCAGTACCCGTCCACCAGTTCGTTTGGTTACCATTCGCCTGACCTTAAAATAAAGAATTTTTTTAGTGAAAATCCAATCCGGGTTTTTCAAATTGCGTTTCTTATTTATGCATCATATTGATCGATGCCCGTGGTTCCCCCCGGGGTTCTACACCGCGGAGCCGGTAGCCATGGGGGTCGAATAACGGGTTGAGATGAACCTGGGCCGGACAGTGATAACCGATAATATCAACGCTCAACACAAGACCCTCGCGGCAGCATTCGGGTTTCAGGTAGGCCAGGGCAATGCTCTTATCGACGCTGTGACCGTAACCTCCTGAGGTGACGATTCCAACGACCTGGCCATCCATAATCACCGGTTCGTTACCCACGGCGTCAGCCAGTTCAACGTCAACCGTCAGGGTCACCAGGCACCATGAATTGTCACTCTTTGAGTGAGATTGCAACGCAGTGTGCCCTATATAGTTCCGATCCTGATCCAGGAAACGAGCCATTCCGGCTGGCCCGGGCAGCGTATCGGCAGTGAGTTCCAGTCCCCAGCGAGGATAACCTTTTTCCAGCCGCAGGCTGTCCAGAGCGCGGGCTCCGACCAGGTGCAGTCCCAGATCCTGTCCTTCGGCGAGCAATCGTGCAAATAACGCGGGCTGATTTTGGTCGGCAAAGTGCAACTCGTAACCGAGGTCTCCAGTAAAGGAGACGCGAAAAGCTCGAACCGGGATGTCATCGATCATCAGTTCCCGCATACGGAAAAAGGGTTGCGCCTCATTGCTCATGTCGGCACCGGTCAGCCGTTCCATTAATAGCCGAGAATGAGGGCCGGCAATGCCTAATACGCCATGATTCCTGGTCAGACTGTGCCATTCTACGTCCAGATCTCTCCGATGCTTTTCGAAGTGGCGAAAATGGTAAGCTTCGGCGTTGGAAGCACCGGTCAGGTAATAGGAGCCATCCTCCAATAGGGTAACGGTGTAGTCGCCGATGATACCACCCCTATCGTTTAGCATCGGGCAAATACTCATGACACCGGTCTTTCCCGGTAGTTTACCGGCAAATATATAGCCGAGGAAACGAGTGGCGTCGGGGCCGCTGACAATCAGTTGGCCGAAGGAACTGAGCTCCAGTAGCCCCAGACCACTGCGCAGCGCGCGGCACTCTTCGCCGACTACGTCGAACACGGCGTTACGCTCAAAACTGGGAGTGTCCTGCAGGTCAGATCCCGCAGGGCGATACCACAGCGGGCGCTCCAGGCCGTGCGCCGACCCCATCACTGCGCCTTTTTCGAGCAGTAACTCATGGATCGGCAGCACCCGGCTGGGGCGGCCGGCCAGACGCTCTTCATTGGGGTAGTGGATACCGAAGCGGCGTCCGTAGTTATCCAGCACCTTGGCTTTGGTATAGGCTGGCGTGGCGAAATCGCCAAAGCGGGTGACATCTAACGGGAATAGCTCCATGTCGGGATTGCCGTCGATGATCCAGTCGGACATAATCTTGCCGATGCCACCCCCCTGGGAAAAGCCGGCCATGATGCCCACCGCCACAAAGTAGTTTTTCAACCCCTGAACCGGACCCAACTGGGGCAGGCCATCGGGGCTAAAAACCATCGGGCCGTTGATCACTTGACGTATCCCGGCCTGGCCAAAACAGGGCACACGAATCATCGCCTGTTCCAGGTTACTTTCCCAGCGATCAATATCCGGCGTCAACAGTTCGGCACCAAAATTTTTGGGTGTGCCAAATTCGGACCACGGAACACCGTGTTTTTCATAAGCACCGACCAACAGTCCCTCGCCCTCCTGGCGCATATAGAAACCACGGTCATAATCTCGGGTGAGAGGCATTTCGTGACCAAGGCCTCTGACCGCGTCGATTGACTCAGTCACCAGATACTGATGCTCCATCGGCAGCAGTGGGAGTTTAATCCCGGCCAGCTCGCCCACCTCACGTGCCCAAAGGCCGGCGGCATTGACAATGTTCTCGGCGAACAAAGTTCCGTTATTGGTTTCGATCTCCCAGCCTCCTTCGACCGGGCGAGTAGCCAGCACTTCGGTGTTGCGATAGATTTCGGCACCGTTGTCTCGGGCGCTCCTGGCCAGTGCATGGGGAACACCCGATGGATCGACATGACCATCTTCGGGATCCCACATGCCGCCGTAAAGGCCCTCGGTATCTACCAACGGGTTAAATTGCTTGATCTCGTCCACGCTCAATAACTGGACGTCGAAGCCCAGGTATTTGGATCGAGAGTGCTGAATCTTTAACTCCTGCATGCGAGCCTTGCTCGAAGCCAGATAGAGGCCACCCGGGGTATGGATACCGCAGCTTTGCCCCGTTTCCTCTTCCAGTTTTCGGTATAGCGCGTTACTGTAAACTTGCAGGCGGGCAATGTTTGGGTTGCCATGCAGGCGGTGCATACTGGCGGCGGCGTGCCAGGTAGAACCCGCAGTTAACTCACGGCGCTCGAGCATGACGACATTGCTCCAACCTCGACGGGCCAGATGATAAAGGATACTGCATCCCACAATGCCACCGCCGATGACGGCGATCTTGACGGATGATTTCATAACCGGGTCGGCCTTCAGATTTTATGGGTTTAGGTGTGAAAGCGATGATGTGACAACCATCGCAACAGAGCAAATGAAATACTTTCAACCCCGATTGAATTGGATTTGTGGACAATTGTTCTGAAATCGGCGAACCTGAGCAGCCCCCAGCCCATCGATTGTCGAAACAATGCGTCGTAATATACCTCCATTTGCCTCGTTACGCGCCTTTGAGGCAGCCGCAAGGCACAACAGTTTCAAGTTAGCCGCGGAAGATATCTGCCTGTCCACATCCGCCATAAGTCATCAGGTTCGCTCCCTCGAAGAGCAATTGGGGGTGAACCTGTTTAGTCGTGAGAAAGGCAAGATCAAATTGACCGGCGCCGGTGCCGACTATCTGGATAAAATCCAGGAAATTTTCGATCAACTTGACCTCGCGACCCGTGAAATTTCCAAACGAGGCAAGCGTTGTTCGCTAGTAGTCAATCTGCTTCCATCCATGGCCTCCTGCTGGTTACTACCGCGTTTGCCGGTGTTCCAGGCGGCCAATCCGGATGTGGATATAAAACTGCTGGGTTCCTTTTCACCGCTCGAATTCAGTTCCGACGATATCGACCTGGCCATTCGCTATGGCAGTGGTAACTGGACTGGTTTGTGCAGCGACTTTCTGTTTTATGACGAGCTATTTCTTATCTGCAGCCCCCTGCAGGTTACCAAACTGCCGCCGCCCGACCGCTTGCACGAGCTTTCTGAACACACCCTGATACACTGTAGCCATCACCCCGACGAGTGGCAGCAGTGGTTCGAGATGGCAGGAAGCGATGAACTCGAGATTAAACATCGCATGGATCTGGGCAGCCGCTCGCTGGTGCTGGACGCGGTGACCGAAGGGCTAGGTATCGCCATCGGCCGCACCCCCTTCACCAACGATTACATCGAGAGCAATCGTGTTTGCGACCCCTATCACATGCGCATGCGCTCGGCTATGGGCTATTACCTGGTCTACCCCGAACACCATGCAGGTTACGAGAACGTGGTGAAATTCAGGGACTGGTTGCTGGCTGAGAGTGGACACGCGCCCTAACGGCTCGCCTGCGTTGATTCGCTGTTTCAGGCGGCCTGAATCTGCTCCTTGCGCATGGTAATATATTCATCGAGTTGTTGTCGGATCGCCAAATCCAGGGGTGGAGGGCTGTATTCCGCGAGCAGGGCCTTCCAGATGGCGTTAGCTCTTTCAGTCGCGGTCTTTGCGCCGTCATCCTGCCAGGATTCGAAGTTCTGCCAGTTTGACAGTATCGGTGCGTAAAAGGCGGTTTTGAAGCGGGCCATAGTGTGTTCGGAGCCCAGGTGGTGGCCCCCTGGGGGTACTGCCCGGATTGCTTCGAAGGCCAGGCTATCCTCATCGACCTTAGGCGGGATCAGTAGTTGCTTGAGGTTTTGTAAAACTTCCGCATCGAGGATGTATTTTTCCAGAGAGGCAGTTAGACCGCCCTCCAGCCAGCCGGTCGCGTGGTTGATGATGTTGGCGTGGGCCATCATGGCGGCCCACAGGGACATCATGGTTTCGTAGGTAGCCTGGGCATCAACGGCGTTGGATGCGTTGACATTGCTGGTGCGATAAGGCAGGCCGTAGCGGCGGGCCAGCTGGCCGCCAATCAGGATCGCCTGGGCGTATTCCGGGGTGCCGAATGCGGGTGCGCCGGACTTCATGTCGACATTGGAGGTGAAGCCGCCAAACACCACTGGGCAACCGGGGTTGATCATCTGGGTAAAGGCAATTACCAGCAGTGCCTCGGCGGTCTGCTGGGCCAGAGCGCCAGCCAGAGTTACTGGGCTCATGGCACCCGCCAGGGTGAAGGGCGTAATGATGCAAGGCTGACCATTGCGCACCATTTCCATCAGACCGGTTAGCATCTCACCGTCCATGATGCGAGGTGAGTTGATGTTCACCACACTGAGCAGGCTAGGCTCGCGCATGAGTTGTTGGCGATCGATGCCGCGGGCAATGGCTACCATCTCCAGCGCGTCGGTGACCCGTTCGGCGCCGATGGCCCTGGCGTTCCAGGCCCGGTCGGTGAGGGTGATTTGGGCATGATAGAAGTCGAGATGACGCGTCTCGGCGGGTAGGTTGATCGCCTCAACTGGAGCCGCACCGCCCAGGGAGAGAATGTTCAGGCTCTGACCCAACTTGATCAGGTTACACTGATCCTCGAAGGTACCGGCCCGACGACCGTTATCCAGGTCGGAGATGTTGGGTGGCCCACCAACAGGAGCGAGGTGGATATTGTTGCCGCCGATGGTCACGTTCCGTTCAGGGTTGCGGGCGTGCAGCTGAAAACTGGAGGGGCACTTGCCGATCCAGTGCATCAGGGTCTCGGCATCCAGCCGAACGGTACCCGCCTCATCGATACTGGCTCCATTATGGCGTAGTATCGTCAGTGCTTCGTCATCCTGAAAGACCACGCCGAGGTCCTCTACGATGCGCATGGCGGTGTTATGAATTTTATCCAGTGACGCGTTGTCCAGTATTTCCAGTGGCTGGAAACGGTTGACGATGTTGGAGCGTGGTAGCTGGGGGATTTGTGCGATTGAATCGTTGCTGCGTCGCCTGGATCCGCGTTTACGTCTCGACATAACCCTATCCTCAAATTATTTTATCCAGCGGCATCATCCAACGATTGGACGCGCATCGCAAAGGAACTTTTTTCATGCCAGGGTGAAAATAATTAGTCGGCTTATGCGGCTTCCTTTATTTTAAAATTTCTACTCAATTCTCTTCACCCAAAAAATTGATTAAGCACCAAGTTCAGTCGCAGGTAGTTTGTAGGGCCGCCATTTTCAGAATCCAACTGCGAAAAGCAACCATGGGTGCATAGTCCGATTTATCGACGGGCGTGATAAGGTGGTAACCAGCATCGCTTTGTAGCGGTTTATCGACGATCACCACCAACTCACCCCGGTCAAGCTCACTCTGGATCAGAAATTTCGGTAACAGAGCCACTCCCAACCCCCCCACCGCTGCCTGGGCAATAATTGAAATCTGCTCAAATAATATACCCTGGCCCTTTGGCATCTCGAGCCCATTTGACTGAAACCAGTTTCTCCAGGCATCGGGCCGGGTAGCTAGATGCAGCAGTGGCAACCGCGTTAAAGTCTCGGCATTCTCCAGGGGATTCTGGCTGAGAATTCCTGGTGAGCAAACAGGCACCGCTTTTTCGTTCATCAGAAAGGAGCTGTCGGTGCCGGGCCATTCCGGTGAACCATAGTGTATAGCGGCGTGCAAGTCTTCGTTTTGAAAGTCGAAGGGTGAAAGTCTGGAGACAAAATTTACCGTAATGTCGGGGTTTTCCTTGAGGAACAAGGGAAACCGGGGCATCAGCCAGCGCGTGCCAAAAGTAGGCAGAATTGCCAGATTCAAGGTACCGACCCTCGGATCGGTCATGGCATTGAGAGAAGCGTTGCGGATCGCCTGCAGGGCCGCATTGATTTCCCTGGCGTAAATTTCCCCGGCATTTGTCAGGTGGATGTTATTGCCGATTCTTTTAAACAGAACAACATCGAGTTGATTTTCAAGGGCGCCAATCTGTCGGCTGATGGCGCCCTGGGTCAGGCTTAGTTCTCTGGCCGCAGCGGTAAAACTGCCCGTCCGGGCGGCTGCATCGAATGCTGCCATCATGCTGGTGCTGGGTAGTAGTCTTCGTTGATAGGGCATAATCCATTACTATACCTCATGGGCTAGTGATTTAAAGTCGTTTGCCCGAAAAAGTGCTTTATATAGACTATGTAATCGATAGATCAATAGAATGCTCGATGCAAGCCAGCCAAAGGCTGGATCGAAAATTCCAGTTTTGATGCGCCTGTCATGCTAAATGCATGAGTTTTAGGCATATTAAATATACTTAACACAGGTGATTAACATGTCAACAGCAGCAAAGTACCAGCCTTCGGAAAAAGAGCAGGCATTTCTGGATTCGGTCACTAATGGCAAGTACGACCGTCAAATTGTAACGGGGTTAAAAAAGTTTGTGGACGGCAAGGTGCCTGAAGACATGCTGTCTTTTTACAGCGCTGATGAATTGAAAGTGTTGACTGATTTGAAGGGTACGGTAAACGACGTCGAGGCGCGCATGCCGGTAAAAATGACCCGCCATTATTTCGAGTTGGCGAAAAATAGCACGCCGTTGCAAGTGCTGGTGAAAGCCAGCCCGAAAGAAACCTATGATCTCGATGGCGCTCCCGACCCGGGAAAACAGATGGATTACAGCCCGGTAGAGGGTTTGATTCATAAATACGAATTAGGATTAATTTATGTCGCTTCGACCTGTTCGGCACACTGCCGGTTTTGTTACCGCGAGGAACTGATAGCAAGGAAAGAGGTGGAGCGTCCCGACGGTACCGTGGCGCCAAAAGGACTGGCGCAGATTAGTGAAATTGTCGCCTATGTAAAAGAGCACAACCGGGTAGTTGCAGAGAATGGCGGTAAACATCCACAGACCGGGCGTGAAAAGTTGCGTGAAATCCTGATGTCCGGGGGTGATCCCATGGTGCTTAGTAATAAAAATATTGGCGCGTGGTTGTCTGCTTTAGCTGAAGTTGGCGTTGAGAATATTCGTATCGGAACTAAGGAGCTCGGCTTTTACCCGGATCGTTTTGACGATACATTTTTCGACATGATGGATAAGTTTCACGAAATTTATCCAGGCGTCAGTGTCAGGATCATGATTCATTTTAACCATCCGGATGAATTTCTTAAGAAGGACGCCGATGGGAACTATATGGATGACCTTGAAGGCGGCCTGCAGTGGGTGGATAGCACCAGGCAGGCAGTCAGGAAACTGCGCAGCCGCAACTGGCTTAATGTCGACAACCAGGCGCCAATTATCCGTGGCATTAATAACGATGCGGATGCACTGCGTATCCAGCAGCGGGAACTCAAGCGCAACGGTGTGGAAAACCATTACTATTTTTGCGGCAGGGATATCATCGGCCACAAGGCGTTTAATGTGCCAATTGAAGAAGCCTGGCATATTCTCAACGAATCGCAAAAAGGACTGTCCGGCGTAGAAACCCATGCGCGTCTGTCGATCACCCACTACAAGGGCAAAACCGAAGTGGCGGCGGTGACGAATGATCCGTTGCCTGGAGTGCCAGGCGGTGAAAATGGTTTCGTCATCATGAAGCTGTTGCGAGGAGCCGCAGATGCGCCCGATCGTGGCAAGGTGACGATTCTCGGTCGTAATCCGGATGCTATCTGGTTCAGTGGTTATAATGATCGTGTGCTTTACGACGAAGCCGGTTTATTCGAGGGTGTTGCTGAGCAGAGCATCCCCCTGCATGAGGTTGTGGGGGGCTAGCCCGCAATGATTGATAAGAGAGTTGATTCAGCAGCGCAAGCGGTTGCCGACATTTTTGATGGCGCGACGGTTATGATCGGTGGTTTTGGCGAAGCCGGAAGCCCCATCGAATTAATTCATGCGCTGATCGATCTGGGCGCAAAAGCCCTTACCGTGGTCAACAACAATACTGGAAGCGGGCATGTCGGTCTGGCTGCGTTGATCGAGAACCACCAGGTCGCCAGGATGGTTTGCTCGTATCCACGGACTGCGAACTCCACTGTTTTTCCCGATTTGTATCGCCGTGGTGAGATTGAGCTGGAGCTGGTGCCGCAAGGGACTTTGGCCGAGCGCATCAGGGCTGGTGGTGCTGGCATCCCCGCTTTTTACACGGCCACCTCGGTTGGTACGCCTCTGGGTGAAGGTAAAGAAGTGCGCAGCTTTGATGGCCGCGATTATGTTTTGGAATATGGCCTGAAAGCTGACTTTGCCCTGCTGAAGTGTGCCCGAGCCGACCGATATGGGAATCTGGTTTTTAATAAAACTGCGCGTAATTTCGGGCCGATTATGGCGATGGCGGCAGGCACTACTATCGTGCAAGCAAGCGCTCTGATGGAGCTAGGTGAGATCGATCCGGAAGTTGTAGTAACGCCGGGTATTTTTGTAAATCGTGTCGTCACCGTGGCAAATCCCGCACTTGAGTCCGTGCTCGTGAATGATGGCAGGGCCTATCCATGACAGTCGGGGAGTCGTCAACTGCATCAGTGGGCTGGAACCGGGAGCAGATGGCCAGGCGGGCAGCGCTGGACATTCCCGACGGTGCCTATGTCAATTTGGGAATTGGTATCCCGGAACAGGTGGCGCAGTATGTGCCTGAGGGCAGAGAGGTTATCTATCATACCGAGAATGGCCTGTTGGGAATGGGAGTCCCACCCGATGTTGGCGAAGGCGACCCCGAGCTTATTAATGCCGGGAAGAGGCCGGTAACCGCTATTCCCGGTGCCGCTTATTTTCATCATGCGGACAGCTTCTCGATGATTCGCGGTGGTCATATCGATATTTGCGTACTGGGCGCGATGCAGGTGTCACAAAACGGTGATCTGGCTAACTGGTCAACCGGTTTGGCAGATGCGATTCCGGCGGTGGGTGGGGCCATGGATCTGGTGGCAGGGGTTAAAACTATTTACATCATTACCCAGCACTGCACTAAAACCGGCGACCCGAAACTGGTGAAATCCTGCTCCTATCCATTGACCGGGAAGGCAGTTGTTAGCCGGATTTTTACAGACCTGGCAGTGATCGATGTTACGTCTGAAGGATTGAAGTTGGTAGAGCTGGCCCCGGGTATCGACCCGGATTATGTACAGCAAAAAACGGGCTGCGAACTGATAGTGGCTGGTTGGCAGTAGTGAACAGGCAGGTAATCCCATGCAACAAGACATTTTAATAGAGCAATCATCCAGTGCTGCGCTTTACCAGCGGGCCCTCAAAGTTATGCCTGGTGGCTGTAGTCGTAATACGGTTCTGCGCAAACCGCACCCGCTTTATGCCGAGCGTGGAAAGGGCTGTTATGTGACCGATATCGAAGGCGTCAGGCGCATCGACTTTGCTAATAATATGGCCTCGTTGATCCATGGTCATGCGCATCCAGAGGTGGTGTCGGCGGTTACCGAGCAGTTAAAAAAAGGCACGGCTTTTACCCTGGCTACCGAGGTGGAAATCGATTACGCCGAGCATCTCTGTAGCCGGAATCCCGGCTTTGATAAAATCCGCTTTATGAATTCCGGCACCGAAGCAGTTATGAGCTGCCTAAAAGCAGCGCGTGCCTATACCGGGCGCGCTAAAATTGCCAAGGTGGAAGGTGCCTACCACGGTCTTTATGACTACGCGGAAGTCAGCCAGACCTCCAAACCCGCAGACTGGGGGGATAAGGAAAAACCAGCCAGCGTAGCCGTTGCTCATGGAACGCCTGCCTCGGCACTGAAGGATGTAGTGGTGATTCCGTTTAACGATGCTGAACGAGCCGTTGCTATTCTGGATCAACATGCCGATGAATTGGCCTGTGTGTTAATTGACTTGTTACCGCATCGAGTTGGCCTGTTACCCGCCTCGCAGGAATTTGTGCAGGCATTACATCAGTGGACTCGTGATAACGGCGCGCTGTTGGTTTATGACGAGGTGATAACATTCCGCTCTGCTTATGGAGGCGCCCAGGAGTGGTACCAGGTCAGTCCCGATCTGACCGCGATGGGTAAGATGATTGGCGGCGGCTTTCCGGTAGGTGCGTTGGCTGGACGAGCGGAGGTCATGGATGTGATGAACCCACTCGCAGATAAAGTGCTTTTCCCGCACTCAGGTACCTTTTCAGCTAACCCGATTACGATGATGGCCGGACTTGTCACTATGGAATTGTTTGACCAGACCGCAATATTGAGATTGAATCAGTTGGCGGATTACGCCCGCATTCAACTCGCGGAGGCGATCCGCATAAGCGATATCCCTGCCTGTGTCACGGGCGGTGGTTCAATGTTCAGAGTCCATATGAAATCTGAACCACCTGCCAATTATCGTGCGGCTTTTCAAACACCCGAGGAAGCAACAAGGCTTAAACTGTTGTTGGATCACTTGTTTAATAACGGCATTATGATGATTAATACTTGCTCGGGCACGCTTTCTACGATGATGACGGAAAAGGAGGTCGATATTCTCGCTGATGTAATGCTGGCTGGATTTCGTAAAATCAAAGAATTATTAACAAAAGACAAAACTGCATGACTCCCTGGAACCTGAGGCAAGGTAATGACTGACGTTTTTATTTGTGATGGAATTCGTACGCCAATCGGTCGTTACGGCGGTGCGCTGTCCACTATCCGCGCCGATGATCTGGCCGCTATTCCACTTAAAGCATTAATGGATCGCAGTCCCGGAGTTGACTGGGCAGCTGTGGATGACTTGATGCTCGGTTGCGCCAATCAGTCAGGGGAAGATAACCGCAACGTCGCACGCATGGCCGCGTTGCTTGCGGGACTACCCCAGGAAGTACCCGCCAGTACCATTAATCGCTTGTGTGGTTCGGGCATGAATGCGGTAGGTCTCTGCGCTAATACGATCAAGTCTGGTGAAGCTGATTTGATCATTGCGGGTGGCGTTGAAAGTATGTCTCGTGCCCCATTTGTTATTGCTAAAGCCACTTCGGCATTCGATCGTTCATCACAAATGTATGACACGACGATGGGGTGGCGATTTGTTAACCAGCAAATGGATCAGTTATATGGTACGGAGGCTATGCCTAAAACAGCTGAAAACCTGGCCCATGAATTTGTGATAAGCCGTGAAGACCAGGATCGCTTTGCACTTGGAAGCCAGGTTAAAGCGGCCGATGCACTACAGCGTGGCTGCCTGGCCGATGAAATAGTTTCAGTTAATATTCCACAACGTAAGGGCGATTCCTTGATCGTTGATAGAGATGAGCACCTGCGCGACACCACCATCGATAAATTGGCTCAGCTTAAACCTATTTTTAAACAGGGTACTATAACAGCGGGAAATGCATCGGGTATAAACGACGGTGCCGCTGCTTTGTTGCTGGCTTCGGAGGATGGAATAAAGCGACATAAGCTGGAGCCCGTGGCGCGTATACTCGGCATGGCGGTAGCAGGTGTTGCTCCCCGAATTATGGGAATTGGCCCGGTACCCGCGACTAACAAACTACTTAAGCGCCTGGGCTTAACCATGGATGACCTGGGTCTTCTGGAATTGAATGAGGCGTTTGCAGCCCAGGCGCTGGCCTGTACGCGCCAACTGGGACTGGCTGATGACGATCCCAGGATCAATCCTCAGGGAGGTGCTATTGCTTTAGGGCACCCACTCGGTATGAGTGGCGCTCGACTGGTCATTACCGCTATGCGCCAGCTACAGCGCAGCGGTGAAAAACATGCACTGTGTACTATGTGTGTGGGGGTAGGGCAGGGTATCGCTGTTATCCTGGAAAGGGAATAAAACTCGCCCAGAAATAAGCGAATGGATCTAAATTAAACCCCATCCCCCGGTACTCTTAAGAAAAGTACTGCTAAAAATCGCTGGGCTGTGATCCACAGGTGATCCAATAGATTGTTACCAGTCAGTTAAGAGATAATGAACTTAACTGAGGTAAGCAAAAATGACAACGAGAAAGAAATATTCGAAAGAAATAAACTACCCCGTCAGCTTGCTGCGGGGTAGTTTATTTCGTCAGGGCGTGGTATCGGAAAGTTGGAGCGAGGACTATCTGCCAGAATAGTTAAGAAGCCATTGGCACAGGTGTGTTAAATTCGATTAATTAGCAGGAGAGCCTATCATGCGTATTACCGTAACTGCAGGCGCGTCCGGAATCGGGCGGGCGATGGCTGAGGCATTTTTATCTCAGGGTGCACAAGTCGCGATATGCGATGTGGACGAAGCGGCATTGGCTGACTTTTCCGCCGCCCATCCAGATGCTATCGAAAAAATAACGTTCGAAGACTGGCGCGCCTGCCTCGCGGTAAATCTGGATGGCGCCTTCCTCACAGCGCGACGTGCGGCCAAAATAATGAAGGCGCAGGGTAATGGGCTTTTGCTGTTTACCTCATCCACTGCCGAAACCCTGTCGCCGTGAAGCGGAAGTAAATCCTATTTCCATAAAATATAAACCCGATATGATTTTTTAACTGAGCCAGGAGCCCTAATGACGGACGCTAACTTACTGGGTAGGAACGCAAATACATATACCAATATATTCACCTTCATGGGTTTTCCCCTGACTCGTGAATTAGACGACCAGGTTGACGCAGTCGTGATGGGCGTGCCCTATGACCTGGCCACTTCTGCTCGCCCAGGTACGCGTTATGGGCCCACGGGTATACGCCAGGCCGCTGCGCAATTGCGTTGGGAAGAAAAGCGCTGGCCATATACCTTCGCATTAGCTGACAGGCTGCGGGTCATCGATTATGGCGATCTCGATTTTGATCTCGGTAAGCACGGGCATATGGATGAATTGGTGTTGGCAGAGGCCAGCAAGATTCTATCGGCCGGGAAAATGCTGCTTACGCTTGGCGGTGATCATTATGTCACCTTGCCACTGTTGCGTGCGGCAGCCAGTTATCATGGAAAACTGGCCCTGATTCATTTTGATGCTCATACCGATAATGAAACCAGCGTCGAGGGCCATTATCATGGTTCGATGTTTCATCATGCCCCCATCGAAGGGCTTATCGATCCTGAAAAAACAATCCAGATCGGTATTCGTACAGAATATGATTACGCTAACCATCCTTTTACCGTTCTGGATGCTGCCTGGACGAATAACCATGGAGTTAGCGAAACTGTTGAACGAATAAGGGAGGCGGTTGGCGATTCACCTGTCTATCTGAGTCTGGACATTGATTGTCTCGACCCTGCCTTTGCCCCGGGGACGGGCACGCCGGTAGCGGGAGGTTTAACTTCTGATAAAACGCTACAGATAATTCGGGCATTAAAGGGGCTTAATTTTGTCGCGATGGATGTGATGGAGGTGGCGCCAGCCTATGATCATGCAGGGATAACCTCACTGGCGGGAGCGACTATAGGGCTTGAAATGCTACATATGATCGCGGCATCAAAGTAAGCGTTGCAGATAGTTCCCCTCGAGTTTACCTATGAAATTGCGTTAGAACTGGCGGGCATATTGACGAAAGCAGGGCGTTCGTCGGTTGGGAGTGTCCCAATGGTCAGTAAACGCAAGCCCTGGGGTAGCGAGGAAAACAATGAAGCTAAATCTGCGCACAGATAAATCCTTTAGCTGGAAAGACTTTGCGCAGTAGATGACGCAGATCCAGTGTTATCCTGTGTCTGTGTATTAGCCCTACTCTTCGCAACAAACGGACACAGCAGATTAGTTATCCAGAGATCATCATAGTTTCATAACTGCGGGTATATTGAAATGAGTACATTGGCGTGGATCGTCACAAGCGGGGTGTTAATGAGCGCGATAGCGATGGTGGGCAGCGTTACTCTTATATTGAAACCCGCCACGCTGGATCGACTGCTGCTGCCACTGGTGTCCTTTGCGGCCGGTTCAATGATTGGCGGCGCATTCTTCCACATGATTCCAGCGGCGTTCGAGCACAATGTTAATAGTCTCGCAATCGGCATAGTAGTCGTTGCTGGTTTCGTTACATTTTTTGCGCTGGAACAATTCTTACACTGGCACCACTGCCATCGCGCCCGGAGCGACTGCAAACAGCCGCTGACCTATCTCATACTGATCGGGGATGGCTTGCATAATTTTTTAGGCGGCCTCGCCATTGCCGGGACCTTCCTGATTGATATTCGACTGGGAATCATCAGTTGGCTCGCAGCGGCTGCGCACGAGGTGCCCCAGGAACTCGCGGATTTCGGCGTGCTAGTCCACGGTGGCTGGTCTAATTCACGAGCATTATTGTTTAATTTCCTGTCAGGCCTGACATTTCTAGCCGGAGGCCTGTTAGCTTATAGCCTGTCGTTTCAAATTGATGTGAGCTGGCTGATTCCCTTTGCGGCAGGAAATTTTCTGTATATTGGCGCCTCGGATCTGGTGCCGGAAGTTAACAAACATAGCGATCTTGGAGTGAATCTGACTAACTTGCTGGTTTTTACGTTGGGCCTGGCGCTGGTTCTAGTAGCAAAAATTGCGTTTTAAACCGGCAGTGATTAGACCGCCTGGCATGCATTTACAGGGTCATGTTCAACCTCATATTCGATACCGGTTAAAATGATAAATGCGTCCTTTAATCGGCCGATCGGGAATGATGTCGGCCAATGATGAAAGTGATCAGTGCAATACCCATCCAGATAATCGAGCGCATGCTCATCGCACCGATAGTCCTCATTTCGTAAGCACCCCCGGCGTAAATATGCACCCCCAGGGCGATGAAAACCAACAAGATGAGTATAGCGATTACCAGGGAGAATAAAGCCGCCCAACTGCGTTGCAGCCAAAGCCCGATGCCGACCGTAATGTAAGCAAAACCTGTCAAAAAATTGAACCATAAGACAAAAGGAACATAGTTTCCTGCAGCCTGATGGGCCTCACCCTGCGTAAACAAAACCATACCGCCAGCCTTGATTGTAACCAGGCCGAATACAATGGCGACTAGAGACATCATCTTGAAAACAATCGAAAGTCTATCTATTTTGTAAGGCATAACTATCCCCTTTATTATAATTAAAGTGAAGGCCAGGTATCAGGCCTTCACTATCATGGTCTGGATACTGTTACTAGGAGCCAGAACCGCCGCCAGAACCGCCGCCAGAACCGCCGCCAGAACCGCCGCCAGAACCGCCGCCAGAACCGCCGCCAGAACCATCACCTAATCCATCACCACCTAAATTACGCGAACCATATCCTGATCCATAACCACCGATAACGCCCTGCCCATAGCCATATTCATGCCTTTCTATATGGCGGTATTTATTGCCTGAGCCATCCCCGCTACCGTCGTCTTCACCCATGTCATTTCTATTGAATTGCTGATTACGCACTTGATCTTCACTCCCCATCACTTTCATTTCGGTTCGTGAGCGCGTTTGCTCCATTGTGGGATCGACGATCTCGGTGATATCACTCGCCTGTATAGCAGCGCTGGCCAGCAATAGTGGCAAACTTGTTAATGTAATTTTCATGGTCATAATTTTCTCCTTGTCGAGACTTGAACGAATTTGTTAATGTATCTAATTAATGAAGAAATTTGCTTATTTCTTCTTTCCATTGCGGTTTTTATTTCCGGAACCATTACCGCTACCATCGCCTTTACGATTCATGTTACCTTTACCCATGTCATTTCTATTGAACTGCTGATTACGCACTTGATCTTCACTGCCCATCACTTGCATTTCGGTTCGTATGCGTGTTTGCTCCATCGTTGGATCGACAACCTCGGTGATATCACTCGCCTGTATAACAGCGCTGGCCAGCAATAGTGGCAATCCAGTTAATGTGGTTTTGATGTTCATAATTTTCTCCCTGTTGAGACTTGAATGAATTTGTAAATGTATCTATTCAATGAAGGAAACTGCTTAACTCTTCATCATGGCAATCATTATGCCGAGCAGATATTTCACAATGATTTCTGCCGGCAATTTAATTGTTACAATATGTTTCAACGTCCCCTCCAACCTAAATAAATGCCCGTGCCCGGTAACCAGCAAAAAGAAATAATTCTGATTGTCGATGATGATCTTCAACTGCAACAGTTGCTGACCAGGTATCTAACTGAGCAGGGTTATGTCACTTCTGCGGTAGGCGACGGCAATGCCATGGATCACTGGCTTGATCAACACGCCCCTGATTTGATAATCCTTGACCTGATGCTGCCTGGTGAAGACGGCCTGTCCCTGGCACGGCGAATACGCCACCGCTCGCCAACACCTATCATTATGCTTTCTGCTCGTGGTGAGGAGCTGGACAGGATCATCGGTCTCGAGGTGGGAGCGGATGATTACCTGTCCAAACCGTTCAATCCCCGCGAGCTACTGGCCAGAATCCGTGCCGTGCTCCGTCGAGGCTCCCCTGCAACCTCCACTTTGGCAGAAGATTCTGAAAATAATAATTCCACCGCAACAAGGCAACCGGAAACCTCGCAGAACCTCACTCTTTTTGGGGAGTTCACGCTCGACCTGGAAACCCGGATTCTGTGGCGAAATGGCAACGAGGTGGAACTAACCAGCGGTGAAACGGAACTGCTAATCATTCTGCTTACTCATCCGAATCGAGTACTCAGCCGCGAACAGTTGATGGACATGATGAATGCGGGAGAAGTCGATGCCTTCGACCGCAGTATCGATGTTCGGATTACCCGCCTGCGGCGTAAATTAGACGATAGCAGTGCAAAACCAAGATTCATTCGCACCGTCTGGGGAGAGGGTTATCGCTTCACCCCCGGCACCAGTTCAAATACCTGATGAACATTCCCAATACGCTTTTTTTCAGAACAGCTTCTACATTAATTATTTCCTTTTTGCTGCTGTCGCTCATTGTCCTGGCAAGCAGCGCCTATTTTGTTATCGTACCCGTGGGTAAACGTTCCGCAGATGATCTGGCAGCATTACTGGTGCTCGCATCCCAGACCTGGGCAGAATTACCGCCTGAAACGCGCCCCGATTTTGAGACGGAATTGATGCATGCGCACAACATCAAACTAGTTAAAGCCGAGCGCCCGCTTGACGCACCTATGCGACCGCAATTCTATATCTACCAACGCTTGTTACAAAAAGCTCTGGAGAAGCGTCTCGGTGGGGGTACAAGAGTTACCATGGGTGCCGAAAAAAATCAGCCTGGCTGGTTATGGATCACGCTTCCCACGGTGGAGAATTCACTTCAATTTGGCATATCGGTAGAACGCATTGGAGCTCGTCCTCCCGTAGCTTTGCTGGCGATGGCCATAGCAATGGTGGTGCTAGCAGTCGGTACTGCACTCATAATTGCGCTGCGCATTACCCGTCCACTTGCCGTACTCTCCTCTGCCACGACGACAGTGGGGAAAGGCGGAAACGCTATTATTGTCGAAAATAACGGGCCTGATGAACTGGTTAACCTGGCGCATAACTTCAATCGTATGTCGCATGAAGTGACTGAATTACTGGAGAACAGGACAACGCTGCTGGCGGGAATTTCACATGACCTTAGAACCCCATTGACACGTATTCGTCTCGCCCTGGAAATTAATACTGATACTACAGATTCAACATACCGTTCCGGGCTTGAGAACAATATTGAAGAAATGGAACAACTGCTGGAGCAAGCTTTATTGCTTGCGCGAGGAATTGATAAGAAAGAGCCGCTGAAGCAACGCGACCTGGTTAGACTGCTAACGACCCTGGCCTCACAGCTCGAGGCTGAATGCCTGTTACAGCATCCGGATAGTGAATGCGAGATCATGTTTCAAGCTGACAGTGCGCTCAACAACAGCTTGATCTGGCCCCTGCCAGAGCAAAGTTTCTTAAGGATTTTACGTAACCTTGTCGAAAATGCGCTGCGTTACAGTGATAATAAGCCCGTCTCTATCGAGTTAAGCCTTCAGGGAGATTATCCACTTATTTCTATTATGGATAGGGGTCCCGGCATACCCGAGAAAGAGCGCGAGGCTGTTTTTCGTCCGTTTTATCGTTTAGAGGGTTCACGTAATCTGAAAACGGGTGGTAGTGGGCTCGGTCTGGCCATTGTGCGCCAGCTTTGTCAGGCGCTGGGCTGGAAGATTACGCTCCAGCCTCGACAGGGTGGAGGCAATGAAGCCCAGCTATTACTGGCCTCCGAATCAGACCTGGCAGTAAACACAGTGTAGAATCCCTGTATATAATAGCCCTGACTGGAAGAGGGATGGCCTTATGAGCGAACAGCAAACACCTGTATTCAGGTGGAAACGAAAACTGGGGATGATCATCGCTATCCTGCTCGGTGTCGCACTCCTGATTTTGGCTCCAAAAATGAAGAGTCCTCCGAAACAGAGTCCTGTGAAAGAGCAAGCGGTTAAAGTTCACTCGATCACAGTACCGATCCTGGATGTGGTGGCTCGTTCCACAGGATTTGGACGAGTGACTCCCGGGAGAACCTGGGAATCCGTAGCGGAAGTATCCGGTCAGGTTGTCTGGATTGCAGATGAGTTGCGTGATGGCAGGGTGGCTCCCGCTGGAACGGAGTTATTGCGTATCGAGGATGCCAACTATCGCCTCGCCCTGGCTCAAGCTGAAGCACAGTTGCAGTCCTCGGAAGTGAAGCAAAAAACTGCCAGGGATGCCCTGGTTATTGCGCAAAAAAACTTCACTCTTCTACAAACAGAATTCAAACGACAGCAAAAACTGTCTGCCCAGGGATCGGTGTCTAAAACCGTGCTGGAAAGCAGTGAACGGCAGGTACTGACCGGGCAGAATCAAGTTCAGGAACTACAAAACTCACTCGCTCTGAACTCTGCTGAACATCAGGCTTTGATAGCGCAGCGGGAAGCGGCAATGTTGGATCTACAACGCACAGTGAAAATAGCGCCGTTTGATGTGCGCATTACCAAAGTCAATATTGGCACTGCCCAGTATGCTAATAAGGGTCAGTTAATGTTTACTGGCGATGGCCTCGAAGTGGCAGAGATCGAGGCACAGTTTTCTGTAGGTATCCTACGACCTTTGATCAGAAAGCAGGCATCCGGGGATGACAGCAATGTCCGTGCCGGGGCGACCCAACTCAATGCTTTGGTTCGACTGAGCTCCTCTAGTCACACGGTTGAATGGCCCGCCCGGGTAGATCGGGTAGCCGGCAGTATTGACCCGCTAACCCAGACCATTGGCGTCATTGTTGTCGTTGATCGTCCCTACGACTCGGCGAGTCCCGGTGAACGTCCACCATTGTTACGCGACACTTTTGTTGAGGTTGAATTGCGTTCCGAGCCGATTGAGCAGCAAATCGTTGTGCCCTGGAGCGCCGTGCACGACGGCAGGGTCTATGTCGTGGATAATGAATCACGATTAGAGCTGCGCGAGGTGACGGTTGAATTCTCGTTGCAGGGATATTCTGTTATCGCCAAAGGGCTAAAGCCAGGTGAGCAAGTCATCACCTCTGATCTGATAACAGCCCTGGAGGATATGCTGCTGGCACCCCAGGAGGATAAAAAGACCAGACAACGAATAATTTTGAAGGCAACAGGCAAGGGCCTTAAAAAATGATCCGTTTCTTTGCCGGTCACCCGACAGCAGCCAATGTTTTAATGGCGGCGATCATCATTCTCGGGCTAAGCGCACTCCCGAAATTACAGCGTGATACGTTTCCGGTAATACCCACAACTGAGGTTGAAATCCGTGCAAGCTATCCTGGCGCCACTCCTGCGGAGGTCGAGGATTCGGTCTGCCAACGTATCGAAGATACCCTGGATAGTGTGGCCGGCCTACGCGAGATCCGCTGTGATGCGCGTGAAAATATTGCCATCGCGACTGCCCAGATGTATGACGGTACGAATCTGGATACCTTCTTCAACGATGTTAAGTCCCAGGTCGAGGCCATTACCGGTTTTCCAGACAAGGTTGAAAAGGCTGCCATCATCAAGCTGGAACGGACCGCCAATGTTGCCAGCATAGCCATCACCGGCGAGATGTCGCCACAGGGACTCAAAGCCTATGCCGAAAGCGTAAAGAGCCGTCTGAAACGAGACCGACGTATTGCCCAGGTGCGAGTTCAGGGGTTTTCTGATCAAACCCTGGTCATTGAACTGCCTGCTGGTGTGCTTCAGCGATACGGCATCACTCTTTCTGATCTCCGTGCGGCGGTTGAGCGCCAAAGCCTGGATCTGCCAGCAGGCATCTTGCAGGCAAAATCCGGCGACATAATCGTTCGCTTCATCGGTCAACGTAGAACAGAAGAAGAGCTTGCTAACCTGGTTGTTATTTCCGGTAAGAGTGGCGGCCGGGTTCGCCTAGGCGAGATCGCCAGGATTGACACATTGTTTGAACGACCGGAGGATAAGGTGCTGTTTAACGGGCAGCGTGCTGCCTTTTTGGAGATCTCCAAGACCTACGACCAGGACAGTCTCAAGGTTATGGACGCGATCAGGGAAAACCTCGAGCGTGAACGTGCCGTGGCACCCAGGGGTGTCGAGTTGGCGATAAGCTCGGATGTAACTAGTAATATCCGTGACCGACTGCGCATCCTGACCAGTAACGGCATTCAGGGCCTGGTGCTTGTATTTATAACGATGTGGTTGTTCTTTTCGCTGCGCTTCAGTTTCTGGGTCACCATGGGCTTGCCGGTATCACTGCTGGGTGCGGTTTATGGCATGCATGTGCTCGGTTATACCTTGAACATGATGACCCTGGTTGGACTGCTCGTTGCCATCGGATTATTAATGGACGATGCCATCGTTATTTCGGAAAACATTGCCGCCCAACTGAGCCAGGGGAAAAAGTCGCTGGAGGCTGCTATCGATGGGGTTCGTCAAGTGATGCCAGGTGTCCTCTCGTCTTTCTTTACCACCGCCGTAATTGTCGGACCCCTGGCATTTCTGGCCGGCAAGATGGGGGATGTCCTCAAGTTCATTCCCGCCGTGTTGCTGATTACCCTGCTGGTCAGCCTGGTTGAGGCCTTTCTTATCCTTCCCGCGCATCTTAACCACTCGATGAAACACCTCCACGAGGAGGGGCGTTCCCGCTTTCAGCAAAAATTCCAGCAAGGCTTTAACTGGATACGCGATGTTATCTTCCTACCGGTAGTGGAAAAAGTAACCGGCAATCCGCAGCTTGCCATAGGTATGATGCTGTTGCTGGTTCTTATTTCCCTGGCAACCCTGCCTGCCGGCATACTCAAGTATCAGGCGTTTCCGGATCTGGAAAGCGATGTGATCCAGGCACGTATTACTCTCCCCCAGGGAACACCCTTGTCGCGTACCGAAGAGGTGGTCGCCCGTCTGGTCGAGGCGCTACATACTTTGGATGAAGAGTTCACACCCAGGCAACCGCAGGGGCAGTCGCTGATAAGAAATGTTTCGGTGCTGTTCAATACCAATATCGATGCCAACGAAAGCGGCGCGCATGTAGCCACGGTTAGTACCGACCTGCTGCCGGCTGGTACCCGTGACGGTACTGTCAGTGAAATGCTCGGCCGGTGGCGCGTTCTGGTTGGCGAACTTCCAGATGTTATCTCCCTGAAGTTCACCGATAAAGAGCGCGGAATTGCCGGCAAGGCCATCGATCTGCGTATTCAGGGACGCAACCTGGATACGCTCAAGGCGGCTTCCGAGGAAATTAAAGCATTCCTCGCAACCATCGATGGCCTGGACGATATATCGGATGACCTACGCCCTGGAAAACCTGAGTTTCGGGTTCACCTAAAGGAGAGTGCGGGCGTGTTCGGTATCACCGCGCGCACGGTGGCGGATGAATTACGGACGGCGATTTATGGCAATACCAGCCTGGAAGTTTTGCGCGGTTATGAAACCTATGCCCTGACGATCCGCTTAGCCAGCACTGATCGCGATAGTCTCGATGACTTACTTGCCCTCAGGCTGCGCGCGCCTGACGGGACGCTGGTGCCGCTAGGCGCCGTGGCCGATATCGAACAAAGCCGTGATTACGCACGTATTCATAGAATAAACGGGCAAAGAACCGTAACGGTTCAGGCGAGCCTCGACACGGCTAAGGCCAACGCACGTGAAGTCATGGGACTCTTGTCCAAACGCTTCCTCCCCAGTTTGAAGGAACGTTATCCGACCATTCGCTTTGTCTCTCAGGGGCAGGATAAGGAGACTGCAGAAACGGGTAGCTCATTGCAGATTAACCTACTGGTCGGTTTAATAGGGGTCTATCTGATTCTGGTATTGCAGTTCCGCAGTTACATTCAACCGCTCGCTGTCATGCTGGCGATTCCGATGGCATTTATCGGGGTGGTATGGGGGCATCTTGCTATGGGGCTAGACCTCACCATGCCCAGTTTAATCGGGCTTGCGACACTGGCTGGTATTGTCGTCAATGACAATATTCTGCTTGTCGGTTTTGTAAAGGACCGATTACGGGATGGTATCGACGTGAAAACGGCTGCCTGGTTAGCTGCCAGGGATCGCTTCCGCCCTATTATGATCACTTCGTTAACCACACTGGCCGGTTTGCTGCCTTTATTGACCGAGACGAGTACCCAGGCGCAAATTCTCATTCCCCTGGTTGCCAGTCTGGCCTTTGGCCTGTTGACGGCGACTATCGCCTCGCTTTTCTTCGTTCCTGCATTCTTCGTCTTTCTTGACGAGTTGCAGTTACTGAAGATTAAAAATTAATTTTTAAGTCGGGGATCTTAACCAAGGAGACAACACTATGGAAAATTGCATTACTTAACTGATCAAGCCAATATCGGGATTTTTACGCTACAGAATTTATGGCAAGTTAAAACGCTCAAACGCGCTGTAGCTAAATCGGTGCCGGTACATACTCGGCGTTAAACCAACCTTGCGTTTGAATATTCGCCTAAACGAAGCAGGATCTTCGTAGCCTACTTCAAATCCTATTTGTTCAATTGTCGCTTTGTTTATCTCCAACATCTTCTTGGCTTTTTCAGTACGCAATAGGTGAACGTAGTCCATTGGACCGTAACTCGTTGCTCGTTTAAATCTGCGCGAAAATGTGGTTGATGGAAGCCCCGCTTGTAGAGTCATGCCTTCGATGGGATTGGGTTTGGCAAAATTTTCAGCAACCCACGTTTGACATTTTTTTATAATACTGTCGTCGTGCAGAGCAATTTGTGTTTTAACTGAAAAAGGAGCCTGGCCCATTTCTCGACCAGGTATCACCCAGAGTTTGGCAGCGTTTGCCGCCTGTTCTGAGCCACAAAATCTAGTGATCAAATACAAAGCTAGCTCCTGCCAAACCGTTGCTCCACCCGCAGTCAAAACCTGCGAGTCTTTGCCCGCGACGCACAAATTATTATCGACACACCACCGCACCATCGGGTAACGAATCTTTACTAAGTCGCGATAGGCCCAAAACGTTGTCGCCTCTAGCCCATCGAGTATACCTGCTTCTGCCAATAGAGCTGTACTGGTACACATCGACGCCAAAATAGTGCCTCGATCGTGCATCCGTAAAATCCAGTCGATCTCACGTTTATCGTGGTCTCGCAGTGACACTGCATCTTTAGGCACAAAACTGGCCAAAATGGCGATATCGGTATCGTCGGCTTCCTCGGTGCTTGCATTGGGTGTGATTAATGCACTGCCGCCACAACCTTTACACAAGAAAGGTTTGTTCTCCACTGAGATAATTTGAACATCAAACCAGGGGAGGGCGTTTTCTCCCGATACGAACATTTCCCAGCCCACACCGACTGAACTTAGAACATCGTAAATACCGAACAGGGTGGAAGGCGACGTGTCCGGCGTTGCCAGGATGCTAACTTTAAGAGGTTTCGGCATATGCTTGGAGCGTACCTATTATAAAAAGTGGTCGATTTGCCACCATATTGAATCATTTGCCTCTTCGCAGTCAATAAAATTGGCAGTAGGCTAGATCGTAAAGAGGGAAACAAATATGAATGAAGAAAAACTCAATGAACTTGTCGGGCAAATGCTCATCGACCTCGGTGGGGCATTTAGTGTGCCGCTTGTGCGAATAGGTAACTCACTAGGTTTGTTCAAAACACTCGCTGAAGAAGGTCCATTTACATCACACGAACTAGCTCATAAAACCGGATTTGCTGAACGCTATCTTCGAGAATGGCTGTCTGCAATGGCTGCGTCGAAATACATCACGTATGAGACCAGCGACGAGAGGTTTTCATTGTCGGAGGAGCAAATTGCTATTTTTGCGGACGAGAATAGCCCAGTCTATTTGGTTGCCGCATTTGGTTGTGCCGCTGCAAATATTCATAATCAGGACAAGATCCAGGCCGTATTCAAGACCGGAGAAGGGTTAAGCTGGGGAGATCAGCCGGAGTGCCTGTTCTGTGCTGTGGCGAAATTCTTTCGACCCGGTTATCAGCACCATATTATGCAAGACTGGCTTCCAGCTCTCGATGGGGTAGTCGAAAAATTGGAGCAAGGCGCGTCAGTCGCTGATGTCGGTTGTGGGCATGGTCTATCAACTATCATGATGGCGGAGGCTTTCCCGAACTCTAATTTTGTGGGGTTCGATTTTCATGATGGTTCGATCGCAGAGGCGAACAAACACGTCAATGAGCACGAGTTAGGTAATGCACGGTTTCAAACAGCACTTGCTAAAGATTTCGATGGCGAATTTGACCTGATATGTATGTTCGATTGTCTGCACGACATGGGCGATCCAACGGGTGCAGCAGCGCACATACGAAGCCGTCTAAAGTCCGATGGTACGCTTATGGTCGTTGAACCCATCGCTGAGGACGCAATACAGGACAATATCAATCCAATCGGGCGTCTTTACTATGCCGCGTCAACCATGGTGTGTGTTCCCACCTCTCTGGCACAAGAGGTTGGTACCGCTTTGGGGGCACAAGCAGGAGAGAAACGATTACGGGAGGTTATTGTTGAAGGAGGCGGTTTTTCGCATTTTCGCCGGGCAGCCGAGACACCCTTCAATATGGTCCTCGAAGCTCGACCATAGCCTGGAGTAGGTAAAAAGGCGCTCGCCTTCATTTACGAGTCTAGAGGGCATCGCCTCGGCCTGCGTTCAAGAGTCTGCTGTTGGCCCAGACTGTGTGAAAACACAATAATGCCAATGAATGGCAGGGCATGATGTTCTCACGGTTCATATAAGCGTTGGTATCGTAATTGCCAGTTAGCCTGTTACCAGCCGGATAAATAATATCTAT
>JAUVBY010000073.1 GCA_030590945.1 Gammaproteobacteria bacterium | reverse complement strand
TGTCAATTTCGGCTCTGCTGAATATATACAATAAACGTGTGCAACTCATCGAGCGCTAATCATGCCTATCATTAAAGCGACAAAAACTCCCGACAGAGCCGCACCTTTATCTGAAACATCACTTATTGGCTGGCTGCGAAAGAACCTATTCAGCTCAGCATTCAATAGTATTGTTACCGTTGTTACCCTATATATCGTTTATATAACGGTAAGTGATTTGTGGGTTTGGGGCGTCTCTGATGCCGTATGGATCGCTAATACTCGCCGCGAGTGTTTCGATATCAGCCTTGATGGTGCTTGCTGGGCCGGTGTGATTGCCTGGCTCGACAATATATTCTATGGCCGCTACCCAAGAGAAGAATTGTGGCGCATCAATCTTGGTGGAATCTTACTCTTCATCTGGATGGCACCGCTGTGGTTGCCACGGGTCAAGGGTAAAGTCCTGATTGGCATAAGCACCGTATTCCTTTATCCCTTCCTCGCTGGATATCTTTTTTCTGGTGGTGACAAGGGTATCTTCATGCAAATCATGATTACCGCTGCGATTGTTAGCCTGATCGCTAATACCCTGAATGCAGCCATAGGGGTAATGACGGGTAAAAGCCTGGTCAGGTATCTGATGGAGTTTCTGGGTCCAAAAGTGGTATCAGAAAAAACTCGGCACACGCTGTTGTTTGGCTTGTTTGGCGTGAGTTTTATCGTGGCTTTCCTGTGGCAAGCAGGCTGGAACGTCGAGAGCGTGTCCTGGACAAAATGGGGCGGTTTGTTTCTCACTCTGGTGATTTCCGGGATTGGCATTGCTACGGCGCTGCCCGGTGGCGTCATTCTTGCCCTGGGTCGGCGTTCAAGGCTGCCGGTCATCAAGGCGCTCAGCACCGCTTTTATTGAATTGTTTCGTTCGGTGCCCTTGATTACCGTGCTGTTTATGGCAACAACGATGTTCCCCTTATTCATGCCCGACGGTTTTGTGCTCAATAAACTGGTTCAGGTCATTATTGCTGTGTGTCTATTTAACGCCTGCTATATGGCCGAAATTGTTCGCGGTGGCCTTCAGGCCATACCTAAGGGCCAGGCTGAAGGCGCACATACAATCGGTTTGGGATATTGGGGTACCATGAGTTTTATTATTATGCCCCAGGCTCTCAAGCATATGATTCCCAATATTGTTGGGAATGCGATCGGCTTGCTTAAAGATACCACCTTGGTGTCTATTATCGGGCTATTCGACATATTGGGCATGCTGCGCTCAATCAGCAGGGACACGCCCTGGCTCGGGCTTCACAAAGAGCCGCTCATATTTGGCGCAATACTGTTCTTTTTTATTTGTTTTGCGATGTCAAAATATAGTCGGCGCCTGGAAAGCAAATTGTCAACTGACCACAAGAATTGATCGGCTAAGTCCGAGGAACAAAACATGACAGATACAAAAAAGCAGGAAACACAGAGCACCCAGGAACAACTGGCATCCGCAATTTCCAGTGAAGTGATTATTGATCTTAACAAGGTCAATAAATGGTATGGCGATTTTCATGTTCTTAAGGATATTGATCTTGTCGTTCACAAGGGTGAGCGAATCGTTGTTTGTGGCCCTTCCGGGTCCGGGAAATCAACGCTCATTCGTTGCATCAATCATCTTGAGGAGCATCAGGAAGGCAGTATCGTTGTCGACGGTATAACCCTGGATAAGAATCTCAAAAATATTGACCATATTCGTACCGAAGTTGGCATGGTGTTTCAGAATTTTAATCTGTTTCCTCATCTTTCTATTCTTGAAAACCTCACCCTGGGCCCTACCTGGGTACGAAAAATGCCCAAAGCCGATGCTGAGGCTACCGCTATGACGTACCTGGAACGGGTCAAAATCCCGGAACAGGCTGACAAGTACCCCGGCCAGTTGTCGGGCGGTCAGCAGCAGCGCGTGGCAATTGCACGTTCTTTGTGTATGAACCCCAAAATCATGTTGTTTGATGAGCCGACTTCTGCACTCGATCCTGAGATGATCAAGGAAGTGTTAGATGTCATGGTAGAACTCGCTGAAACGGGGATGACAATGATTGTGGTGACTCACGAAATGGGCTTTGCCAAAACTATTGCTGATCGGGTTATCTTTATGGACGAAGGCGATATTGTTGAGGAAAATGAACCCAACGAATTTTTCAACAATCCGCAACACGAACGCACCAAACTATTCCTGAGCCAGATACTCTGATCATCAATTCTTAATAAGCTATCAAGCTGTACAATGAATATACTATTCATCACGGCGGACCAGTGGAGAGGCGACTGTCTGTCTGCTTTGGGTCATCCCCATCTTAAGACACCTAACCTCGACGCGATCGCAGCTGACGGGGTTACTTTCAAACGTCATTATGCTCAGGCTACCCCTTGCGGACCCTCCCGTGCCAGCCTTTATACTGGCATGTACATGCACAATCATCGCTCGGTTCTCAATGGCACACCTCTGGATGATCGCCATACCAACGTCGCTTTGGAGGTGCGCAAATCCGGTTACAAACCGGCGTTGTTTGGTTATACCGATGTCAGTCTTGATCCGCGCCATTACTCGCCTGAGGACTATGCGATTAAAACGTATGAAAGCGTACTACCGGGCTTTGTCCCTGTCTGCCATGTAGATAGTGCAGCAAAGCCATGGCTCGCTGACCTCAAGGCAAAAGGTTATCAGGTGCCCGATCGTGCAATGGATATGCTAAAACCTGAATCTGAGTATCCTGGTGCTGAGAATAAGGGGAAAACCTTTGCACCCGCCAGATTCAAGGCGGAAGACAGTAGAGCAGCCTTCCTTGTCGGGGAAGCAATAAAATATCTTTCAGTGCGCCAAGGTGATCCCTGGTTTTTACATATGTCTTTCCTCTCGCCGCACCCTCCATACGCGGTTCCAGAGCCTTTTCATGATCTATATGATGCGAACGATATGTCGCTTCCAGTGCGTCAGGAGTCACCGGGAAAAGAGGCCTCACTGCATCCCTGGATCGAGCATTATATATTCAATCAGGCCGGAAGTAGTTATACTGTTGGTGCCGACTCCCGAGATAATATTTTGCTCTCAGATCTCGAACTGCGCCAGATCAAGGCAACCTATTTTGGCATGATGTCAGAGGTTGATTCACAAATCGGCAGATTAGTAGATTATCTCAAGCAGATTGATGCCTATGATAATACTCTTGTCATTTTTACCTCGGATCACGGTGATATGCAGGGCGATCACTGGATGTTTTCCAAGTCCTGTCACTACGAAGGGGCGTTTCATGTTCCCCTTATAGTGCGTGATCCCAACACCATGGCAGATAAATCACGGGGTACGCAGGTTGAAGCATTTACCGAAAGTGTCGACATCATGCCGACCATTCTGGATTCGATTTATCTGGATATTCCAATTCAATGTAATGGTTATTCTCTATTACCATTCTGTCGTGACGAACAACCAAAAGACTGGCGGCAGGAATACCATGCTGAGTTCGATTTAAGGAGCCCCTATGCCTATAACGTAGAATCACCATTGGGATTGGAAAAGAGAAAATGCATCGTCAATATTATTCGTGGCGAAAGATACAAATATGTACATTTTGCCGGACTGCCTCCCCTGTTTTTTGATCTTAAAGATGATCCTCATGAATTCATAAACAGATTTAACGATCCGGACTATCAGTCCAGGGTGCTTGAGTACGCTGAAAAAATGCTGACCTGGCGCATGGAACATGATGAACCGGCTCTCACGAGATTTCATCTGGGTGATTCTTGACCAGGATATAATTGGCTGTTAGCTCTGACCAGTTTATCGACTGAAAACAAATAACCACCGAAATGACGCTTATCGGCAATATAGACATAAGGGAACGCGAAAATCCGGTACGAATGACGGTCTTTGAAGAAACCGACAGGATATTTCTCAATCCCCAATTTCGTGATGACTGGCGCATCCGTACGGAGATCCGGCAACGAATCGAAAAAGCATCAAAGGCCCTGCCCGATGGTTTAGCTTTTATGATCTACGAGGCGTATCGTTCGCGGCAACAGCAACAACGTCTCTGGGACCCGGTCTATGCCAAATTGCAACATGAAAACCCGGAGTGGAGTGCAGGTGATGTTTATACAGAGGCATCACGCAGGATTTCACCACCAGATGGTTTTGGTAGTGGGCATCAGGCTGGAGCGGCGGTAGACATTACACTTGCAACACTCGATCGACAGCCGCTTGATATGGGAACGGGCATGAATAAGTTCATCATCTCACTAACAGAAACCGCGTCACCGGTGGCTGAGCACATCCGCATAAATCGTGACATCCTTGTATCCACCCTGGCCAGATTTGAACTGGAAAATTATCCCGAAGAATGGTGGCATTTTAGCTATGGTGACCGGCTTTGGGCCGAGGTTACCGGAAGAACGCAGGCATTTTTTGCGCCGATAGATTATGACTCATAGGGCAGGGTGAAATCCCTCCCGGTGAACGACGCATAAAATTTATAAGCTCGCGTTTCTCGAGAAATCATGTACGACATATCTGGGTGGACTTTCCTCAAACCTGTAGACAGTTAAATATTTCCAAAGTTCTTCAGCTCAGGGGTATGGATAAGGGCGACCTGACAGAAATGCAAATCAACCGCAAGAATCTAAAACTGGTACGCCTCGCTCTCGCGGCGTAACTTTTCTACTTCTTTGATGTGCTTTGTCATGTCCCGGTCGGCATTGGCCACGATGAGCGCTAACAGCGCTTCGATTACGGCCAGCACAGAGACAATTGAAGGGTAATAATGTGAGCTGGTCGCTTGTGCAAGAATGTAATGGCTGGCAAATTCCAGCAGCGGGGAACTGCGTTTGTCGGTAATAGCGATGATAGTTGCCCCCCTGGATTTCGCCATCTTGATCGCTTCGATGGTGCTTCGTGTGTACGGCGACAGGGCGAGGGCCAGCACGGTGTCTTTATTGCTGATATCGCAAAGCGTTTCCACGAAAGGCGCGTTACCGGCGGTCGGTATACGTAGACTTGGCAAGGCCATGCAACCAGTTGAGTGGAGTAAGGCGGCAACCCAGTACATTGAACCCGAGCCCAGTATGTAGTTGGTCTGTGCGCGGCGCATAAGTTTTGCTATTTTCTGCAATTCGCTAAGATCAAGGTTTTTGGCCGTGTTTGAAATGTTCTCCAACGCAGTATCGAAAAGCTGTTCGATGACGGCGTCGTCTCCTCGCGCTTTGTGGGTGTGGCGCAGGGCGCTTGCCCGTGAGCCAAAACTTTGTTTGACCAATCCCTGCTGAAATTGCGCTTTGAATTCGTCGTAGCTGTCAAACCCTACCTGGCGCGCAAGGCGCAGCATCGTCGGCGTGGCGATGTGGCAGGATGTCGCGACCGAGCGCATCGAGTTGAGCGCGATTTCCTCCGGGTGATCTAGTGCATAACGCGCTGCAACCGCCAGTTTCGGAGAGAGCCTGGGTAGTTCCTGTGCCAGGTGGTCCAGTATTTCGGTCATGATGCAGATCCAATGATGATGGGTTGTTTTGCCGAATAATCGGCTTGTAGTGCCAAACGTAATAATAATTGACAAAATATTACGAATGAAACATAATGTTCAATGTTGGTACATAATATTACATTTGTTACATCATAATCAAATAGGGATTTATTCGATGCAACAGCAGATGCGCGCCTAACGGTGGGTAAGTATTCGGCATTTTCAGTATTCCGGCATGCATTGACCGGGAATCGGAACTGGCAACGCGCCTGGCGGGACCCGGAGCCAAAGTCGGCCTATGACGTGGTGATCGTAGGAGCAGGAGGGCACGGCCTCGCAACTGCATACTATTTGGCAAAAGAGCACGGCATACGCAATGTGGCCGTGATTGAAAAAGGTTGGCTCGGCGGCGGAAATACCGGTCGTAATACGACCATTGTGCGCTCTAACTATATGATGCCGGGCAATACAAGATTTTACGAACGTTCGCTGCGATTATGGGAAAACCTGAGCCATGAGCTCAACTATAATGTCATGTTCTCCCAGCGTGGCCAGTATGGATTGTGCCATTCACCCGCGCAAATGGATGCTGCGCGGCGCCGTGGCAACATCATGCGGGCAAATGGAATTGACGCACAATTGCTGAGCCGCGAGCAGGTACAAGCGCGCCTTCCGTATATAGATTATTCACAAAATGCCCGTTTTCCTATCCATGGTTCGCTCTATCAGGGGCGGGCAGGAACGGCTCGCCATGACGCAGTAGCCTGGGGTTATGCGCGGGCCGCCGATGGGCAGGGCGTGGACATCATTCAGCAGTGCGAAGTGCTCGGGTATCTCTGGGAAAACGGTAACATTGTTGGCGTAGAGACGACCAAAGGCGATATAAAAGCAAAAAAAGTTGCGCTGGCGGTAGCCGGACACACCGGGCATCTTGCTGAAAAGGCCAATCTACGCCTGCCGATTGAGACGCATTGCCTGCAGGCATTTGTATCTGAGCCGTTAAAACCGCTGGTCGATACGGTCATTTCATTTGGCGGCGCACATTTTTATATATCACAATCCGATAAGGGTGGCCTGGTGATGGGTGGCGACCTGGACGGGTATAATTCCTACGCGCAGCGAGGTGGTCTGCCCATCGTTGAGCACAGCCTGGCCAGTGCAAAAGCGCTAATACCGGGCGTCTCGCGCCTGCGATTATTGCGGCACTGGGCGGGGGTCATGGATATGTCGATGGACGGCTCACCTTTTATCACTAAAACGCCAGTGGATGGGCTGTATTTGAACGGCGGCTGGTGTTATGGCGGTTTCAAGGCCACGCCCGCATCCGGCTGGTGTTACGCCTGGACCATCGCCAAAGACGAACCACACGAAGACAATGCCGAATTCACGCTCGATCGTTTTGAGCGGGGATATCAGATTGATGAAAAAGGCGCAGGGCCACAGCCTAATGCACACTAGCACGATGCCATGATCAGGATAAATTGCCCCGTCTGTGGCTTACGCGACGAAACAGAATTTACTTACGGTGGGGATGCCAGCGTTACGCGCCCGCCTATTGACGATACTCAGCTATCCAGCTGGATGGATTTTGTTTTTATGCGTGATAACCCGCGTGGAGAGCACCGCGAATTCTGGCACCACGTGCAAGGCTGTCGCCAGTGGCTGGTGCTCGAACGTAACACCGCTAACCACGCAATTGGTTCGTGTACATTAGCGGCAGGGCGGGGCACGTGAAGCAGCCAAACCGACTAGAGCACGGCGGGCGTATTGATCGCGACAGGGCCATTGAAATGCAGTTTGATGGTCAAACTCTTAGCGCATTTGAAGGCGATACGCTCGCGTCGGCGATGCTCGCAAATGGCCTGAAAATTGTCGCGCGCGGGTTTAAATACCATCGTCCCAGGGGTGTATTCAGCGCCGGTGTTGAGGAACCCAATGCGCTGGTTCACTTGCGCAGTGGCGCCCGGCACGAACCGAATGCGCGCGCCACCGTGGTAGAAGCCTATGATGGTTTGCAGTCCACGGGTCAAAATGCCTGGCCCGGGGTTCGGTTTGATATCAGCGCAGTGAATCAGCTGTTGGCGCCATTCATTGGCGCGGGTTTTTACTATAAAACATTTATGGGCCCTGTTAAGGGAACCGCGTTCTGGATGTTTTGTGAGAAATTTATTCGCAGAGCAGCGGGTATGGGGCGTGCTCAAACTGTAGCGGACCCAGATGAGTATGAAAAAGTAAACGCATTTTGTGACGTGCTGGTTATCGGTGGAGGGCCGGCAGGGCTGGCAGCCGCCATCGCAGCAGGACAGTGTGGCGCGCGCGTTATTTTGCTTGAACAGGATGCGTGTCTGGGTGGAAGTATGCTGTCTTTGCCGGTAGGTGGTGAGTCAGACGCGTGTTTAAAAGCCATGGAGGCGACCCTGAAAGGCATGGACAATGTCCGGATATTAAAACGAACCACGGTGTTCGGTGCCTATGATCAGGATGTTTATGGCGCGGTAGAGCGAGTCTGGGATCACGTGGAAGTGCCGCCCGCTCATCAGCCTCGCCAGCGTTACTGGCAGATTCGAACCAAACAGGCAGTGATGGCGACGGGCGCAATTGAGCGACCCCTGGTGTTCGCCAACAACGATCGCCCCGGCGTGATGCTGGCGAACGCGGTACGCAGCTATGTGAACCGTTATGCGGTGTTGCCTGGCAAAAAGATCGTATTAGCTACCAACAATGACAGCGCGTACGCTGTGGCTGCGGACCTGGTGCGCGCAGGTGCTGAGGTTAGCCTGCTTGATGCGCGTGTAAGTGTCCCCGCAGAGCTGTTTAAACCGCTGGAAGCACTGGGTGTTCAACTGTATCCCGGTTACGGCATCCTTGCGGCGAAAGGTTCGCGTGGCGTGAGTGGTGCAAAAATTGTGCTGCTTGATGAAAATGGTTGCGCCAGGGGTCCATCAAAAACCATTCGATGTGATTTGATTGCGGTTTCAGGCGGTTGGACGCCGGTGGTTCATCTTTGGAGTCAGCGTGGGCAAAAGCTTCAGTTTGACGAACAAAGCGCCAGTTTTTTGCCGTTGAAATCTGCTTCATCTACCTTGAAAACGGCAGGTTCGGCCAATGCTTGTGGTGATCTCAACCAGGCCCTGTTGCAAGGCGAAGTGGCCGGACAGGAAGCTGCCAAAGCGGTAACGGGAGTCGTTGGTGTTCAAGTCAATGTTCCGCGTCTCAAAGAGGCAATTTATGCAGATGACTGGGCGCGAGATCTGTTAATGATCTGGTCGGTTACGCGCGAAGATGGCAGTACAGACGGCAAGGCCTTCGTAGATGTTCAACATGACGTTGCGCTGTCCGACATTGACCTTGCACACCGCGAAGGCTTTGTTTCGGTCGAGCATCTCAAGCGCTATACCACTACCGGTATGGCTACCGATCAGGGTAAGTTATCCAATATCAATGCGCTGGCGCGTATGGCACAGTTGCAGGCATTGTCCATCCCTAAGGTTGGAACAACCACTTTTCGGCCGCCTTATACGCCCATTGCCATTGGCGCTATTGCCGGGCGTGAACAGGGCATTCATTTTCGCCCTACGCGCTTGACGCCTGTACATGACTGGCACGTTGATAACGCTGCGGTAATGATTGAAGCCGGCGCCTGGAAACGCCCCTGGTATTATCCCGAGGGTGGTGAAACGATTAATCAGGCCTACGTGCGTGAGGCGGCTCATGTGCGAAAGCACGTTGGAGTGGTAGACGCATCAACACTGGGTAAAATAGCGGTGCAGGGGCCGGATGCGGCTGAATTTCTCAATAGGGTATACGTAAATGCCTGGAAAAAGCTGAAAATTGGCCGCCTTCGCTACGGCGTAATGTTGCGCGATGACGGCATAGTTCTGGATGACGGTGCGACTGCAAGGCTCGGTGAGAACGATTATTTTATGACCACCACCACTGCCAATGCGGCAAAGATACTGGGTTATCTGGAGCACTTGCTGCAAACGGCCTGGACAGATCTGAAGGTTCATGTCACATCGGTTAGCGATCAATACGCCGCGTTTGCCGTTGCCGGCCCGAGCGCGCGCGATTTGCTGGATGCGGTGTGTTCAGGTGCCGATCTATCCAATGAAGCTTTGCCCAACAATCAATTCGTTAAGGCGACCATTGCCGGTGTTCCGGTTCGCATTAACCGAATGAGTTATTCTGGAGAGCTGGCCTATGAAGTCTATGTGGCATCGGGTTACGCGCACGCGGTCTGGAAGAACTTATTCAAGGCGGGTGCATCGTTTGATATAAAGCCTTATGGTACTGAATCCATGGGTGCGCTGCGTATTGAAAAAGGTCACGTTGCCGGCCCCGAAATTGATGGTCGAACAACGCTTGGCGATCTTGGCCTGGCGGGATTTGCAAGCCGCGTAAAACCTTTCTCCGGATCGGTGTTGCGCCATCGTGAAAAACTCGATATGGCATCTCGACCCACGCTAGTCGGGCTGGAAATTGATGGTGATACGGGCGGGATGGCCGGGTCGCTTATATATGATCAACGTGCGCAGCAAATGGGCGAAGAGCAAGGGTTTCTTACCTCCACTACCTATTCCCCTGCGCTGAAAAAATATATTTCGCTTGCATTGCTTCGCGATGGTCACGAACGCTTCGGAGAATCAGTTGACATCGTAAACCATGTGGGTGACACGGTGCAAACGGCGAAAGTAGTATCTCCACACTTTTTTGACCCTGAAGGAGCACGTCAAAATGCCTGAAATCCGATCTGCCTTGAGTAGCCAGCTGAAAATCGGCTCCTATGGCGCGATGCAAGATTTGCCTGGCCTGATTTTGCGCGAACAGCATCCGGGTACGCTGTTTCAGATTGCCGGATGGGATACGTTTGAGCACGACATAAAACCGCTACTGGAGCAGTACAGCTTTTCAGACATTGGCAATTACCGGCAGGTGCAAAATAAAGGCAATAACTGGTGTTTCAGAATTGCACCTGACCGAGTCATGATTCGTGATACATCCGGAGCAGGGCGTGCCCCCGAAGTGGATGATCAAACCCTGGCGGTGATAGATCAGTCTCATGCCAGGACAATCATTCAAATGCAGGGAACAGAGGTTGAAGCTGTGTTGTCGCGCCTTGCTCCCATTGATTTTTCGGTCGCAGCTTTCCCGCCTGCCAATTTTGTACAGTGTGGAATTGATCATGTCAATGTGTTGATACAGCGCGTTTCCGAAGACTGTTTTGAGTTATTTATTCCGTATACGTGGGCGTCATCTGTGTGGCAGGTGATCGGTATCAACGCTGCTCAGTTTGGCTATCGGGTTGAGGCGCATTAAATGAGCATCGCATTTAGCCAGCAGGTTGCCGATTGGAGCACAAGTCTTGATTTTGACGAGATTCCTGATGACGTGATAAAGGCGGCTCAGCGTTCAGTATTTGATACCCTGGGTGTAATTGCAGCGGGCGCTTCGCACTCCGTAGTATCCAGCTTGATCAAAGTTTATGGCGACAATACCGGGCCGTGTTCCGCAATCAGTTCGAAACGAAAACTGACTGCCGAGGCCGCGGCCATCGTCAATGGCGCTGCTGCGCATGCCTGGGATTTTGACGATACCAGCTATACCGGAATTATGCACGGATCAGCGGTAGTATTACCCGCTGCTTTAGCCGCCGCGCAAGAAACTGACGCATCAGAAGAGGAGTTTATCTCTGCTTTTATCGTGGGTAGCGAAGTAGCTTATACACTGGCGGAAATCTGTACGCATTCACACTATTTCTCAGGCTGGTGGAGCACTGCTACATTTGGTCTCAGTGGTGCGACCGCGGCGGCGGCTTGTCTGTATGGTCTGGACAGGGCTCAATTTACTTGCGCAATGGGTATGTGCGGCGCAGCAGCGGGTGGTGGAAAAATAGTTTTTGGTACCGATGGGAAACCGTTTCTTGTCGGTGAAACCGCACGGCGTGGCGTTGAGTTTGCCAAAACAGCTGCCGCCGGGCTCAGCGGCCCGATAAATGGTTTTGAAAATCCAGGTGGATTTTATGATCTGCTCAATAAGGGAGTTACCGAGGCTGAGGCGATTCAATCACTCGGTGCGCGCTGGCGTATGCTCGAGCCTGGATTGTTAATAAAAACAAATCCTGTTTGTTCGGCAGCGCACGCGGCGATCGATCAACTTTCGAGTTTGATGAATGAAGCAGGCGTTGATGCCGGGCAGATTTTGCGTGTTGATGCTGAAGTCCCCAAACTAGTTTACATTAGCCTGATTTACGCGCGGCCCGAAACACCCCAACAAGCACAGTTTTCTCTGCCCTATGCATTGGCCTGTACTTTAATGCACGGCTGCGTCCGTCTTGATGATCTACTCGAAGCCGAAATAACATCAAGTGAAAAACAATCATTGATGGACAAGGTGTCGATGACGTTATCACAGGAATTATCCAGCGACCAGATGCGTAGGCTCCACCCTGAAAGTGCGAAAATCACTCTACACCTGATTGATGGAAGTTCTTTGAGTGGTTTTTGTGGACAGGCTTACGGTATGCCGTCCAGACCGCTCACAGAAAATGACCTGACCGACAAGTTCCAAAGTTGTATGGAATTTGCTGGTCTGTCGAGCCGGGGCAAGCCTGAAAAGATACAGAAATTGCTGATATTAAGCGATGAAGTCATGTCGAATTCAGTGAGCTTATGTTAGAGTTCGCGCTTAAGCGCGAAAAAACATAAAATCGCTAAAAATGCGCTAATTTATATAAAATTTTTACAACCCACGATATAACCTGAGGAGGAACCAAAGATGCATAAATTAACTAAAATTTCTACCTGCGTGTCAGCTCTTGTAGCTGTCGCTCTGCTAGGCCAAATAGCGCAAGCAGATGTGATCGATGACATAAAAGCGCGTGGCGTACTTAAAGTCGCCGTAAAAGCCGACTATAAACCATACGGTTTTCGTGACCCGTCAGGAGCAATAATTGGAATAGAGCCTGAACTGGCTAAAGACGTTGCGGATAAGCTTGGCGTTGATGTTGAGTTTATTCCAGTGGTGAGCTCTAACCGTATGCAGTTTTTAGAACAGGGCAAAGTGGATCTGATGATCGCAACGATGACCGACAAACCGGATCGTCGTAAAGTGGTTTTTATTTCAGAGCCTAATTACTATTCTTCAGGAACCAATATCCTTACGCCTAAAAAGTTCAGCTTTAAGGCATGGGAAGACTTAAGAGACAAGCCTGTTTGCGGAATTCAGGGTGCGTTCTACAATAAGAAAACCGGTCGAGATTTCGGCGCTAATATCGTGGCCTTCAAAGGTACGGCTGAAGTATACGCCGCGCTGAAAGCGGGTAATTGTGTGGCCTTTGTTTACGATGATTCTTCGCACGTGGCCAAGCTAAATTCTGGAGACTGGCCTGATTATGAAATGCCTCTTCCTACGATTGACGATGCGCCCTGGGGACTTGCAGTGAAGCTCGGTGAAGACCGTTTTCATGAAATGATGAACGACATGATTGTCGAGTGGCATAAAACTGGCCGTATCCTCGAACTGGAAACCAAATGGGGTGTGGAAAATACACCTTTTGCGATGGATATGAACAAAAAGTACAACTAATCCTTCGTTGATTGGGCGGCGAGACGCGTTTCAATAGCGACTCGCCGCAAATTTTTGGATATTTATAAATCAATATAAGTCAGGGCGATGGAAGCATTTTTCGAGTGGTTCAGATGGCTCTATGAGTCCACGGGCATTAACCTTCCCTTCATCTATGACGCCTATGACCGTGATCGCATGATCGACGGTTTTTTTATGACGGTCAAACTATCGGTTGTGTGCCTGTTTTTTTCGGTCATTATTGGAATGATCGGCGCATGGCTGCAAAACTCCCCCCTGAAATGGACTCGTCGTTTCGTTAATGGGTATATTCAGCTGTTTCGAAATACACCGCCGCTGGTACAACTGTATTTCTTTTATTTTGCTATTGGCACTCTGTTACCAAAAGTGACTAATGACTATGGCGGCCAGGAACCCATGTTGGGCGGCTTTGCCTGGGCGGTGATTTCTCTGTCGTTTTTTGCTGGTGCATTCAACGTAGAAATTTTTCGTTCTGGAATTGAAGCCGTGCCAAATTCAACGGTCGAAGCCGCGAAGGCGCTGGGGTTTTCCCGGTTGCAAATATACAAAGATATCACCTTGCCGCTTGCTTTTCGCGTGGTGTTACCCGCGCTCAATAACAATCTGGTCAATCTGGTAAAGACCACCACTTTAGCGTATGCGATTGCGGTACCTGAAATGCTGTATGAAGCCAATCAGATATGGTCGG
>JAUVBY010000021.1 GCA_030590945.1 Gammaproteobacteria bacterium | reverse complement strand
TTATCCGCCCTTATTTCGTTTCGCTTCGCACGCGTACCATAAATTGAATGGCTCGTTCAGAACTTTGAGCCCGGGAACGCCGGATGCGATCCATAAAGCATTTGCATTGATTCAAGCGGAGTCCAACGGCCAAATCGGGGATTACTATGAATTTGGTCTGTTTAGAGGGTATACCTTTTTGCAGGCATTCAAGCATTGTGAGACTCTGGGGATTGAAACGCCAAACTTTTATGGCTTTGATTCCTTTGAGGGCTTGCCGCCCGCAGAAGGCGTTGATGAAGCGGACGGCCGATTTTTTGAGGGCCAGTTTGCCTGTTCGAAAGCAGAGGTGGAAAAAAATCTGGCAGAAAATGGCATGGACCCATCGCGTACTACGCTGGTAAAAGGGTTTTATGAAGATTCGCTCACAGAAGAATTGCGTGAACAGCACGATTTCAAACCCGCCTCGGTCATATTGCTGGATTGTGATTACTATGCTTCTACGCGCACGGCAATGCTGTGGATGCAACCTTATATTGGCGTCGGCACGGTCTTATTGTTCGATGACTGGTATTCCTATAGTGAAGGTGACGATAACGAACTGGGGCAGCAAAAAGCACTGCACGAATTTCTCCAGGAAAACCCCCACTTTAGCGTAGAGTCCCTGTGGGAGTTTGCGCCACACGGAAAAGGTTTTGTCGTGCGCAGCAAGGTCGCTCAATAGATACCGAATTTATTGTCTGCTGGCTAAATACACGCCCGCGCCAGCCATCATCGTACCTGCAATACGGTTCAAGCGCCGCAGGCCTTTGTTGGAGCGAAAAACCTGCTTAGCGCGCCCGGCGCTATAGGCAATGAACATCAGGCCGGACATCAGGGCCAGCATGGTGAGCGCAGCTGCGATGGCGATGTCGTTTATTTGCAGCGTGCTTAAATCCATGAAGGTTGGCAAAAAGGCGATATAAAACAAAATAACCTTAGGATTAGAAGCGGAAATTAACAGGCCCTGTAATACTGATGCTGGCCAGCCATGCGGCGCCCTGTGGTTATTTTCCAGAACGATTTCGACCGGTGCGGTCCACATTTTCCAGCCCAGATAGATCAGATAGGCCGCGCCGACAAGGCGTATGGCCAAAAAAACGCCGTTCCAGTTTTCTGCGATCGTCGCTAGCCCAAAGCAGGCCAGTACCAGATATACGATGTCGCTTAGCGCCATCCCGAACGCCAGCGGTAAGCACGAATGCGCATTAAAAGCGATCGTACGGCCGAGCAACGCAAAGACTCCCGGGCCGGGTGTAATGCCAAAGATAAATATCGCAATAAAAAAGGTGAAACCACTTTCGAGCGTCATACTCTGATTTTAGATTGTTTTCACATTGAAAGCCCACAAAAAAAGGCACCCGAAGGTGCCTTTTGAATTAACCTGGAGGTCAATTACTCGGCAGGTGCAGGAGCCGGGGCCATAGGGCGACGGTCGTAGTAACGACGCCGGTTGTTATTATCCCAATCACCTCTGTAATCACCTCTGTAATCACCTTCGTATTCCGTATCAGCATTCATGTTGAAACCGAAGTTTCCGCTGCCAGTGCCGCGACCACTGCCACTGCCACGATTACGGCTGCGACCAATATAGTAATCGTCTTCATCGATATCACCGTCACCGTCCCAGTCAGTATTCCAGTCACTTTCGTAGTCTGTGTCAGCGTTCATGTTGAAACCGAAGTTTCCGCTGCCACTGCCACTGCCAGTGCCGCGACCACGACCGTTTCCACGGTTGCTGCCATAGTAATCACCACCGTCATCGTAGTAACGACGAGGCTCCGGGCGATAGCGGCGCTGCGTGTCGACTGCGCGATCCTGAGCACCCTGACGCTGAGAGTTGTAGTAGTGCCAACGATAGAAATCATCGTCGTCATTATTATTATCAAAGAATGGCATGTTGAATTCTGCAAAAGCAGTTGAAGCTATCAGCATGGCACTCAACAAAGCGATTAATTTGCTTGTTAATTTCATGTTATTCACCATAAGTTGTTGATTAATTGGAGGGCTGTCGCATTATTATTGTTGCGAACCGGCATTGTATGCTGAATGGCGGATGCATGGCAATGCCAGACCCTAAATAAAAGGTGATAGCTTGAGCTCTATCAAGTAATAGACTGTGGTTTGCGTTGCCTTATTCGGCGGCTGTTGTTAATTCGTTCAGTGATTCACTCAAATCATAGGCCGCGCCAAATCCTGTAACGAACAAAGCCTGCTCAGGAGTGAGTCGTAATAAATTGAAATCAGCCAGGCTGCGCAGCAGTTTAAGCATCGAGCCATGACGCGCCTGTAGCGCATCAAGCAATCGATCATAGTGTTGGTTTTCGCGGTTTACGGTTGAAACCTTACAGAAAACAGTCAAGCGTTTACGCGCGAATATGGATTCCGCTTCGCGCTCATTCTCAATAAAAAACAAACTGGCGCCAGCGTTAGTTAATGTTTCGGCATGTTGCGCCAGACTGCTCACATAGATATAGAAATGACCTGCATCGGCGATGTAGGGCGCATAGGAGGTGTGTGGCTGGCCGGATTGATTAACGCTACCCAGCACCACACTGGCAAAGCCACGAATGAACTTTTGCGCCCCGGCGATTTTCTCGTCGTCAGGCTTGAGAAATCGTTCAGTCACCGGGCTGCGCACAGGCGGTCGAAGCCTGCTGCCAGATCATCGATTAAATCATCCGGGTGTTCCAGGCCGATGCTTAAGCGTACCACCGGATCGGAGTCTGTCCAGGGTTTGGCGGTGCGCAGCGTGCGCGGGTCGGAGGGCAGTATCAGGCTTTCATACCCGCCCCAGCTCTCGCCGATTGAAAATAAAGTCATGCCTTCTACCAGAGTGGTTAATTCATTTGAGTTTTGTGTTTTAATCGAAAAAGAAAACAAGCCGCTGGGCGCGCGAAACTGCGCTTCAAACAGAGCGTGATAGGGGCTGGTTTCGAGCGCTGGAAAATGAACGCTGCTGACGTTTTCGTTTGACTCCAGCCAGCGTGCAATTTGCAACGCAGAATTGCCATGTTGCTTCAGGCGGCAGGGTAAGGTGCGTAAGCCTCGCAAGGCCAGCATCGTTTCCTCGGTACCGGGCGAATTGCCAAACTCAATATAGCTACGGCGTATCGCGGCCCAGCTCGATTCATCCGTGGTGATGATACCCATCATCAGGTCGGAATGGCCGCCAATGTACTTGGTCGCTGCCTGTATTGAAACCTTAAACCCGTTTTCGATGGCCGGATAATTAACTGAAGTAGCCCAGGTATTGTCCAGCATGGACACAATATTATGTTTATTGGCTACGGAAAGTATGGCCTGCATATCCTGCACTTCAAGGGTCAGCGAACCGGGTGATTCCATAAATATAAGCCGTGTATTGGGCTGTACGAGTGCTTCAATATCCGCCCCGGTATCGGGGCTGTAAAATGTGGTTTCGATGCCAAGGCGTTTCAAGGTTTTAGTGCAAAAAAACCGGGTTGGCGCGTAGGCAGTATCGATCATCAACACGTGATCTCCGCTTGAAACACAGCCTAGAATAGCCGTAGAGATTGCGCTGAAGCCCGACGCGGTCACCATGGCGCCATACGCTCCATCGAGAAGGGCGATCGCATTCTCCAGCTCACGTGTGCTCTGCGAGCCGTAACGCCCGTAGCCGATGCCACCGGGTTTCATTATGTTGCTCTTACCGTGTTCCAGTGCTTCCAGATCCGGGTAGATGTAAGTTGATCCACGCGTGCTGGGCGGGTTAACAAAACCGGATGATCGCCGCGCATCGAGACGGGAATGCGCACACAGGGTTTCGGGATGTCGGGCTTTGGCGTTTGGCATGGATTGGGTGGTTAGGAGTTTGTCGGGTTTGGCTGTTTTGAAACAAAATTTACGAGATCGAATAAAATGAGTTTATCATGTGAGGATAATGGTTATTCCATTTGACGATCATGATCGGCTCAGTTTATCGATATTCGGGAATTTTGAACGAAACATGCTGAATCCGACAGACTCCTAAGGTTTTATTCGGGCTGTTTTCGAGATACTATCGGCTTAATCTTCTGAGGCTAGTTTAATCACACACGATGGTCAATCAAAATAAGAAAAGCGCTGACTTTTCCAGCGTGTCCTTGTTGGAAATCACGGAACATCAGCATGGCCAGCGCATTGATAATTATTTATTTCGCCTGTTAAAGGGCGTGCCGAAAAGCCGTGTTTATCGGATCATGCGTAAAGGCGAAGTACGCATCAATAAGTCGCGCGTCAAGCCGGATTATAAACTGCAGGAAGGCGATTTGCTCAGAATTCCACCAGTACGGACTGCGCAGACAGCCCCGGGGGAATTAGTCATTCCAGGCTGGGTCCAGGCTGCTATTCAGAATCCAGTTTATGAAGATGAAGGGCTGGTCGTCATAAACAAACCTCCGGGTCTGGCGGTACACGGTGGCTCCGGTATCGAATTTGGTTTAATCGAGGCGATGCGACAGTTAAAGCCCGACTGGCCATTCCTCGAACTGGTGCATCGCATTGACCGCGAGACTTCCGGGTGTATTTTGCTCGCGAAATCCCGGCCGGTTTTGAACCAGTTACACCAGCAGTTCAGGCGTGAGGAAGGGCAGATGGAAAAAGCCTATCTGGCCATACTAGCTGGAACCCTGGAATCAACGATCACGGTGAACGCCGCGCTACGACAAAGCCGCGATAGCAATGGTATGAAACGCTCGATACTTGATAAACAGGGCCAGGCTGCAAAAAGTACGTTCATGCCGCTGGAAGTTTTTGGTGGGTATAGCTACGCCCGGGTCCTGCTGTATACCGGCCGCATGCATCAGGCCAGAGTACACGCGACGAGCCTGAGCCTGCCTATTCTGGGGGATAAATTGTACGGCGACCGTGACATGAACCGCAGGGTGCGAAGCATGGGTGTGAAGCGTTGTATGCTGCACGCTGAACGCTACCAGTTGAATCACCCCGAAAGCGGAAAGTTACTGCAGCTTATTGCCCCTTTACCGAAAGATTTTAATGACGTACTTGCTAATTTAAAACGATGAAACGCGATATCAGAGACCGGCTTGAAAAGCCCCATTCGCTGTTGATTTTTGATTGGGATGGTACCCTGATGGATTCAGTAAACAAAATTGTGACCTGTTTCCAGGCTGCAGCAAGCGATTGTGGCTTGCCGATTCCTGACACCAAACTGGTGGAGCATCAAATCGGTCTGACCCTGGAAATTGCCTGGTCTAATATTCTCGCTTCGATGGAGGTGCCAGCTGATCCGGACTTGTACAAACGAGCAAGCGATCGTTACAGAGATCATTTTCTGGAGTTGGATCAAACACCTATGCCACTTTACGAAGGTGTTGTCGAAGGTATTCAACAGCTAGAGGAGGCCGGCTACCTGTTAGCCATCGCAACGGGTAAAGCGCGCCGGGGCCTGGACAGGGCGCTGGGAGAAACCGATTTACGCAAACATTTTATAACGACGCGTTGTGCGGATGAAGCGTTTTCCAAGCCACATCCTAAAATGCTGCTGGATATTTTAGATTATTGCGGGTGTGAGGCCAGGCAGGCTTTGATGGTAGGCGATACCACCTACGATATGGATATGGCACGAAACGCGGGGATGGATGGACTGGCTGTGACCTATGGCGTTCATGCAGAAACCGATCTGTTACCACTGGCGACGCTGGGTTGTGTTGCCGATTTTGCCGGCGTATTGAGTAATTTAGATCAATTACTCAACCTGGAAGATTAAATCATGGGGAACGCAGCAACCAGGGTTTTTGCGGCCCCGATTACTGCGCCACGCTCGCAATATCCGGAATCTTAGTTGGTATAGATGTAGTCTCCACCCGGCGCCGCTGTATGACAGGCGATGCAACCCTTGGGTTTGCCCTTGGCTACACGCCCGGCGAGCATCATTCCTTTGCCATTGGTATGCAATCCGCCATCGGCTTTATATTTAGCCCAGAACCAGTTCTGATTGTCGGAATCGTAGCCGTCTTCGCGCTGGAACATCACCGTCACCGCTTTTAAGTATTTGGCCGGATCTTTGGCGACCGCATCAACGGAAACGCCTTCGCCGCCGTAGTTTTTCTTAACGATGACTTTACCCGAATGGCCGTTTACCTCAACCGAAGAGGTTGCAGTGGTCAGTACCGCGCCATGCGGATGTACGCCTTTATAGGGCTTGGGGTTCATCGACGGAGCGCCGACCAGTTTAGCGCCGCCCAGCGCGCTCCATAAGGCTTTTGAATAATCGACGCTATCGGGGCCGCTGAAGGCCATTTCGCCTGCGCCGGCAGACATGGAAATGCTTAACCCAATGGCTGCAATAAGAGTGGTTCTTTTCATTTTAAGATTCCTCGTTGTGTTGCTGTAAATGCGAGTGGAATAGAGAATTCTGCCCTAAATCATCGGGCAGTATCCCGGGAGTGAGATGCTGTATTGCACCGGTAGTATCATACAAAGTGACGCTGTCACCTTGAATAATGGGAGCCTGGATATAGTGACGATCAAACTGCAGTTTGTTCTGCAGCACACCGCTTTCAATATCCAGTATAGTAAGTGAGCCTGAATCTGTGAGGCTGATCAGGCTTTGTCGGTAAAATGTATTCCAGAACAGGGCGTTCTGGTGAACGGTTTGTTGCCAGCGTAATTGTCCGGTTTCGGGGTCGAGCGAATGCAAGGTTCCTCCCATATCAGCAGCCACAAAATACCGGGCATTTGAAAGATAGGTGAACGCCGGAGCATCAAGGTGTGCCTTCCATACAGGCTTTAATCGGTCGCCAGCTATATCCACCTTAAACGCGCTCAGCCGGCCGTCAAACGTGCTGCCAATAATGAGATCGTTGACCTCAAATAAAGGGGCGACCAGTTCCTGATCAAGCGTAATGCGTTCCAGGGTTTGGCCGGTCTGCCTGTCCAGCACCCAGATGATGCGGTCCTGGCCACCGGTAATGATACGATTTTTCTGGATGATTGGCGGATAGACCCAGCCTTCAGCGAGTTTCTGAGACCAGATTAGCGCCCCTGAATCAGCCCTGCGTTTTTCCAGGAATCCGTCGCTACGCGCGAGGTAAATCGTGTCATCGGCGAGCACAGGATAGAAATAGTGCACGCTGGAACCGCTGGATACCTGCCAGATTTGCGTCCCGGTCTTTAAGGCATAACTTGATGAAGTCGTGCTGTGGCTGATATACAGCTGTGTCTGGTTAAGGCTGAATTTATCGGGGTCGCTGTAGTGAGCGTTTTGCCACAGCATTTTCCCATCGCGGGCATCAACACAACTTAGGTGGGGAGAAAAACTACAGTTGACCGCGCTGGTGTCCGCAGCCGGCGAAGCCGTGGCTTGTACCGTTAAAAGGGTTAACAATAGCGTGCAGGCATAGCTCGCAAATACAGCATAAGCCGATCTGGATGCCAGAATAATTTTCATCGTGCGCATGGTTGTTATGAGTGATGCGCATCCAGAAAGTTCACAAATTTTGCTTTTACCCGTGCGAACTGGATCAAAAGACACAAAAAACCCCGCCATGTAGGCAGGGCAAAGGAGGCGGGGCTTCAGCCCCGGTCCTAAAGCTATTGTGAGCTACTTACCATGTGCTCAACGATGGCTTTAATCTCATCATCGCTAAGGCTACTGCCGCCACGCGGAGGCATACCGTTCAAGCCATTGATTGCATGCTCCAGTACCATGGCTTCGCCTTGTGCAATACGTGGAGCCCACGCATCTTTATCGCCCAATATGGGTGCACCGGCGGCACCGGTCCCATGACAGGCAAAGCAGCTGGCCTGGTAGAGTGAGGCCGGGTCTGTCGCTCCACCGCCGCTGGTTGAAGCAGTGTCACCAGACGCAGTCGCGGGTGCTGCAGCCCCGCTGATGTTTAATTTGCCTACTTTTTGTACACGGGCCTGGATGTCATCCGCGTTAGTGGCGACACTGACGCCTGGAATCGCGGCGAATGCAAAAAATGAAATGGCGGCAATAAAGGTTTTGCTTTGTGCGTTCATGGTGAAGTAATTATTTCGTTCAAAAAAGTGGCGCGGATTATACATTATTAGCACGCGTATATTGAGATTTGGGCGTGATAAGTCCCGCTCTTTTGAGCGAGGCATGTGAGATTGAATGGTTTATTGCTTTGGCTTACGCTGATTTTCCTGGACCGCGGGGTTTAGGCATGCATCCGCAAGGTCGGCGTCAATTTTTACATGGTTGGCGTTATAGATCGGGTAGCCTTCATCGTTTAAACCCTTTATTCCCAACTTTAGCGACGTCACGCTTTCAAAGCCGAGTGATTGCATCGACAGGGCGGCGAATACGCTGCGGTAACCGGAGCGGCAAATCACAAGGATCGGGCGGTGCTGCGCAGAGGCGAGTTCGGGAATGGTTTCATAGAAATCCCATAAGCAGGCATTTTCCAGTATGCCGCGCGGGGCGGTGATCGAATTATCAATGCGCATCTGCTCATATTCATGCGTTTCGCGCACGTCTACAAGTAATGCTGCGGGGTTATCTGATAAATAATCGTCGAACTCCCAGGGCATTATTTCATTAACGTGGGACGCGGCCTGTTCGAGCATCAGGGTGTAGGATTTATACATCTTTTATCGTTATGTTATGGATTGTGATTTGTATATGTTCAAGGAACAAAGTTGTGCGTATTATACGCTGCCCACCTGTAGCTATTATTGCCTGAGTGTTTTATTCTCGACTTAATAATTCAATGGATCGAAACTCTATGCGTAAAATATTCTTCGCGACCATGGTCTGGTCGTTTTCGCTATATACTGCCCCTGTTACTGCCACTGATTTTAGCCAGCTGTTCGAGCAGGTCAACGATGCAGTGGTCACCATAACGATAAAACAAAACGCCGAGCAGTTATCCGGCACTGAAGTGGTGAATGTGTCGGTAGATGGATATGGTGCGGGCGTGATCGTGGACAACACAGGTCTGATACTAACCGCAGCGCATGTCGTGAATCTGGCGGATACGATACAGGTGCACCTCAACAGCGGCCAGGCATTTGAAGCACGAACGGTCTCCTCGTTTCCTTTTGCAGATCTGGCACTAGTGCGGATTAATAAGCCGCCCAAAGACCTGCCGGTGGCAGTTCTGGGCGATTCCGATACATTGCTGATCGGTGAAGAAGTCATCGTGATAGGTACGCCTTCAGGCCTGGCGCAGACACTGACGGTGGGGCACTTCAGCGGTCGCCCTGCGAATACCGGTTCTTTCAATGTGGCTGACACGGATTTTCTGCAAACAGACGCGGCGATTATGCAGGGTAATTCAGGCGGTCCGATGTTTAATACCAAAGGCGAAGTGATGGGCGTCGTCAGTCACTTTCGAACCAATACCAGCGGTTTTGGATTCGTTGCCAGTTCAAATATGGCGCGAAGTCTGGTACTTAAACATGGTGATGTCTGGGCAGGCATCTCGGTTGAAAACGTAGGGGAGGTTTTGGCCCGGGCCATCAATACACCCTATCCGAACGGGGCGCTGATTCAGGACATCGCTGCGGGCTCATTGGCCGCGAATATGGGCTTACGCGCCGGGCAAATTCCGGCCACGATTAATGGACGCACCCTAAAGCTGGGTGGCGATATTATTATTAGTGTTGGTGGTCAGGATATCAGCTTCAGAAAAAACGGAATTGAGGCTGCCTATTCTTATATGTCGGGCAAAAAGAAAGGTGAAAAAATCACCATGACGGTGTTTCGAAACGGTGAGAAAGTTAAATTATCTGCTCCGAAACCTTAATTGAATTAACCTTTAACCAGCACATACAATGCACCGGTTCCTCCATCCCGCTGCTGTGCGGAGCAATAGGCCTTCACCGGAACCAGGGATTTAAGGTACGCAGCGGTAAATTCTTTAAGGGCCGCGCCATTGGGTGAATGCAGACCCTTGCCATGAATGATGAGCAGGCACGCCAGCTGAGCAGATTCAAGGTTTTTCAGAATATAATCGATTTCATTTTGTGCCCGGGGCTGGGTCAAGCCATGTAAATCCAGAATGTGATCTATCGGGTAGCGTGAGCCTTTTTTAAGTTCGCGCAGTACCTTTTTCTGTACGCCATGGCTTAAATAAAATAGCGTTTCATCGTCACTGCGGTTGCTTAGCCCGCCCTGAGAGGTCGCGTTTGGGGCGGAGTTGATTTCTTCGGCAAATTGCGCTGACTGGCGCGCGCGATCTTGAATTTGAACGCGTAGCGCGCGATCAGGCTTGCGCCGGGCCATAGATTGTACGGAGGCGCCTTTGCGAAGCAGGCGCACGCCCTGCATAGCCTTTTTGAAGTCGATATCGTCGACCATATAAATATTACGTAATGCCGGTATTCTTCAAAAACCGTTCGGCATCCAGCGCGGCCATGCAGCCCGTGCCGGCGGATGTTACCGCCTGACGATACACGTGATCCATGACATCACCCGCCGCAAACACCCCGGCTTTAGATGTTTGTGTGGCGTCACCATCTAAACCGCCATTGACGCGCAAATAACCGCCCGCCATATCCAGCTGGTCAGCAAATATGCCGGTATTCGGGCTGTGGCCGATGGCGATGAATACACCCATTAGCGTGTGTTCTTTGGTGGAATCATCTTTAACATTTTTAATGCGCATACCAGTGACACCGGCGTCATCGCCCAGCACTTCATCCAGTACCGCATCCCATTCGATGGTTATATTGCCACCGTTTTCGGTGGTTTTCGCCATCAGATGATCAATTAGTATCGCTTCCGCGCGTAATTCGTCGCGGCGATGCACCAGCACCACCTCTGAGGCGATGTTAGACAGATAAAGCGCTTCTTCAACAGCGGTATTTCCGCCGCCGATGACAGCGACTTTCTGATTTCGGTAAAAAAACCCGTCACAGGTGGCGCAGGCCGATACGCCTTTGCCCTTGAACGCTTCTTCCGATTCAAGGCCCAGGTATCGTGCAGAGGCGCCGGTACTAATAATCAGGGCGTCGCAGCTATAGCTCGCGCTATCGCCTTCAAGATGAAAGGGTTTCTGATCCAGGTCTACGCGGGTGATATGATCAAATATGACCTCGGTATCAAAGCGCTTTGCCTGGGCCAGCATTTTTTCCATTAGCTCAGGTCCCTGAATGCCCTCGGCCTCTCCCGGCCAGTTATCCACGTCTGTGGTCGTTGTCAGCTGGCCACCTTGCTCAAGGCCGGTAATGAGAACGGGTTTTAAGTTGGCTCGCGCGGCATAAATGGCGGCGGTATAACCGGCCGGGCCGGAGCCCAGTATTAAAAGTGAGTGATGTATACGGTCAGACATAGGAGTGCTTGGATATGAAGGTTATCGATGGGCTTATTGTAACCAATAGGCGCAGGCAGAAGGTAGAATCATGGTAAAATCCTTTCAACTATAAATCAATAAAATTGAACCAGGAAACTGTGGCGAAAGATAAGAAAACCAGCGTAAAAACTCGAGCGAACAAAAGTAAAACCGGTGCAGCCGCCACGGCTTCCCGTAAATCGCCGCGAATGGGCATGATCATTAAAGAAGGCGGTCTGCTGATTCTAGGCGCCATCGCGTTTTACCTGTTTATTTGCCTGATTTCTTTTTCGCCAGCCGATCCGGGGCCGTTTCAGGTAGGCGGGCAGGTGCCTGTACAAAACTGGGGTGGCGGGGTGGGTGCATGGATCGCAGACATGATGTTTAATGTGTTCGGGAAAATGGCCTATCTGTTTATTGTATTGATTGCTGCGGCCGCCTGGCATCTGATTGACGAAGGGGACATCCAGTCCGATAGTATTACGGCCTCATCTTTTATCACACCGATCCTGGGCTTTATCTTCGCCATGGTGGGCGCCACCACGCTTGACAATTTGTACATACAGGATCCGCAATCTTTGCCGTATGTATCCGGCGGTATGCTGGGGGATATCAGCAACCAGATTATTCTGCCGAAGTTTGGCGCGGTGGGTGCAACGCTAATTGCGCTCAGCCTGTTTTTATCGGGTGTAACGCTGGTAACTCGCCTTTCCTGGTTCTCTCTCATGGATTGGCTGGGCGAAAAAGGATATACGCTGATCAACAGAATATCGGCCCGGTTTGGTGGGCTAAAGGATGAAATGAAAGGTGCGGTTGAACGTAAACGGCGCACTGAATCCGTCGCCAGTCTGCGTCAAAAAATGACCGAAAAGAAGGCGCCAAAAATCACCCCGAAAATCAGCGTGCCAAAACTTAGCAAACGGGTTGATGAAGAAAAACAAATGCCGCTGTTTGTATCGGAAACCAAGGGAGAGCTGCCACCGCTTGCTTTGCTGGATCCGGTGCAGAAATCAGAGCACGGATATTCCAGGCAGGAACTGGAAATGATGTCTTCACTGCTGGTAAAAAAACTTAAGGATTTTAATATTGATATCACGGTAGAAACCGTGCAACCGGGGCCGGTGATTACGCGCTTTGAAATCGAGCTGGCGGCAGGTATTAAGGCCAGCCATGTGGTGGGTCTTTCACGCGATCTGGCGCGAGCGCTGTCGGTGGTGAGCATACGCGTGGTTGAAAATATACCCGGCAAGCCGTTTATGGGTATTGAGATACCGAATCAGTCGCGCGAAATTGTGTTTCTGCTGGAGTCGCTTTCCTCCGATGAATTCGAAAAACAAAGCGGCCCCTTACCCATCGCGCTGGGTAAAGACATTTCCGGTGCGCCAGTGGTTACTGAATTGTCGAAAACGCCCCACCTGCTGGTCGCAGGAACCACCGGCTCGGGCAAGTCTGTCTGTATCAATACTTTGATTATGAGCCTGGTGTATAGCCGAACGCCGGAGCAGGTGCGGCTCATCATGGTGGATCCAAAAATGCTGGAGCTGTCGGTGTATGAAGGCATTCCGCATCTCCTGGCGCCGGTCGTAACCGATATGCGCAAGGCGGCCAATGCCTTACGCTGGTGTATTGAAGAGATGGACAGGCGTTTTATGGTAATGGCCAAACTCGGGGTGCGTAATATAGCGGGTTATAACACCAAAGTTGAAGCAGCGATCAAGGCAGGTAAACCGCTTAAAGATCCTCTGTTTGAATTGAACGCCTCCAACCCGGATGCCGAAGCGGACGACTTACCGGTATTGCCCTACATCGTGGTCATTGTAGATGAGCTGGCGGATTTGATGATGATCACCAAGAAAAAAATTGAAGAGGTGATTATTCGTATTGCGCAGCGTGCCCGGGCAGCGGGTATCCATTTGGTGCTGGCCACGCAACGCCCATCGGTTGATGTGGTGACAGGCCTGATTAAGGCCAATGTACCGAGCCGGATAGCCTTTCAGGTTTCTTCGCGCGCAGATTCCAGAACGGTGCTCGATCAAATGGGTGCTGAGCAATTATTGGGGCAGGGCGATATGCTGTATATGCCACCCGGTACATCGCATCCGCAGCGAGTACACGGTGCATTTGTTTCCGATGAAGAAGTCAAAAAAGTAACCGAACACCTGCGAAATATGGGTGCGCCAGTGTATATAGACGCGATTACCGATGGTGATCCCGCCGCCGATATGGGAGTCGAAGGCGGTGCGGGCGGTAATGGTGGCGAAGGTGAGGAAGCCGATGCGCTGTATGACCGGGCAGTATTCTTTGTTACTAAAGAACGTAAAGCCTCGATTTCAGCCGTACAACGTTATTTACGCGTGGGTTATAACCGCGCTGCGAGAATGATTGAAACCATGGAAGAACAAGGCGTGGTCGGGCCGTTGGAGCACGGCAAGCGTGAAATAAATGCGCCACCACCCGTGGGAGATGAGTAAATGTTAGATCTTTTTGGGCTTTCCTTCGTCGTCTAGCGCTACAAAAATAAAGGTACCCTGCGTCACCTGTACACGCTCGCCCTGTCTGTCGCGTAAAACCCAGGCTTCGACATGAACATTGAGCGAAGTGCGGCCCACTTTATCTACCTCGGCATAAACACACAAAACATCGCCCACATGAACAGGCTCAATAAAGCTCATGCTATCCACTGCTGCGGTTACCACGCGTGATCGGGTGCGCTCCACAGCGCAAAGTGCAGAGCCAATATCCATTTGTGACATCACCCATCCGCCGAAAATATCACCCGCAGGGTTAGCGTCGGCGGGCATTGCCAGGGTGCGCAAACTTAGTTCGCCGCGTGGCTCAGCTTGATTTGATTTGAGTTCGGTCACGGTTGTATAAACGGGTTAATGCCAGGCAGGGAATACTAGCAGGTTTTGATCCTGTTCAAACCCGTATCCCCGCAAATTCAATTAAAGCCTGGAGAGGGGTCAGGAATCAGAAGTGAAATGGCTTTCCCGCCACATAATATACAGGCCGGCCGAAAGGATGATGGCCATCCCCAGCCAGGCCGATGAACTGGGAATTTCCTGCCAAAACACATAACCCAGAATCGTAGCCCAAATCAACGCAATATATTCAATTGGTGCGATAACCCCGATAGGCGCGATCGAAATTGCGTAGGTGAGGCATAGATAGCCCCCTAGTGCGAGGGCAGATACCAGTAGCATAAGCAAAAACATGTCGAGGCTGAGTGGTTGCCAGAAAAAGGGTAACAGCAGCGTCGCAATCAGAGTGTTAAAGGCATTGAAATAAAAAACCAGCTTAAATGGGGAGTCGGTACGCGTAAGTAATCGGCCGCTTAAAAGGATACCGGCGTAGGCCGCACCCGCGAGTAAAGGCAGTATCGATGCTGGATGAAAACTTTCTGAGCCGGGTGAGGAGACGATGAGCACACCGATAAAACCAACTGCGACGGCACTCCATCGATGTACGCCAACCTGTTCGCCCAGTATAAAAACAGATCCGGCGGTCATAAAAAACGTGGTACAGAAAAAGATAGCGGTGGCATCGGCAATTGGCAGGTATTTCAAGGACAGAAAAAAGCATAACGGCGCGAAAAAACCTATGCCCGTGCGCAATAAATGCAGTTTGATATGCCTGGTCGTCAGGACTTTGAAGCCGCCTTGAAAGGGCAGAGACAGCAGTAGCACGCTGGTGATCATCCAGCCACGAATCGCAATGATCTCAATAACGCTTACATTGAGATCCAGTAGTGTTTTAACAACTGAATCCATACAGGCAAGAAAACTGATGCCAAACAGCATAAACAGCATGCCGCGTAGATTTGTTTGGGGCGTCACCTGTTGCCTGAGTATGCAGGTAATGGAATGGCCGCCGTGTGTTTGATTTCTTCCATTACGAAATAGGTATGCGTTTGCATGATGCCGGGCAGGGAGGTCAAATCTTTGCCCAGGAATTCGCGGTAGGACGTCATATTGCTAAAGCGTAGTTTAAGTAAATAATCAAAGCCACCCGCAACCATATGGCATTCCTGTGCCGGGTCCAGGTGTATCAACGCCATTCGAAAATGTGAATAAATGTCGGGTGTGGTTTTGTCAAATAAGCCCTGAATAAAGAACCAGTAGTCCGGCACGGAGTTTATCGGCATCGGGTTCGGCATGATAGCCCTTGATATAAGATTTCTCCAGGCGTTTGGTGCACTCCATGCATGGTCCGGCGGGCTCGTCAATGCCGGAAGAGCATTACGGGCGCTGTAATAAATGTGCTGAACGCGCGTTGGCCTTTTGCCCGCTCAGGGGCCAGGGACAAAACGCATTTTGCCTCACCATTCGAACTAAGTCGTCTATAATCGTGGCCATGTATCGTGTTACCAAATGCATTTCATTTTGTTACGGCCATCGTCTGCCGGGTTATCCCGGTAAGTGCCGACACTTGCACGGGCATAATGCTAGAGCGATGATGACGCTCGAAGAGGAAGTGCTGGATGAGTTGGCCAGCTATCGGGACCAGGGGCATGTCGAATTTAGCATGCCTGGTTCTAAAACAGCCAAACCCGGCAGACTTCGAGCAAAAAAGCGCATCATAAAGAGACGACTTTTTGTTGAAACTAAAAGCCTATACGATTCTACAACTTCAACTTAGATTTTCTCGCAGCCACTCCAGGTTATAGTGCGCAGATTAATCTAATAGAAAGCGCGCATATTCCGCGCGGTGAAAATGGTAAGTATTATGCGTCAATCTGTAATATATGAGCTTGTGGGATGAGGGTGATGTGACATGAAAACCACAAGACTTCTGTGGCTATTATTGTGCTTTGTGTCGACTAATACCCTGGCTCAGTCTGGCGAGTTACAACTTACGCTCTCTCCGCTTAAACAAAGTTACCAGGAGCAGGACTCGCTTACAATCGAATTTAGCTTGCGCAATACATCGTCAAATAGCCTTCGTGTACTTAAACGAGGCACGCCGTTCGAAGGATCATTTAGTACGGATATGTTTGAAGTCATGTTTGGGAAGGTGTTGGTGCCGTATATCGGCAGAAGAGTGAAACGCCGCCCTCCCGGCGAAGCGGATTATTTAAGGCTCTTGCCCGGCGAACGTGTTTCTACGCGTTTCGATCTTTCCCGAGGGTACGAGATGGACCGCGCTGGCCTGTACACGGTTCGTTATCGCGATAATATTTTGAAAGCTTTTCGCGTGACCGGAGCGGTTAAAACCAGGCTGGTCATACAGGTGCAGTCGTCATCAATTACATTGCAACTAATTGAAGACAGGCCACCCTTGTCCAGCCTGGAGATATCGACCGGTAATTTTGTAGCCTGCTCGGTGCCACAGCAAAGTACTCTGAATGATTCACTTACGTCTGCACAAACGATCGCCCTCCAGTCACAGCAAATACTAAACAGCACGCCAACGGCGGTGAGACCCGGTGCGCAGCGTTACATCACCTGGTTTGGGCAATATCAAAGTTCGCGATACAGTACGGTGACATCGAACTTTCAGAATATTTCGGCGGCGCTTGTAGACCCGGAATTGAGTTTTGATTGTAGTTGTAATGAAGATATTTATGCCTATGTTGTGTCATTTGCACCCAAAAAAGTATTTTTGTGTAATATATTCTGGCAGGCACCGCTGGTGGGCACAGATTCCAGAGCCGGCACATTGATACATGAGGTCTCACATTTTTTTGCCGTAGCCAATACGGCTGATTATGTGTATGGGCAGACCGACTGCAAGGCATTAGCAATTAGCGACCCGGATTCAGCGATTGACAATGCAGACAGCCATGAATACTTTGCAGAAAATACGCCCTTTCTATCGATGTCTTCTGGCTCAGTGCCCTCTGGCGCTGGCGCTACGATTAATCCTGCTCCATGGCTTTTACTATTGCTGGAATAGGCAGGAAATGCAACGCCAGGCCGTATAAACAGAATACCGCGTAGATTTGTTTGAGGCGTCACCTGTTGCCTGAGTATGCAGGTAATGGAATGGCCGCCGTGTGTTTGATTTCTTCCATCACAAAATAGGTATGCGTTTGCATAATGCCGGGCAGGGAGGCCAGATCTTTGCCCAGGAATTCGCGGTAGGATGTCATATTGCTAAAGCGTAGTTTAAGTAAATAATCAAAGCCACCCGCAACCATATGGCATTCCTGTACCGGGTCCAGGTGCGTCAATGCAGAACGGAAACGCGAAAAAATGTCGGGCGTAGTTTTGTCTAAAGAAACCTGTACAAAAACCAGCAGGCCGGCGCCCAGTTTATCGGCATTGAGCTCAGCATGATACCCCTTGATATAGCCATTTTTCTCCAGGCGTTTAACGCGTTCCAGGCAGGGCGTGGGGCTTAGGTTGATGCGCCTGGACAGGGCAACATTGGAAAGGCGCCCGTCCTGCTGGAGCTCTGCAAGTATGCGAAGGTCAATCCTGTCTAAAGGAGTATAGCTAGTATTTAAAACCATGTTTAGTATTTAATTAAGATTAATCACTATGGAATATCAAACTATAGCAGAATATATGTTCTTAAGGGTGTTAGGATCATTATTCTGTAATAACATCGCACAAGCCCATGTTTTATCAACGTCCTGCTGGCTCGGGTCAGCCTTTGCGTGCCGCCATTCGTGACTTATATCTAGCCGATGAGCAAACTGTGGTAGACGGCTTGTTGAACACACTGGAACAATCTCCAGAACAGGAACGCGGGATCGACGGTATCGCTATCCAGCTGGTAAACAGCCTGCGTAACGATGGCGGTTCGGATAATCTGATTGATCGGTTTTTACAGGAATTTACCTTATCCAGCGAGGAAGGCATCGTATTGATGTGTCTGGCTGAAGCCTTGTTACGGATTCCGGATGCCGATACGGCCGATGCCCTGATTCGCGATAAACTGGGTTCCGGTGATTGGGCAGGGCATTTGGGGAAAAGCGAATCCCTGCTGGTAAATGCCTCTACCTGGGGATTGCTGCTAACCGGCAAGTGGGTGAACATGGACGACGGTACACGGCGAGACCCCTACGCGTTTATCAAGCGCATGGTGAGCAAAAGTGGCGAACCGGCGATTCGCCTTGCGGTACGTCAGGCGATGAAAATAATGGGCCAGGAATTTGTGCTTGCCGAAACCATTGATAGTGCACTGGATAAAGCCGATAAACAGCAGGCAAAAGGCTTTACCTATTCTTACGACATGCTGGGTGAGGCGGCAAAAACTGATGCGGATGCGAAGGCTTATACGCTTGCTTACCGGCAGGCTATCTCCGCACTGGCGACTTCGGCAGGCTCCGACAAGCCCGCAGAAAACCCGGGGATCTCAGTAAAGCTCAGTGCTTTGCATCCTCGTTACGAATTTGCCCATACGCAGCGGGTGGAGACCGAACTGTACGAAAGGCTATTGCAGTTGGCGTTGCAGGCAAAGCAAGCCCAGCTTGGTTTTAATATCGATGCGGAAGAGGCGGATCGGCTGGAGCCTTCGCTATCTTTGCTGGAAAAACTGGCGTATGAGCCGGACCTTAAGGGCTGGGACGGTCTGGGTTTTGTGGTGCAGGCATACCAGAAAAGGGCGCCCGCGGTAATTGACTGGATGGCAGAGTTGGCAAAAAAGTCGGGCCACCGCTTTATGCTGCGACTGGTTAAGGGCGCATACTGGGATACTGAAATCAAGCACGCTCAGGTCGAGGGCATGGTTGATTACCCGGTATTTACGCGAAAAGAAAATACCGATTTGAGCTATCTTGTGTGCGCGCGTAAATTGCTTTCGAGCCCGGAGGCATTTTATCCGCAGTTTGCGAGCCATAATGCACGTACCGTTGCCGAAATCATGGCCTATGTTAACGAGCTTTCAAGACCGGACAGAAGTGATTTTGAATTTCAGTGTCTGCATGGTATGGGTGAAGGCCTGTATGAGACCGTGGTGAGCGAACTGAATTACCAATGCCGAATATACGCCCCGGTAGGCGAACACAAGCGCTTGCTGGCGTATCTGGTGCGTCGCCTGTTAGAAAACGGCGCTAACACTTCATTTGTTAATTTGATCGCAAATAAAGATCAGGATATGAATGACATCATTGCCAATCCGGTGAAAAAAATACGCGAGCACCCACGACACAGGCATGCCGGCATACCGCTCCCGGCTGACTTATACGCCGCCGGGCGTATAAATTCTCGGGGCGCAAACCTGGCGGATAGTGATTGGCTGGATCAGTACTTTGATTACCTCACGTCGATGGATGATTCCGCCTGGTCAGCGGCGCCGTTGCTGGGTAGCAAAATTAAACCTGGCTCAGAAATTCAGACGATCAGCAATCCCGCGGATGAGCAACGCCAGGTAGGCCGTGTTCAGCTGAGTAGCGATGAACAGCTTGATGAGGCCCTGGACTGTGCCCGGTCGGCATTCGATGAATGGGATGCACTGGGAGGTAAAGCGCGCGCTGACAAACTCGACATGGCAGCCAATTTGTATGAAAAACACCGTTTTGAGTTGATGGCCTTGTGCCAGCTTGAAGCAGGGAAAACGCTGGCCGATGCCGTGTCAGAAGTGCGTGAAGCGATCGATTTTCTACGTTATTACGCACTGCGGGCACGCCAGGAGTTTTCTGGCCCGCTGGCCATGGAAGGGCCCACCGGTGAAACTAATGAATATTCGCTATCCGGCCGCGGTGTGTTCGTATGTATCAGCCCATGGAATTTCCCATTGGCTATTTTTACCGGCCAGTTGTCGGCGGCGCTGGTCGCGGGCAATGCCGTATTGGTTAAACCCGCCGAGCAAACGCCGTTAATCGCCTGGCGCGCGGTGCAGCTCCTGCACGAAGCAGGTGTTCCGCGTGGTGTGCTGCAGTATTTGCCCGGTGAGGGTGCAACCGTGGGCGCAATGCTGACTTCGGATAAACGCGTAGACGGCGTGGTGTTTACCGGTGGGACGGATACTGCGCGTCTGATCCACAACGCGCTGAGCAATCGCCCCAATTCGCCTCTGCCGCACCTGATTGCTGAAACTGGCGGATTGAATGCGATGATTGTGGATTCGTCCGCGCTGGCTGAGCAGGTCGTCGATGATGTGATTGCATCCGCATTCCAGAGCGCGGGGCAACGCTGCTCAGCGCTACGCGTATTATACGTGCAGGAGGATATTGCCGATACGCTGATCAAAATGATCAAAGGCGCGATGCAGGAGCTGAAAACCGGTGATCAGACTCAGCTGGATACCGATGTCGGGCCGATTATAGATGTTCCGGCGCGTGAAACACTTGAAACACACCTGCAAAAATTTGATGCGAAAGAGGTGCTGGCCCGCGCTCCACAAGCGGTCGGGAAAGGGAATTATTTTGAACCGGTATTAATCAAAATTGATGGTATACAGGTGTTGGAAAAAGAAGTGTTTGGCCCGGTATTGCATCTCGCAAAATACAAAGCCAAAGATCTGGATAAGGTCGTTGATGCGATCAATGCCAGTGGTTATGGTTTAACGCTGGGCGTTCACAGCCGAATAAACTCAACGATCGCGCGTGTACGGGCTCGCGCTCGTGTGGGTAATCTTTACGTGAATCGAAATATCATTGGCGCGGTAGTTGGCGCACAGCCTTTCGGAGGCGAGGGACTTTCAGGCACTGGCCCCAAAGCGGGCGGGCCGCACTATTTACATCGTTTTGCGGTAGAGCGAGTGGTTAGCACGGATACCACTGCAGCAGGCGGTAATGCTTCATTATTAACGCTAGAATAGGATCCAGCCTCGTAACCAGATCTATCGCGGTCTGTTCACCGGCCGGCGAACAGGCAAATTATGGGGTCGGGCAACCCGGCGATTCGCGTAGACCGGAACGGGCACCACCTGTGTTTGTACAACGGTGTTAGCCCGTTGTTCAGCCTGCACCTTTTGCTTTTGTAGCGCTGCTTTTTCTCGTTTTTCCGCACTTACCTTTAACTTGCGTTCGAGTTCTTTTTGTTGCTGGCGGGCAGCTTCGACCTCTTCGGTGGTGGGTTCCCGTGGCGCTGTTAATATTTCAGCATCGTCTGCTCCTTCCGGCACCCTTGATGAGTAGACTACATTGCCATTTTCATCGATGGTTTTGTATACATTTTGTGCCTGGGCAGTGCTAAGGAAAGCAAACAGAACAATTAACAGTACAGGTTTCATGACATATATTATGCCAGAGAAACCGCTCAATGTACTCCAATTGTCTTTAGCCGCTCAATAGCGTCCGGTCTGGCCATCCATTTGATATCCGCTGGACATAGTTCTGATCGAATGCGTTTTGCGTCCTGCTATGCGGCTTTTGCAGAAACATCGTCACCCTGTGCACAATGAGCGATGGCCAGGATGACTCTGGGTAAATAAATTTTATCGTCGTAAATAATGTAATGCCGGGCTGCTGTGGGTACAGCGGCCCGGCAATATTTTTGCCCTGGCCTAAATACATAGGCCGGGGATAAATAATGGATAATAGGATTCAATTTACGGGATAGTGTGCACACTTTTAAGTATACTGCGATCTTGAAATCCAAGCCAAAACCTAAGGAAGAGACATGGAAAACAACAGCAATAATCAGGTTACGATTGTAGATATAAAAATGCCTTTTATGTCAATGGTGGCGTTCATGATCAAAGCCGCGATCGCGGCGATTCCCGCGTTTATCATCGTATCGTTAATTATTACCGGTATTTCGATTGTTCTGAGCACTATTTTTGGCGGAGCGGGTATGATGATGCCTCAATAAATTATATAGAGGCAATGAAATGACGATTAAAAGACACGGGCTTTCAATTGGAATTGAACGTATAGAGGATCGTTTTTTTCTATCGCTTAAAGCGATCGGAAAACTGACGCACGAAGACTACAAGGTCATCACTCCGATGATTGATTCAGCGCTTGAAGGCGTTAAAGACCCTAAAATCAATGCCATTATTGATGGGACTGAACTGGAAGGCTGGGAGATGCGCGCGGCATGGGATGATTTCAGACTGGGTCTTAAACATGGTAGTGAGTTTGAGAAAATAGCCATCGTGGGGAATAAAAAATGGCAGGAAAATACCGCAAAAATCGGATCATGGTTTATCTCGGGCGAGGTGAAGTATTTTGAAAGCGAGGTGGATGCGCTCGGCTGGTTGCAGGGCGGATAATTCAGCTTAAGTGATTCCTTTCTTTAACTGATAAATCCAATTACGAATGAACTGCTTATGACGATAGCAAGATTGATATTTTCCCTGAGATTTGGTGTTTTGATGAGCTCGGCTGTGCACGCTGTTATATCGACAGTAGCGAAAACGGCGCGCAAGGTTGGGGCAGGCGGTTGATGCTTGTCTTGTTATATCCAAAATAGGTGACCTGTAATGTCAGCCAGTAGTTCAAAAAAGGCAGTTTTATATGCGATAGTGGTCAACGCCATTATCACTGTGCTTAAATTTTTCGCGGCGTTTGCTACGCATTCGGCGGCCATGATGAATGAAGCCGTGCATAGTTTAATGGATACCATAAATCAGGTATTTCTATTGATGGGACTGAAGCGCGGAGGGCGCCCCGCGGACCAGACCTATGCCTTTGGCCACGGGCAAAAAAAATACATGTGGAACCTGTGGAGCGCGATCGGTTTATTTTCGATTGGCTCGGGTTGGGGGCTGGCACACGCCTGGCATGTTTACCACAAGCTCGAACTGGTGGAGGCGCCAACCTCCATACTGTTTGCCGGCGTTGAAATTAACCCGATATGGGTGTCCGCTGTGGTGCTACTGATTGCTTTCGTACTTGAAGGATACGTCTTGTACATCGCGGGCGGAGAGCTCGTAACGCGAATGAAGGCTGAGGGCGGCACGAACATTGTTAAATATTTGTTTAGTGCCGATGATCCAACCCTGGTTGCGGTGGTGCTCGAAGATACCATCGCGGTTTCCGGTGTGGTGCTCGCAGCCACGGGCATAGGCTTGACTTACTTAACCGGGAACCCGCTATGGGATATCGGATTTTCAGTGGTTATCGCGCTGATGCTGGGCGTAACGGCCTTTTTCCTCGGCAAGGTAAATATGCGTTTTCTTACCGATGTGCGCGATCATGACGCAGAACAGGCTTTTCGGGATGTGGTAGTCGGGCATAGCGAAGTTGAGACTTACCATGATTTGCGTTCAGTCATCATTGACGAAAATAATACCGTTGTGGTTGCTGAAATTGAAATGCGCGAGGAGGCCATGATGGCTGATTTGCAGGTGCGCATAGACCATCACGAACAGGCGTTACGTCAGAGCGTGCCGGATAATCGACGTGGTCAGGAAAATCTCGAGCACTACATTATCAGCCGGGCGGTAGTGCAGGCAACCCTTGAGCGCACCGAACAGGTAATCGATGAACTGGAGACAGAACTGCGCCAGAAATGCCCGCAAGTTTCGCATCTAACGGTCGAGGTACAGGGCATCGCGGAGGAACCGGGAAATTAGCTTTTTAAAGATTGAATGCCAACTACCTTATGTGTACACTTCGCGCTCTGATTTTTCAGGCGCGTAGCTCAGTTGGTTAGAGCACCACCTTGACATGGTGGGGGTCGGTGGTTCGAATCCACTCGCGCCTACCAGTAAAAACAAGCACTTAGATGAAAATTTAGGTGCTTTTTTATGCCCGAAAACTCCTCTAGGTGGAATACTGGGTGGAATTATTTGCTAAAAAATTCGTATAAACCAGCAAGAATAATTACTTCCTACTGCCTTTAAGACCAATTTTTATGAAACTGTATGACTAACCATTAAATACATCCAGTTCTAACTGTATGCTCCCTGTATTGCTAACTAAGTCTGAAAAGTATCTTTCACACATGGATTAGTCTGGTCGACTATGCATCATCTCCAAGGGTGCTAATCCAATACTTGAAGTCCAGCCATAGCTTCATAACTTTTGACTTCTTGATGCTAGGCGCGCTTAGGCGCTTCCATGCGGTGTAAAATAGCGCGAGGGTGACTACAATTGCAATTGAAATTGCAATACCGTCCGAGGCGTTGAGTAGACCCTTGAATACGAACCCGGCCATAATAAAGCTAGCAAAAAATGCTACAAAAACAGAAAATACAGCAATGATTACCCTTACTACAAATACATCGTATTTTTTGATTTTATCACTCGTTTCAGGTTTAGCTTCACCAGCACTACTTTCTACCTCATGTTCGTTATCTACTGAACCTGTAGCGTCTGATCCTTTTTTGATTTCGTTGTCTCCGCTCACAATCTTTGCCCTTAATTTAATTTGATCTATTTGAATAGATAACATAGTAAACAATCGTTGAATCCACAAGCAATATATGCCAAATGTTTAGTTGAATTATTTTTGCTCAGATTTCACGAAAATTACTAACCACCTACGGCTTAGCAACTTCATGTTAGAAGTCAGCCAGGGCAAAAGAGCCTTGGCTTTTATTCCTCATGCAGTAGTTTACGAACTTTGAATATGTGAAAAGCTACAACTTTCTGGCAATTTGTTTCGCAGCTAAGTCTATGAAATCAAAGTCTGGTGTTTGGGTGACCTGTAATTATTTACGTAGATATACTGAGGTAGAAGGGCTAGTATGTACTTTCTGCGAATCCCCTTAGTTAAGTGTAACTCTGTCGCAGAACATCCTTCATCCCTCGGCTTCGGTCGGGGGTTTTTTTGTGATTACACCAGGCAATAAAAAACCGCCTCGGAAGGCGGCTTCTTTCGCGTAGCGGTCAATGGGGAGATTTTACCCTAACCCCAATTAGACCTTATTCTCTAGCCTGATGGCGTCAAGCAAGACTCTGAGCACTGAAGCTCGATAACCAAATCAGACGCACCCTGCTCCCCGCCCTGCGTCCGTTTTAGTGTGTATGTCAAAGTATTACCGTTTGTTACGAGTGAAGCAGGAATGTCTTCTTCGCAACTACAACGCCCACCCACCACATCACACTTCATGTCAGCGTCGGCACCATCAATTGGAATCGTTCCTTTTCGTTGGACACAAAGATCGGCTGTCCCTCTGTTGTAAGCTGCATGAGTAACATTTGCTGAACTGCCTGTAACTACTGCGCATACATATATGTCTCTACCTTGACCGCCACCACCACCGCCACCACCACCACTATCACCACCACCATCGGTACCGGCATCAAATCCAGTGTACACAGCACAATCATCCTCAGTTGTTGTCGCGGCATGCACAGGAAGCATTACTGCATCCACTACCGGTTTAGTCCATGCTTCAGGTAAAGTCTTACCTGCAACAATTGCTCCGGAGCCTGCGGCAATTGATTTAAGTAATTTACGTCTGCTGTTCTTCTTATCGCTCATGGTTGTTTCCCTTTGGTTTATTGTGACCGGATAGTACACGAACAGGTAATGCTGTACACATAGTTTTACCGATTCCCGCTGACCTCACTCCGCGCATCGTTCGCCTGTATCCTGTAGTAAATTTCTTCCCTATGGACTTCCCTCAAAACAGTAGACACCTGATAATGTCCAAAATGGACAAGTGAGGTGAATATGACATACAAGCGTTATACAGTAGAATTTCGAGATGGGGCCGTGCGCCAGATTACCCAACGAGGTTATTCCGTTTTGGAGTCAGCTATGGTGGCTTGACTCAAACAGCCGGGCCTTTGGAGTAACCTGGGGGACGCACTATTTCGAAGTACTTGGGGGACGCACTTTTTTTGTCGCCTCAACGCCAGATTTACCAGTTGCATTCTGCTCGGGCGTTACGTCATACAGCTCATTTTGCTCCTTGAAATCCTGACTATCCATCACCGCTTCCCAAGCTGATTTAGGTTCCTTTTTTTTCTTAAAAAAACTAAATAGACCCATCTTATTCTCCTAATAAATATGTTTAAAGATTAACTCGCACATTTCTGTTAGTTGAGTAAATATTGATTACTCAGTGCGAATAGAGTTGAAGTTAGAATAGAATAAACATTCTGACATTATAGCGCCAATATGTTGATTCTAGTGATAAATCCTCTCATCAGT
>JAUVBY010000119.1 GCA_030590945.1 Gammaproteobacteria bacterium | reverse complement strand
CCGAAATTTTACCAGGCTCTGGAAAAAGCCTGCCTGGCCAGACAGCCCCTGTTTACACCGGAAAAAGAGCGTGACGGCTGGCATAAATTGCTGATGAATACCCGGGGAGTCATACACAATTAATTTTCCCGTCTTCACTCGTGCAAAACAGTATTAACCACTATCTTATTGTGCAGCGTTTTGTGGCCATGCCTAATCCGTGCCAGGCAAAATCCACCCAGGCCGGGGAAAATGACAGGTATACCCATGTGGAATGCGTTGCAGATAATCCTGATGCTCGGATTCTGCTCCCCAGAAGTCACTGGCTTCGCTGACTCGAGTTACCACCGGCCCGGGCCATAAGCCGGACGCATCCACATCTTTAATCGTTTGTTCCGCAACCGCCTTTTGCTCGTCCGTCGTATAATATATTTCCGAGCGATAGGATGCCCCGCGATCATTACCTTGTTGATCGATGGTGGATGGATCATGAATCTGGAAAAAACAGGCAAGGATATCCCGGTAGCTGGTCTCCTCATTGTCGAAATCAATTTCAATCGCCTCGGCGTGTGAACCGTGATTTCGATACGTCGCATTGGCGACCTCGCCGCCCGTATAACCTACGCGCGTTGACTGAACCCCGGGCAGCTTTCGAATCAGATCCTGCATTCCCCAGAAGCAACCGCCCGCCAGGATGGCTCGTTCAATGCTCATACGTCCTCCGCTTTGATGTTGAATTTGGTTTATACACGGCAAGCATTATATCGTTCAGAGCTTGTGTAAAGGATAAATTTCACTCTTCCAAATTGAAGAAAATATAATGGTTTGATGCGTTTGACCCGGCTCTACGAAAATTCTGATCGCTAAAGGATACCCTAAAACGTCATCTATAAATTCTACACTCTGCTTTTCTGTAGTCCTCGGAAATACCCTAAATTTGCGCGAAAAAATGCAATAACCAGGATCAGGAAATCGTCTTGAAAATGGCATAAGTAGGGAAAACCACCCCATTTAAAATGATATTTATTTTTTATTATTGTATTGCCTTTATTTTTTTATGGTTAATAAAGTCTCTCAGACGGCATAGTCCCCTCTCTGGACGGCGCATATTTCTCATCGTGTGGAAACCCGTTCACTACCCGTGTAAAAGTGAGAATAATTTGAATATTTAAGCACAACTTGATATCATAATAGCTATATTATTCAATTGTATAGATCCTAAACAAGCATAAGGATGCGCTAATATTTCGCACACATAAAATTAGGGGTAATTTAGTAAAATCATGTTTCCCGATAACGCATATACGTACTTTAGTCCGCCGGCTATCTTCTCACTGAACAAGTCGATTTGCCTTTTTAAAAAACCAAAGTCGCCTTGTTTTTTTTCATACTGGCACTTTTCGCATTCCCGTTCCCATTCCCGCCAGTCGGGATTTACACTTATTGAAATTCTTGTAACACTGGCGATATCGTCCGTGGGGCTGATTGGATTGGCCGCCATGGACTCGTTTTCATTTCGAAAAAATAACGATACTTATTTTCGATCGCAAGCCGTTCTGCAAGCTCATGCGATGGCCGCACGCATGCACGCCAATCCCCTGGAGTTAGCGAAGGCTAAAGAACTGCCCTATACAAGCGCTTATAGCAATGTCACGGGAAGCGGCGTCAACCCGCCCACACCCAATTGCCTGGATCGAACCAGTACAACCAAATCTGCAGCCGATTCGGCTACGAGCAATTGCAGTGAATCGGACATCGCCAATTTCGATTCTGACGAATGGCTCTACGCAACTGCCGCTATGCTGCCCAACGGTGCTGGCAGCGTCTCCGGCCCTGTCGATGGGGTTTACACCATCACAGTAGCCTGGAACGAAGCGGTCTCAGGCGGTGAATCGTCGGATAAAAGTTTTGCCTTCGAGTTCGCGCCATTACCATAAGAATGAATCGTTTCGAGAATTGTGTACAAACCCGTGACACCACATTCACCAACATATTTCGAATCACATTATGAAATCTGACAAACATCAATCTGGCCAACGTCAAGGCGGCTTCACGTTAGTGGAATTAATGATTTCCATGACCATTAGTATATTTTTGGTCTCCGGTATAATACAACTCTATTCAGCCTCCCGATCAGCATTTCGCGCTCAGGAGCAAGCCGGGCATTTAATGGAAAACGGGCGTACCGGGACTGAAATTCTAAGTCGAACTATCCGGCTCGCTCGATACTGGGGATGTGCCGGCACCCAAGATGCCAGCGTCACAAATCACCTCGCCAACAACCAACAAGGCATTTTCGGCATAAATGGAACCACGGACGAGATCACAGTGTTTCAGGTCGAAGACGACACAGAAACGTCTATACTGGACATCAACGATACCCTCAATGCAAGCGTTAATCCCGATCCGCTCAGCTCAACCGCCAAGGTTCACGTAGCGCAAGATTCGGGATTCGAAACCGGTGACTTTGTTGTTATCAATAACTGCGCTCAGGCAGACGTGATTCAACTCAGCGGTGTAACCACGGTCAGTGGTGAAGATCAGCTTGCATTTACGGGCTGCAGTACCTGTACGCAGTCGTACGAAACCAACGCATCGGTTTTCAAAGTCAGGCGTACGCGTTTTTTCATAGCGACCGGCACGAGTGGAGAACCTGCGCTGTTTCAACAGGAAGATGGAGGCACTGCGATTGAATTGATAGAAGGCGTGGAAGACATGCAGATACTTTACGGTGAAGACACCAACGACGATGATACCGTCGATCGTTACGTGCAATCTGATGTTATTAATGATGTTTGCGTGCAGGACAGTAACGCCGATTGCTGGCGCGGCATAGCCGATGTGCGGATTTCGTTGCTGCTGCGCACGACGGAGAATGGCGTTACCAGTGCAGCTCAAACCTACCTGTTTGATGGTACGAGCAGAACGGCAACAGATAATCGTCTACGACGCGAGTTCCTGACTATCATTTCATTGCGAAATCATCGCGTATGACGGGGTTCATCTATATCGAAAAACCAGCATGCTTACTCTATTGAGTATAACAGCCTTGAGAATGACTAGCCTGCAGGAGAAAATGACTCGTAATCAAAAGCGGACAACCGAGCACCGGTGATCTGGGAGGCATTGCAACTAAAACTGCGCTCAGCTTTATAATATTCAGCTGACACGGGGCGTGTTGCGCTTCACTAATCAACACCATGGGTATGAATCACGATCAATTGCACCTCTCCCATGGCTTTAAATGTGAGTGCATCACCGCGAATTAAATCACCCTCATCTACTGATTCACTATTCGCCAAACCTTTGCCACGCGTCAGATAGGCCATAAACGGCTCTTGCACTTCAATCTGTTGCCCATCATCCAGCAATCCGACATGAATTTTGGTTTTCGATGGGAAATCGGTTTCCGTTGTATTTTTGCCCCCGTAGATACGCATGAATTCACCGCTTTTCGGTGCATACACTTTGTAAGACGCAGGCTGACCGGCAGTCTCGGGTAGCACCCACAACTGAATCATACGGTTCCACTCGTCATCCGGGTTGATTTCATTATGAGAGAAACCTTCGCCGCCTGCGCGTTGTACCTGTACATCGCCCTGCGCCAGATCATTTCCATGCCCCATGGAACCTTCATGCTGGATTTTGCCATTGACCATGACGGAAATAACGTCGATTTCGTGATGGCTGTGCAGGCGAGTTTCGCCCTGCGGCATGAATCGCGCATCGGCCAGGTAGACAAAATTAGCCAGACCCGGCCAGCTGCCATCCTTATTTTCCTGCAGGCCAAACAGTTTTGGCTCTTTTACCAGGCGATGCTCTTTCAGACCGGCAAATCCACCTTCGTGCAGGCTGTCTCGCTTTAATATTTGCATAATCTTTTCCCTGTGTTTTAGTTTAGACAACTTGTTTCAATTCTAAAAGATGCATTTTCATACAGACTCACTACTGTCCGGTTAAAGCGTCATTCCCGCGAAGGCGGGAATCCATAAGTGTATTTACGGATAATGGTGGTCGATTTAAACTGGATACCATCATTCCCGGATTGTACCCGGGCCGTACACGCCATATTCATGTTATCACACAGGGCCGGGACACGCGCGCCCTGACCACGCAGCTGTATTTCCCGGATGAGCAAGAAAACCAGCGAGACTTTGGCTACAACAGGTAATTAGAGCTGACTCCACAGCAGGCCAGGGAATATGTATTTGATTTTGTATTGCTTGAGCCGGGCTAAAAACGTTTATTTCGAACCTGGAAATACCCATACACGGAATGTTAAATGAAAATCGGTGATATAATTTTAGACCCAATTCTTCTCAGGGTAGACCCATGGCATATTCAGGCAATTCCGGTGGTGGCGGTATATTCCATAAGCAGATCAGCGACCCGGACAAACCCGAAGGCACCACGGTTGAATACGGCGGTGATCAGGGCAGCGAAGGCGAATCAACCATGACTTATGTGACCAATACCTGGCCGGAGAATAAGCAGCCCGCATCTGAAGAAGCAGATGAAAGCAAGAAATAAGGCCTTATTGTAAAAACTAAAACATGACTTCGTAAGCCGTTTTGATCAGCCCCCGGATAGACTCTGGCCCGTCGGGTAAGCGCTTAACATGAAACTACTGTTCAAATTAACGCTCTCCATCCTGAGCCTTACGCTGATCCTGGTGATAACGTATCTGGCGTTGCCAACCCTGGTCACAGAACTGGCACGATATCAGCTGAAACAGCAGGGATTCACCGAAGTCGGGATTCAAATCGGTACAATCAGCCTTACGATGGCAGACATTGAACAGCTTCAGCTATCAAACGACGATTACCGTATCAAGTTAAGCGGCGTGCAAGTCGAATATGAATTAGTGGCTTTGCTAAGCGGTCGGATGAATCGCATCCATATCGAAGCGCTCTCTATCTATTCCATCCGCGATGAAGCGAGCACAAAAACAAGCAAGCTGCCCTCACCCGAAGTATTGTCCGGCTTTTTAAGTCTGACCTGGTATGACTTCCTGCCCGCAAACGCTTTAAGCATCGACCAGCTTTCGATCTACTCGGAAACCGGAGTCCAGTCACTGGGCGCTTCGCTGGAATTTTCAAAGCTCGGGCGGCAAATTCACGGAGAGATCAGCCTGGTAGATTCACGTCAAAATCCCTTCCAGGCCAAACTTGAAATATCGCCCGATACCGGAGTTGATATACAAATTTATTCACAAAAGATGCAGCCTCTTTCGATTAGTTTAAAGCCTATGCAGGGAGCGAATGGACTCAGCGGCACACTTCGGATTGATCTTGAACAAATAGCCGCAATGCTCGACAGATCTGAATCACTCAGCGGTTCGCTGCAGGCAGACGTTTCATACTTTAGTAAGTCGGGCAGCCCTGAAATTTATTTTACGATCGCGGCGAAGGGCTCTCAACTGGCACTTTCAGACATTAGAATAAAGACTATGCAATCCAGACTGGAAGGTCGGATAACACAGCCCGATAAGGTGTATCAATTCACCTTCATGCCCGCATCACAATTTGAATTTCTCGATATTCAACAAGGGCAAAATACCTTACAACGATTGCAAACAGGCCTCCCCCAATCCCTGGTTTTTGCCGATGATCACATCAGAATGGTGTTCGACCCAAAAACTCGAATCGTTCTCGATGATCTGGATATGGCCCCCTTTAGCTCGCCGCAAGTGGGCCTGGATAAGCTTGATCTGAACGTGTTCACTGCTGATGATAGTTTGCCAACTTGTCAATTCAAGATGCGACTTACGAGCCCCCTGATCAAAATTGACAATCAATACATCGAACCTGCCCCGGTACAAATTGAAGGTCACTGCCCGGAGCGTGAAACACAAATCTGGTCGATCAAAGCAGACAGCGATAGAATCGAATACGAAAACCCCGACTATGTATTAACCCTGGACCATTGCCAGTTAAGCATTGGCAATGCTGAACAGGGCAAGCGACTGGACCCGGATCCAGCCGAACTGGGCGGTTCTTTTTTATGCGATACCAGCCAGTTAAGCGATGCCATCAATGCACAATTTCGCTTCAACCCGCAAAGAAACACGGGCCGGGCCGATTTCGGCATTTCAGATATTGCACCTGACGAGGAAACTCCTCTGTTCAGCAGCGTTTTAAAGGAATGGTCACAGCCCTTTGAAATTGTCTCCGGCACAATGTCAGTACAAGGGCAATATCGTTGGTGGCAAAACAGCCGGGGCCTGGAGCGGGACCATTTAATAGTGGATCTCGATGTCATAGCGGCGGGAGGGCACTATGAAGGTATTTTATTCTCGGGCCTGAACTACCGTGATTCCATTGAGATATTACCCACGCTGAAATCATCTGAATTTTCGACACTCAGCGTGGAGCATATTGATATTGCCGTGCCGGTCACCGGGGCATCCGCCAGGATTCGATTTAGCCCGTCTTCAATCGGTGATCTACCCGTACTTGAAATAGACAGGCTGAACCTGGCACTGCTCGACGGCACCATTTTCACGAATATTTTTGAAGTGGATTTAAACACCGACCGTCAAAGCCTGTTGCTCAACGTAGAAGGTCTGGATTTGGCTCAAATCGTTGCCATGCAACAACTGGAGGGCCTGGCCGCCACCGGACTGCTCGACGGCACAGTACCCGTCACAGTAAGCCCCAGGGGGATCAGAATTACCGACGGTAAGATTAATGCCCGGAAACCGGGCGGGCAAATACAATATATTCCATCAAGCGAAACGGCACAAACCGGAAATTCCGTACCGGGCTCCGAACTGGTGTTAAATATACTGGAAAATCTATACTATGATTCCCTGCTCGTTGATGTGGATTATGAAGAAGACGGGCAGTTAACCATGGAACTTGCGATTCAGGGAATCAGCCCGCAGGTAGATGCAAACCGTCCTATTCATTTTAACCTTACGCTGGAACAGAATTTACTAACCCTGTTAAAGGGATTGCGCTACGCTCAGGGGATTAGTGATGATATCGATCATAATGTACAGAAATACTTTAAAGAAAATAGAAACGCGCTAAACTAAGAGTCTAACGGGTTTCACATATTTCGTTCAGCTTGATACAATATGTTTCGGATATAGTATGCGTATCCGGGCAAACGAGCTGAGCGTTCTCGAGAAATAGACAAGGTTAAAAAATGATAAAAATTATTTCCATTTTGGTGCTGTTGCTAAGCGTGTCTGCCTGTTCGCCCACGGTCAAGGTTGCGGTGCCGACCGAGCCCATCACCATCAATCTCAACGTAAAAGTTGAGCATGAAATTCGCGTGAAAATCGACAAAGATCTTGATGAACTGATATCCTCAGATAGTGAACTGTTCTGAGCCAATGGTAAACATAATGAAAACTTTTAAACACAATCTGAGCCGAACGCTTGCTGCATTTCTGATGCTCTCATTTTTCACCCTGTCCGCTTCGGCACTGACGCTGGATCAGGCACGCAATCAAAAATTGGTGAAAGAAACCGCCAGTGGCTACCTGGTCGCGGTAAAACCCTCTGCAGAAGTAAATGCTCTGGTAAAGAAGGTAAATTCCGGGCGCAAATCCGCCTATCAAAAAATCGCTAAAAAGCAGGGTGTACCCTTAAACGTAGTTGAACAGGGCGCGGGCAAAAAACTAAACAAATAGATTTAGAATAGCGGGCTACGTTATTTTTCAAGCACTCTCGACACCGCGCTATGCCAACCTTTTAACAGGCCAATACGCGTGGATTGTGTCATTGAGGGCAGAAACTCGCGTTCGATTTGCCAGTGTTTCCCGATATCATCCATCGAATCGAACACACCGCTTTGCAGGCCTGCAAGATACGCTGCACCGAGCGCAGTAGTTTCCGTTTCTGCCGGACGACTGAGCGGCACATCCAGCACATCGGCTAAAAACTGACATAACCAGTCGTTGTTCACCATCCCGCCATCCACGCGTATTTCGCCGGGTGCCATCGCGTCACCGCGCATTGCACCGAGCAGATCCGCGGTTTGATAGCATACGGACTCCAGCGCTGCGCGCACAAACTCCGCCACGCCCGTGTCCCGGGTTAAACCAAATATAGCGCCCCTGGCTTCGGGGTCCCAGTGCGGCGCGCCCAGACCCGTAAACGCTGGCACCATATACACACCCCTGTTGCTATCCGTGCTCGCAACCAGCGCTTCGCTTTGCTGTGCAGTTTCGATGATACCAAGACCATCTCTGAGCCATTGAATAGCGGCACCTGCAACAAATATGGATCCTTCAAGGGCATAATGCGTAACCCCGTCCAGACGATACGCCACCGTGGTGAGCAACCTGTTTTTAGATGCCACAGCTTGTGTGCCGGTATTCATCATCAAAAAACAGCCCGTGCCGTAGGTGCTTTTCAGCATACCGGGCTGGAAGCATGCCTGTCCGATCAACGCCGACTGCTGATCACCGGCCACGCCTGAAATGGGAATTTCCTGCGCAAATAAACTCTTATCGATCACCCCGTAATCGGCTGCGCAATCGCGCACCCCGGGTAACAGGCTGGCGGGAATATCAAACAACGCAAGCAATTCCGGGTCCCAGTCCTGATCATGGATATTGAACAGCGAGGTACGCGACGCATTGCTGGCATCCGTAGCGTGAACCTTGCCGCCCGTCAGGCGCCAGATCAAAAAACAGTCGATGGTGCCAAATGCCAGACGCCCCTGCTCAGCCAGTGCGCGTGCGCCGTCTACTTCATCCAGCAACCAGGCGACCTTGCTCGCTGAAAAATAAGGATCAAGCAACAAACCGGTTTTTTGCGACACCTCTGGTTCATGGCCCGCTTCATGCAGTTTGTCGCATACCTTTGCAGTACGCCGGTCCTGCCAGACAATGGCATTATATATTGGTTTTCCCGTCTGCCGATCCCAGATAACCGTGGTTTCACGCTGATTGGTGATACCTGCCGCAACGATCTTCAGCTCGTTGCGCGAAGCCTGTTTAATCACATCACCGACTACGGTGCGTATACTG
>JAUVBY010000120.1 GCA_030590945.1 Gammaproteobacteria bacterium | reverse complement strand
TTGGGTGCTTAGCTCAGCTGGGAGAGCATCGCCCTTACAAGGCGAGGGTCGGGGGTTCGATCCCCTCAGCACCCACCATATATTGGAGCGGTAGTTCAGTTGGTTAGAATACCGGCCTGTCACGCCGGTGGTCGCGGGTTCGAGTCCCGTCCGCTCCGCCATTTATACAGAAAAGCGAGCCTATAGGGCTCGCTTTTTTTATTTAAATCCCATCGTTATACGAGCGGGATCCAAACACAGTATTCAGGTATTCAATAATGCTGCTTACCATACGTAAAAAATCGCAGGGCTGGGTCGCCTGGCTTATCGTTATTATTATTACCATTCCCTTTGCGCTGTTCGGAATTAACTCCTATTTCGAAGGTGCTGGTCAGATTCCAGTGGCAACCGTAGATGGTGAGAAAATAAACGCACAAACCTTTGAAAACGCAATGGAGCAGCGTCGGCGGTTTTTTCGGGCACAATTTGGCAGCAATTTTGATCCCGCCATGGTGGATAACCCTCAGTTTCGTATGCAGGTAGTGGAGGGGCTGGTATCCAACCGCCTGATACAAACTTACGCGCAGAAACAGGGCTTACGCCTGTCTGATGATGCACTCCGGGCAAGCATTGTTTCCACGCCGGAGTTCCAGCTGGAAGGGAAATTTGATGAGGATACGTATCGCCGCGTTGTCAGTGCGCGTGGTTATTCTGCCGAGGGTTATGAACAGCAGCTGCGCCTGAGCGGCGGTATTGGACAACTGGAAAATGGCCTGTCTGATTCTGCTTTAGTGAACCCGCTTGAGGTGGATCTTCTGCTTGCCCTCACGCTGCAAAAACGCGATGCCGATTACACCGTGATAGCGTCTGGTGGAGAGGTTCAGGACGAGCCGGTCAGTGATGAAGAAAAGCGCGAAGAATACGCAAATAACGAAGCACGTTATATGCAGGACGATCGACTCAAACTCAATTATGTCAAGTTAACGCTGGATGATATTGTGAATGATATCGAGCTGGATGAGGAAGAAATTGAACAGGCATACGAGGCCGGCAAAGGTCAGTATCGCAAACCTGAAGCACGCATTGCAAGCCATATACTGCTTGGCGTGCCGCGCTCAGCAGATGAGGCTAAACGAAGTGCGATACTGGCGAAGGCTGACGCACTGGTTGCGCGCTTGAACGATGGTGAGGATTTTACAGCGTTGGCAGAAGAGTTTTCTGAGGACCCGGGTTCAAAACGACAGGGCGGTGACCTGGGGATAATCGCGAAGGGCCAGATGGTGCCGGAGTTTGAAGAAGCGGTATATTCTATGGCTCAGGGCGAAATCAGTGCACCGGTGAAAACGGAGTTCGGTTACCACATAATCAAGCTTACCGCATTGGAAAAAGAGTCAATCAAACCTTACGCGGAGGTGAAGGCCGAGGTTGAAACGGCGGAGAAAAATCGCCTTGCGCGCACCCAGTTTTCTGAGACTGCCGAGACTTTTAGAACATTGGTCTTTGAAGAGCCGGACAGCCTCGAAGCCGCGGCCGGAGCGCTGGGTTTGAAAGTTCAGGTTTCAGATTGGGTAACGCAAACTCAGGGTGTGGATGATTTCTCGAATCCCCGGGTTCGAGCGGCTGCTTTTGACAGCGCGGTACTGAATGATGAATTGAACAGTGAAGTCATAGATATTAGCGATGAAGTTTTGATTGCGGTGCATAAAAATCAATTTGAGGCGCAGCACGTAAAGGCATTTGCTGAAGTTGAGGCTGGGATAGAAGCGCTTATCCAGCAACGAAAAGTCGCGGAAAAAGCGAAACTTTCAGGGGAGGCGCTAATCGCGGATTTGCAGCAGGGTACAATGCAGGATGAAATAAATTTTGATTCGCTACCCGAATTGAGGTCTGAGGTGACGGATTTGGTTCAGCGCCAGGTTGCAGAACAGGTTTTTAAGCGACAATGGAGCTCAGGTGAAACCTTAATAGAAGGCTTTAGCCTTAGCAATGGTGATTACGCGGTGTATCGCTTGAAAGGTGTTACGCCGGGTGATCCTGCCATGGCGACAGCTGAACAGCGCAGCCAGCTTGAAACTCAGCTTGCGAATCGAGATGCTAATAACGCCTACCGATTGTTCAGCGAATCCTTACGAAATAGTGCAGATGTAGAAATATTTACCTCTGCTTTGGAGGATGACAGCGACACCGTCGCGGCGCAGTAATTTAAACTCTGCTAACGGTCTGATTTTGCAGACAAGCCACATCTTGTTGCTGGTTCCCATCGGGGTTGTGGCGGGTTACCTGAACGTGATGGCAGGGGGCGGTTCCTTGCTTACGGTGCCGGCCTTGATATTTATGGGCGTTCCCGGGCACATCGCTAATGGAACCAACCGCATTGCCATTCTGGCACAGAACATCACCGCAGTTTCCGCTTTTTACAAGCGGGGGTTCCATGATTTTAAGCTGGGTTTAAGCCTGGCGGCCTGCGCGGTGCCCGGCGGTATTCTGGGCGCCTGGCTCGGTGTACAGCTACAGGGCGTATGGTTTAATCGTATACTGGCGGCGGTGATGGTGCTGGTGATGTTGATGATGGCGGGTAGAAAACCCGCTAAAAACACGGCTTCGGAGAGCTCGTCGCCAACCAGGTTGCTGCCGGGTCACGTGCTGATGTTTTTTGCCGGCATATACGGCGGTGTGATCCAGATCGGCGTAGGCTTTATATTGATGTCGATACTCTATCGTGTCATGGGCATCGATCTGGTGCGCGTGAATATGTACAAGGTACTGATTGTTCTGTGCTACACCATCGCTGCTCTGGCGGTATTTGCGTCACAACTTGAGCTGGTCTGGATAGCTGGAATTGCGCTCGCGATCGGAAACTCGATAGGTGGTTGGCTGGGCGCACACTGGTCGATCAGCAAAGGTGAGTCTGCGATCCGCCGGGTATTAAACGTGGTACTGGTAGTACTTATTGTTAAGCTACTGTTCTTTAGCGAAATTTAAATTTTAAGTCATGTCAGGAATCACTTTCCAGTCCATTTTCTCACCGGCGAATAAAGGCACCACTGATTCTCCATTTTCAACTGAATAACTATCCGGCACCTGCCAGCTTTCCTTCGCCAGCGTAATGGTTCCCGGGTTCAGGTCAAGGCCGTAAAAATGGGCACCGTTGACACTCGAAAATTGTTCGAGTTTATCCAGTGCTTCGTAATGCTCAAACAGGCGCGCATACATTGGCATTGCTGCGTGAGCGCTGTAGCAACCGGCGCAACCGCAGGCGGCTTCCTTGGCCTGCTGCGCGTGCGGTGCGCTGTCCGTGCCGAGAAAGAATTTAGGATTCCCTGATGTGGCCGCACTGGCGAGTGCCGCACGATGGTTTTCGCGTTTTAGTATGGGCAGGCAGTAGTGATGTGGCCGCATGCCGCCCCGAAAGAGTTCGTTGCGATTAAACAGCATATGCTGAGGGGTCAGACTGCCTGCAATATTTTCACTGGAGGTTTTTACAAATTCGATTCCTTGTCGCGTAGTGATGTGCTCCAGCACAATTTTGAGCTCAGGCAATTCATGTACGATGGGCGAGAGCACCTGTTCAATGAACACCGCCTCTCGATCAAAAATGTCGATATGCGGGTCGGTGACTTCACCGTGTACCTGCAAGATCAACCCCGTCTGAGCCATTTTTTCAAGGATCGGCATAAGTTTGACGATACTGCTTACGCCCGAGCTGGAATTCGTGGTAGCACCCGCAGGATACAGCTTTGCCCCGACCAGCCAGTCGGTTGTAGCAGCCTCGGTGATATCGTCGGGTCGCGTGTTATCGGTCAGGTACAAGGTCATTAACGGGATGAAGGAAAATTGGTCTTCGACCGCGGCCTGAATGCGCTTCCGATAATCGCGGGCACGCTTCACCGTAGTGACGGGTGTTTTCAGATTAGGCATTACCACCGCACGTCCAAATTCGCTTGCGGTATGGTTGACTGCGCGCTTCAGCATCTCCGCATCTCGCAGATGCAAATGGCAATCGTCTGGCGTGCGCAGGGTGAGGCTTCGTTTGCTTGAATTCATGGTTTTCTTTTAGGTGGTCTTTTATCAATTGCAAATTGATATAATGTACCTAGTGTATCATTGCGGGTATAAAAAGGCCGTGAAAACACAAAGACCAAATAATGCTTCTGGCTCTTTGTAATTACCAGGATGAATGTTTTGCCTCCTAACCAATGAATTTGAACGCATGAACAACACTCTGACCGTTACTCTGGCGCAAATCAATCCCTGTGTGGGGGATTTGTCCGCGAATGCAGAACTTATTCTGGCCGCCGCAGTGGCGCACCAGGACGTGTCCGACTTGATTATATTCCCCGAACTATGCCTGACCGCCTATCCGCCGGAAGATCTGCTGCTGCGCGCGGATTTCATGCGTGAGGTGGAAAACCAGCTGAATCGGATTGCCAGACAAACGCGTAACATTGAGCCCATGCTGATTGTGGGGCACCCGCTGAAATCTAACGGGAGGCTGTACAATGCGGCGAGCCTGGTGCAGGGTGGCGAAGTGGTGGCACAGTATCGGAAACGCCTGCTGCCTAACTATAATGTATTTGACGAAAAGCGTTACTTTGCACCAGGCGAAGAGACGCTGGTATTTAAGCTAAAAGGCGCGCAACTCGGCCTGGTGATCTGTGAAGATATCTGGGAACCGGCACCGGTGCGTGAATCGGTCGAAGCTGGTGCTCAGGTAGTTGTGGTGATCAATGCTTCGCCCTTTCATCACAGCAAGGCCATCGAGCGCGAAGAGGACGTGGTGCGTCAGCGCGCCAGAGAAATCGCAGTACCAATACTTTATGTCAACCAGGTTGGCGGCCAGGATGAGCTTGTTTTTGACGGGGCTTCGCATGTAGTTGACCGGGAGGGCCAAACGGTGGCGCGTTTGCCGATATTTGAAAGCGCATTTTTAAACATTGATCTGTGCCTGAATGAAGCGGCTGGAAACTGGGTTCCGCAGGCGGCCTCGATTGCGCCACACGGCACGCTTGAAGCACGAATTTACAAAGCGCTGGTTACCGGTGTACGGGATTACGTGGAGAAAAATGGCTTTAAAGGTGTGGTACTGGGCCTTTCCGGTGGCATTGATTCTGCGCTGACGCTGGCGATTGCGGTTGATGCGCTGGGTAAGGCGCGCGTCGAAGCAGTGATGATGCCTTATCATTATACTTCTGAGATGAGCGAACAGGATGCGGCAGAACAGGCGCGGCTGATGGGCATCAGCTATGAGGTCGTGCCGATCGCGCCCATCGTTGAGGCTACGCTGGGCCAGCTTCAACCTCTGTTCCAAGGCTTGCCCGAAGATACCACCGAAGAGAATGTACAGGCGCGTAGCCGGATGCTGTTGCTGATGGCGATCTCCAACAAGAAAGGCAGCATGGTGTTAACCACGGGAAACAAAAGTGAAATGGCGGTCGGTTATGCAACGCTCTACGGAGATATGGCGGGTGGCTTCGCAGCCATCAAAGACGTACCTAAAACCATGGTTTATGCGCTATCGGTGTATCGAAATACACTGAACCCGATTATTCCCGAACGCGTGATCACGCGCCCGCCCTCAGCTGAATTACGCCCCGGTCAGGTGGACCAGGATTCTTTGCCGGACTACGAAGAGCTGGATGCCATATTGCAACGCTTTGTGGAAGAAGATCAGGGCGATGAAGAAATTATTGCGGCGGGTTTTGATGCCGAAACCGTGCATCGAGTGATCAAAATGGTGGTGCGCAATGAATATAAGCGCCGGCAGGCGGCTCCCGGTGTGCGCATTACCCCGCGCGCGTTTGGGCGGGATCGGCGTTATCCAATCACTTCAAGGTTTTTCTAATGGCCACGATTCGAGGTTTCAAAAAACCGGATTATCCGGCGGTGCAGGAAATCTATCAACAGGGTATTGATACCGGGGATGCAACCTTCGAGACCCGTATCAAAACATGGAAAGAATGGGATGCTGCTACGGCCGAAGCGGGCCGTCTGGTTTCTACTGAAGGAGACCAGGTGGTCGGCTGGGCCTGCCTGAGCGATGTCACCAGTCGCTGCGTGTATCGCGGTGTTGCGGAGACCTCGGTGTACGTTAATCCGAATTTTCAGGGGCGTGGTATCGGGCAAAATCTGTTGCAGGCATTGATCAAATCCTCAGAAGACGGGGGTTATTGGACTTTGCAGGCGCGAATTTTTACCGAAAATGTAGCCAGTATTGTTTTGCACGAGAAACTCGGTTTTGTGAAGATGGGGGTGCATATAAAACTGGGGCAGTTAAATGGTATCTGGCGCGATGTGCAATTACTGGAGCGTCGCAGTACCGTGGTTGGTTAGGTGTTGGATATCCCGCTGTCGCTATACGTACACTTTCCCTGGTGTGTTAAAAAATGTCCCTACTGTGATTTTAATTCGCATGCCCTGCGCGATACCTTGAGTGATGAGTTGCCCGAGCGTGCTTATGTGGATGCGCTGATCCGGGACCTGCGTCAGCAACTATCGAATCTGCCGAAGCGAGTGATACAAACCGTGTTTATGGGCGGCGGCACCCCTAGCCTGATTTCACCGGCGGAAATTCAGCGACTGATGGATGCGCTCATAGACAGCGGGCGATTGGTAAAAGGGGCCGAAGTCACGTTGGAGGCTAATCCCGGCACCCTGGATGAAACCTATTTCGAGGATTACCTAAAGGCGGGCATTAACCGCCTGTCCATCGGCGTACAAAGCTTTGATGATAACGCACTGAATAAAATCGGTCGCATTCACAGCGCCGGGCAAGCACAAAGCGCCATAAGTCGCGCCAGACAGGCGGGCTTTGAGCGCATCAATATCGATTTAATGTATGGTCTGCCCGGGCAGTCTGTTAACGATTCGAGGCTTGATATTGAGATAGCCTTATCGCAGCAGGTAAGCCACCTGTCGGTATATCAATTAACCATCGAACCCAATACCGAGTTTGCGGTACGCACACCGCGATTGCCTGATTCTGAGCAGTATTGGGATATGCATGAGCAGGCTCAGAACTTGCTGCAAGCGGCCGGTTTTGAGCAGTATGAGGTCTCGGCCTACAGCCTGAACTCAGAGTGTCAGCACAACCTGAACTACTGGCAATTTGGTGACTACCTGGCTATTGGCGCGGGTGCCCACGGCAAATTAAGCGGCGCGGATGAAAACGGCGAATTCAGTATACGGCGCTACTGGAATCATCGCCATCCAAAGGCTTATTTGCAGGCTGCGAAAACGGGTGAGTTTGCCGCACAAAATAAAGTCGTTGTGAGATCCGATCGCGACCTGGAATTTCTGATGAATGCGCTGAGATTACGATCCGGTTTTGAACTGCGTACTTATGCAGTCCGTACGCATGGCGATATGCAAGCTTTATTGGGAAAGCTTGATCCATTAATTAGCAAAGGCTGGTTGCAGCACGATGGGACGGTGATTAGAGCCACAGATACCGGCTTTCGTTTTCTCGACAGCATTCTACTGGAGTGTTGCTAGGAATCCACCTGGCCAGCATTGAATCACGCTGGATCCGGGCCCGCTTTTATATGCCGGGTTCTGGTGTGTTAAGGCCTGCAATACGATAGACTTGGTACATCCATTTTTATAAAGAGAAGCTATGCAAATCGCGAAACAAACCGCCGTTAGTATCGACTATGTATTAAAAGATGATGACGGCAAAATCATTGATGAATCAGCAAATGGTCAGTTCAACTTTCTAACCGGCGCACAAAATATTATCCCGGGGCTGGAAAATGCCCTTTTAGGCAAGGTTGCCGGTGATGAACTTGACGTGACCATTGCACCGGCCGATGCTTATGGCGAAGTTGATTCGACACGCGTTCAAACCGTGAAACGCGAGATGTTTCCTGAGGGTGCAGATATAAAGGTAGGTGTCCAGTTTCATGGTGCAGGCCCTGGTGGCGAACCCATAGTGGTGACCGTGGCTTCAATCGAAGATGATAATATCGTGATTGATGGCAATCATGCACTGGCCGGTCAGACCCTGCACTTCGCGGTGAACGTAATCGAGGTGCGCAAAGCGACTGAAGATGAGATTTCCCACGGCCATATTCATGGTGCGGGCTGCAGCCATTAGCAACTAATCAGATGCTCTGGGTAAAAGTCTTCCACCTGTTCGCCGTAATTGCCTGGTTTGCGGGTATATTTTATTTACCACGCCTGTTTGTCTATCACGCTACGACCAACGATGAAGCTGGTCGGGAGCGCTTCAAAATCATGGAGCGTAAGTTGTTGCGCGGCATCATGAACCCGAGTGCGGTTGTCAGCATCGTATTGGGAAGCTGGCTATGGTTAGGTTATGGATTTACCGGTACCTGGCTGTACCTGAAGCTGGTGCTGGTGGGCCTGTTGCTGATTTATCACGGCTGGTGCATGAAGACCGTCAACGATTTCAAGCAGGATAAGAACACACACAGCCATACGTTTTATCGCTGGATGAACGAAGCACCGGTGGTTTTACTGCTGGGTATTCTTATTCTGGTGGAGCTCAAACCTTTCTCCTGAAAGGGCGACTATTTAAGTATGTTTCATATCGTGCTGGTGGAGCCGCAAATACCCCCCAATACCGGCAATATCATCCGATTGTGTGCGAATACCGGCTGTCAACTGCACCTTATCGAGCCGCTGAGTTTTGATTTGAGCGAAAAACAGCTGCGCCGCGCGGGCATGGATTACGCAGATCTGGCTGCCGTGACAGTATGGGAGAGCTGGCCATCGTTTATCGAAAGCGGGACCGCGCGACGCTGGGTGACACTCTCCACGCACCATGAAACACGTTATTCGGATTTCGCATTTCAGCCGGGTGATGCAC
>JAUVBY010000096.1 GCA_030590945.1 Gammaproteobacteria bacterium | reverse complement strand
GCGGGGGTTATAGCGAGACCGGCAATAACTCCAAGCATTGGCCTGCTGATGTTCTAAACACGTCTAATTTCTATACCGCGCCATTGCGCGAACATATCAATTCGAACCCGGACAATCGCTTTGAAGAAGTCTGGGCGAAAGATAATATTCGCGTGTATATAATCCAGTAAGCTATTCAGGGCCCGAAGCGGGGCTGCCTTTCAATGCTTCGCCCTGCAGGCATCATTCAACACCTTTGCCAGCGGGCTTTCAATCTGCTTGAATGCCTTATAGATTTTTTTTGAACAATGGTACTCCATCGGCATGGCATTTAACGCCCACTCTAGTTTTACTGGCTTATCAGCACGGACATCTCCGACCAGTACCCTGGCATAATGCCCGCCTCGAAGGATGTCTTTATGCGCCAAACCACTACCGGTCACATACGTTTTAAACCCATCCTGTTCAAAGCTAAAATCATTATGAATATGACCCGCAAGCAAGGTTAGTTTATTAAGTTGTTGTAAGCGGTTTATTATTCTTTGCGCATCGTAACCATAAAGCGAGTGTTTACGCTGCTGAAACTCGGCTTCGAAATCCTGAAGTACAGGCTTATGCGTAAATACAATCGTATTTGTACAGCGCGCTGGAGCGCGCTGCTGGTTCACCACTTCCGCGGCGAGCAGCGCGGCGCGTGCACCTTTATGCGGGGGATACATAAACGAACCGGTATCCAGATTGATGAAGCACGTTCCCAACAAACTAAAACGGGCATTCAGCGGACCTACGTTATTTAAAAACTGCTCAATCGCGCTCCCGCCCGGCCCGAGAAAATCGTGGTTCCCATTAGCCGTATAGACCGGAATATTTGACTGGTTCAATCGCATGCCAACGCCCGCAACTTCTGCTTCTTCGTAGTAGGAATCGCCCATATGCAATACAAAATCTGCGCCCAAATCGCTGGCACGAATCAGGCCCCAGCTTAGCTCCTCATCGCCGCCGGTATCGCCGATAGCAACAAACCGGTAAGCTGGTTTTTCAGGAAATGTCCACGACAGTTTCAATACTTCTCCCGCTCGCAAGCCGATCAATTCAACTTCTCTTAACAGGCCATGCTTTTTCTCCAGCACCGTAGCAAGGCTATCTTCTGTCCAGGAAAAATTTGCATCCGGATGTATATTTTCGACCTGGATGATGTGCCTTTCAACAGGCTCAGCGCCGTGAATACGCAGATGCATATCCGGCTGGTAGGCGCGAAACCGCGTCCCCATCGACACTTTCAGATAGCCTCCACGTGCTTCAATTTCAAGGCCGCTTGCAAGCACCAGGCCAGTGGGGCGGGGCGCCGGGTCTACCGTAATGCTCGGATAACGTACAACACGATGCTGCCCGTATAAGGCCAGCACTGTTCCCAGCACAATAAGTATTGCAACAAGCGAAAATACCTTCTTCATTCTTAAAATACCGGGAAAATTATTGTGATTTTACTGCCCGGGACCACGAATGACCGTAACGACCCGGATTTAGCTTGCAGGCTGAGTCGCTACAAAGCACTAACGTTTTCGCGCACGTGGATGCGCTTTATCATAAACCTGTGCCAGGTGCTGAAAATCGAGGTGGGTATAGATTTGCGTCGTTGAAATATTCGCATGTCCGAGCAACTCCTGTACTGCACGTAAATCTCCACTTGATTCCAATATGTGGCTTGCAAACGAATGCCGTAACATATGCGGGTGTAACTTGCGATCCAGGCCGCTGTACCGCGACCAGTATTCCAGCCGCACCTGAATGGTTCGTGCAGAAATCCGCCCCCCTCTCTGACTGACAAACAGGCCAGGCTCATCGGGGTTGGCCAGGCTGGCGCGGACGGCTAACCAGTCCGCGATCGCAGCTTTCGCCTTTCGCCCAACGGGCACCATACGCTGTTTATTGCCTTTACCCGTCACCCTGATCATATCGGTTTCACGTGCCACATCCACCACGTTGACCGCCACCAGCTCTGATAAGCGCATACCGGCAGAATAGATTAGCTCAATGATCGCTTTGTCGCGTTTACCCAGCGTATCTGCCGGCATCGCCGACAACAATTGTTCTATTTCATCCACATTCAACGTATCAGGCAACTTCTTTTGCGCTTTGGGCGCATGGATTTCAATAAAGGGGTTGTTCACGGCACGGCCTGTCTCGATCAAAAACTGATAAAGCCCGCGGGCAGCCGACAACGCACGCTGAATACTTTTACCGCCCAGGCCGGCAGCATGGAGTCGAGCTGGAAACTGGCGCGCAATGGCCGGACTTAACGACAGGCCGGAATCTAAATCCTGCTGTTCAATAAAGTGTATTAATTTTCCAAGGTCGCGTTGATAACTTTGAACGGTGTGCATCGATAACTGTCGCTCCTTTTCCAGCGACATCAGGTAGTCCTTAATATCTGCCTCGATTTCCTGATGAGTATCAGTTTTGTTCATCATCCACCAGGCTGGACAGCAATTGCGCCAATAACTTGAGAAACTCTCCCCCCATACCCGGCCTAAACCGCTCTTTGTCATCCGATGCCAATACCAGGAAGGCACGACACGTTCGACCGGTTTTGACCGGCACCGCCGCAAGCGACAATACCCCGGATGCATTGTCCTTGAATAAACTCGTGCTCAATTCCTCATCGGGTGCGTTGAGGCAGATACTATCCACCTTTCCGAGTATCGTTTTCAGCCGTTTAAACACTTCAGGATGCTTTTCCTTTTCAAATAGCTGTACCTCAAAAAGCGCAAAATGTTGTTTAATTAGAGCCAGGAAGGCGTCTGTCTCAGCCCCATTCCTGGCAATTGAGATCATATTGCCCGCCAGGCCCAGTAAGTCTGAATGAATTTTGTGATTGGTTTTAACGTTCTTAAGCAAAGCCCCCAGCTTTTGATTTAATTCCGATTTCTCTTCGCGCAATACCCGTACCTGATACTGGTGCAGTGAAATTGCCGGCCCGGAATCAACGGGTAGTTTAATCGCAGACAGGCTATCCGGATGACGATTGAAAAAATCCGGGCACTCCTTCAACCAGGCTACGATTTGTGCCTCGTCTATTCCCTTGCTGGGTTGTTTTCTAGTTTTACCCGCCATCTATTTTTTCTCTGAATATGGTTTATTTACTAACCAGTTTACCACGATAAACCGTGCTTGCCGGACCGGTTAGATACACCGGCTCACCTTCGCCCGAATATTCGACCATCAGCGAGCCGCCGGCCAGATTTACTTTAACCTGATTCGATAGCAGCCCCAGGCGTTGCCCGGCAATCACCGCCGCACAGGCACCACTTCCGCAGGCCCGGGTTTCGCCCACACCCCGCTCAAAAACCCGAAGATTAATTTCAGTATCAGAAAGTCGCTCGTAAAAGCCCGCATTCACACGGTCTGGAAACAATTCATGTGATTGCAGCCAGGGCCCCAGTGTGTCGACGGGCGCCCGGGCTACGGAGTCAACCGCAAATACTGCATGTGGATTGCCTATTTCGAGCGCCGAGAAGCGAAATGTTTCACCTTCAAATTCCAGGCTGTATTCAGTTTGCTCAGCCTCAATAGCAAGCGGGATTTGTTCAGGTGCAAATTGAGGTACGCCCATGTTTACTCTAATCTGCCCATCCGCCAGCACACTCAAGTGAATACGACCTGTATTAGTCTCTACCCAGAAACTATTCAGATCAGTCAAACCCCGTTCTTTGACAAATGTTGCAAAACAACGCGCACCGTTGCCACACTGGCTCACCTCAGAACCATCAGCGTTGAATATACGATACTTGAATGCGCTACCTTTTTGGGTAGGCGCTTCAACCAGTAATAACTGGTCAAAACCAATGCCTGTGGTACGATTCGCCAGCCCCGCGAGATCATATTTTTCCGCGTCAAAACGCTGTGAGATCCCATCAACCACCATGAAATCGTTTCCCAGGCCATGCATTTTGCTAAATTGGAGCATATCGCTTGTAAAATAAATATAAACGCCCGATATTGTAGTACAAGCGAGGTGAATTAGTCCTAAAATCCGCTGTCAAATTAAGAAACTTTCCATGCACCGAAAACTCCGAAAATTAAACCAGAAAATGCACAGCCTGCATTTTTCCATGCGCTGGGTCATTGGCCTCACGCTAATGGTCTGCGGCGTGCTCGGGTTTTTACCGATTGTGGGGTTCTGGATGATTCCATTGGGCCTGCTGGTACTCGCGCCCGATTTCAGGTGGGCAAGGCGGGGTTATCTATCAATCATGACCTGGCTGCGCCGTTTCCGTGATCGGAATAAACCCCGGAAATCCGCTAAAGAACAGGAATAGATATCCCTTCGCAGTGATAATTTACGTGGGGATCGCCCACCACGATAAACCAGGGATTCAGAATCTCCTGCTTACCGTAACGTAAAGGCTGCAACTGGCAATCGATTACTTTACCGCCGGCGGCTTCGACCACGCATTGCGCTGCTGCGGTATCCCATTCTGAAGTCAAACCCAGACGCGGATAGACATCCGCACGACCTTCCGCCACCAGGCACAGCTTCAGGGAACTGCCCATGCTGATTAGATCCACGTTCTCACTATAGGTATCGAAAGAGGCCGCGAACTGTTTTACTTCTTCGGATAAATGCGAACGGCTGGCCACAATTTCCACCTTTTCCAGGTCAAGAGATCGCGTCCGGATTGCTTTGGGCGCAGCCTGCGCGGATTGTTTCCAGGCGCCTTCACCCCGCTGCGCAAAATACAAGGTCTCCAGCACCGGCGCATACACGACCCCCATGCTCGGCACACCATCTTCAATAAGCGCAATGTTGACTGTAAACTCTCCATTCCGCTTAATGAATTCTTTGGTGCCATCCAGCGGATCAACCAGCCAGTAACGCGACCACTGCAATCGCGTTTCACCCACTTCATCAATCGATTCTTCCGACAATACAGGAATATCCGGCGTGAGCGCCTGCAATCGCTTTTCGATAAGCGTATGCGCTTTTTGATCAGCGAGGGTTAACGGTGAGCCATCGCCTTTGGTTTTAAAATCAAAATCCGACTGATATACATCGAGTATTTCAGCGCCGGCGTCACGCGCAATATCGCAAATGGGTTTTATATTCATATTCGTTTAAAGAGGGTGGCCCGATGCCAGATAATCACGCAGCCAGTATAAACCATGCAAGGTGCGCACATCGTTGATGTCTTTATGCTCAAGCAGGTTGTCAATATCCGACAACGGCCAGTGAAGCTGTTCAAGCTCTTCAGGCTCATCGCCCTCCCCGGACTTCGCATACAGGTCCTCAGCCAGCAGGATGTATCCAACCGCCGTGGTGTAATGCGGGGTAACGCGCGTTTTACGGATGAGCCTAATGTTTTTGGCAGCAAAACCAATTTCTTCCTGCAATTCACGATTGGCCGCCTCGTGCGGCGCTTCACCCGGATCAATCAGGCCTTTGACAAAGCCCAATTCATACGCATCTGAGCCTACCGCGTATTCACGAACCATAATCACCGCTTCTGCGGTAATGGGAATAACCGTTACCGCCCCGGCAACATCATTGTTAATACGCTCATACTGTCGTCGCGCACCATTGGAAAACTCGAGTTCAACCGCCTCAACGTGGAACAACCGCGTCTGTGCGATTGTTTTTACGCTATGAACTACAGGCTTTTCCGGCATATTCGATCAGACGCAACTACTGATTAGACTTAAAGCGGAATTCTGCAGAGCGCGCATGCCCGGTCAGGCCTTCGCAACGTGCCAATGTAGACGCGACGCGCGCAATGTGATCAGCGCCCTGCTCCGATATCTGGATCAGGCTTGAACGTTTCTGGTAATCATACACGCCCAGGGGTGAGCTAAAGCGTGCGGTTCCGGCGGTCGGTAATACGTGATTCGGGCCCGCACAGTAGTCACCTAAAGATTCAGCGCTATACCGGCCTGCGAAAATAGCACCGGCATGGCGAATAAGGGGGATCAGCTTATCCACATCATCCACCATCAATTCAAGGTGCTCAGGCGCGATACGGTTCGCGATTTTGGCCGATTCTGCCACCGATTGCGTTACGATGATCGCACCGTAATCGTCCAGGGATTGCTCAATGATCGAGCGACGCTCCATTTGCGGCAACTGGCGCGTAATGGAAGCCTGCGCCGCATCCGCAAATGCCTGTGAATCGGTTATCAAAATTGACTGAGCAAGCTCATCGTGTTCAGCCTGGGCAAACAAATCCATCACCGCCCAGTCTGCGTTCGCATTTTCATCAGCGATGACCACGACCTCTGAAGGCCCGGCGATCATATCAATCCCGACCTGCCCAAAAACCTGCCGCTTGGCTGTCGCCACATAAATATTACCCGGCCCGACAATTTTATCCACACGCGGCACGGTTTGCGTGCCGTAGGCCAGCGCAGCGATGGCCTGCGCGCCGCCAATACAAAACACCCGATCGACCCCCGCCAGGTACGCCGCCGCCAAGACCGCGGGATTGACCTCTCCGCCCGGTGTCGGCACCACCATTATAATATCCTTCACCCCCGCCACTTTAGCCGGGGTAACGGTCATCAACACAGAAGAGGGGTAGGCTGCTTTACCGCCGGGCACATATACCCCGACGCGATCGAGCGGCGTGATGATCTGCCCCAGACGTGTGCCGTCCTCTTCGGTATACGACCAGGACTGCGCCACTTCTTTTTCGTGATACGCGCGGATACGCTTCGCAGCGATGCTCAATGCTTCCCGTATCGATTCATCCAGGTTTTGATATGCGTCTTTGAGCTTTACGGCTGCAATTTCAAGCTCAGCGGCATCGCTGATTTCAAGGCGGTCAAATTGCCGGCTGTAGCGCAACAAGGCAACATCACCTTCGGCTCGAACCGCATCAATAATGTCACGAACGGTGGTTTCAACCGCGCGATCCTCTGCTGTATCGCGATCCAGTAAACTACTTATGCCTGCATCAAAATCAGGATCCAGTGTGTTAAGTGTTCTCATGCTACCCCGTCTTGTTCCCGGGCTTTTTCACGCATCTGTGCATATTGCCTGCCCGACACGCGTTGTATTTCTCCGCCAAGCTGAGAGAGCTTTTCCTCGATGCAATCATAGCCACGGTCGATGTGATAAACACGATCAATCACGGTTTGCCCACTGGCAACCAACCCCGCCAGCACCAGGGCGGCTGATGCCCGTAAATCAGTCGCCATTACGGGCGCACCGCTTAGCTGTTCTGCACCGTGAACCAAAGCGGTATGGCCTTTAAGTTCGATATTAGCCCCCATGCGTTGCAGTTCCTGCACATGCATGAAACGGTTCTCAAAAATATTTTCGGTAACCGCTGCGCTGCCTTCTGCCACGCTGTTGAGTAGAATAAACTGGGCCTGCATATCGGTCGGAAAAGCGGGATACGGCGCGGTATCAATGGTCACGGCTTTGGGCTTACGCCCTTGCATATCAAGATCGACATAATCCTCACCAACTTCGATTGAAGCGCCCGCTTCCTCGAGCTTTTTCAGCACTGCATCAAGGTGATGCGGGTTGACGTGTTTAACCCTGATCTTGCTGCGCGTCGCAGCTGCGGCCACCAGAAACGTACCCGCCTCAATCCGGTCCGCTATAACCCGATGGGTCGCACCATGCAGGCGCTCCACACCTTCGACAATTATTTCAGATGTTCCCATCCCGGTAATGTTTGCACCCATGGCATTCAGACAATCGGCAAGATCCGTAACTTCCGGTTCGCGTGCCGCATTTTCGATTACCGTAGTACCTTCTGCCAGCGCCGCGGCCATCATAATATTTTCAGTTCCGGTTACCGACACCATATCCATAAAAATACGCGCACCCTTGAGGCGTTTTGAAGGTCGGTCTACGCGCGCCTTTATGTAACCATCTTCGATAATAATGGTTGCGCCCATTTCTTCCAGGCCCTTGATATGCAGGTTAACCGGTCGCGAACCAATCGCACACCCGCCGGGTAATGAAACTTCGGCCTCGCCCAGACGGGCCAGCAATGGGCCAAGTACCAAAATAGACGCCCGCATAGTCTTTACCAGTTCGTAGGGCGCGCGACAGCCGGACAGCTTTTCCGCCTGAACATTAATCGACAGGTGCTCATTCAATTCCAGATTGACGCCCAGACGTCCCAGCAGGGTCATCGCGGTTGTCACATCCTGAAGATGCGGAATATTGGTTAGTTTTAGCGGCTCCTCGGTCAACAGTGACGCAAAAATAAGCGGCAAAGCTGCATTCTTTGCGCCAGAAATTTTGACGCTACCTGCAATCGAGCAGGGGCCGTTAATGATGATTTTATCCAATGTTAAATACCGGGAGGAAACACCCGAACAGTACACATCGAGCGGTTTGATGTAAAGCGCTAACTAGCTTGCGCTTATATAGCTTCAGCCGCAATTCACACTATCGCCCTAACCACTTTCAGCGCATTATTGATTTCAACTGTCGGACTATTTCCATACAATAAGGTGTTAAAGAACCGCTATGATTCCTAAGCTAAATACCGGAACAAATATTAACAATGCACCCAGCCCCTGCACAACTCGAGCAAGCGTTCTACCAATCTCTCGGCGATCTGCTTTTTACCAGCCACCACAAATTGAGCGGTAAGTATTTGACCGAAAAAAATGTTAAAGGCACATCGAGAATCGTTGATCTGTTCAACGCGCCCTGCGCGATCGTTGCGCATGACACGCAAACCGACCCGGTATTTAATTTTGGCAATCAAGTGGCGCTGGAGCTATTTTCGCTAAAATGGCCCGAATTCATAACGCTCCCCTCAAGAAAATCAGCCGAACCCCTGGAGAGGGAGGAACGAAAAAAACTGTTAGACGAAGTCACACAAAATGGCTTTATCAATGATTATAGTGGAATAAGAGTGGCGGCGAATGGAGATCGGTTTTTGATTGAGCAGGCATTCGTGTGGAACCTGATAGATGACGATGGCCGCTATTGTGGTCAGGCCGCCACCTTCAGCAAATGGAAGCCCTTATAATTTGCCAAACCGGCGTATCAATCGGTGTATGATTCATCCATGCACACACAAGCCGTCAGCTTATACCTCAGCGAGGCGCTAGGCGCCTATGGATTTGGCGACCCGCACCCGTTTGGCACCGACCGCATGGCGGCCTTTTACCGCGAAACCCTGAAACAGGGGCTGGATTCAAAAATCAACATCCTCACCCCGGAACAATGCCTTGAATCGGATTTGCAGCGCTTTCATACCCGCCGTTATATCGATCAGGTCAAGCGCCAGTCTAAAACCGGCGTAGGCGTACTGGATTTAGGTGACACACCCGCGTTTCAGGGCGTATTCGAAGCGACCAGTACAGTCGTTGGCGCCGGATTAAACGGGCTTTCGCGCATGCTTTCCGGCGACAGCCCGCGCGTATTCGTACCCATTGCAGGATTACACCATGCACAACGCGACAGCGCGGCCGGTTTTTGTGTATTTAATGATGCGGGCGTATTAATCGAAACCCTGCGACAACAATATGCCATCAAACGCATTGCATACGTTGATATCGATGCGCATCACGGCGACGGTGTTTTCTATGCCTTTGAAGACGATCCTGATCTGATATTTGCAGATATACACGAGGACGGAAGATTCCTGTATCCCGGCACCGGTGCAGCCGAAGAAACCGGCAAGGGCGCAGCCAAAGGCAGCAAGCTGAATTTACCCCTCCCCCCGGCTGCCGGGGATGATGCCTTTTACGCAGCCTGGGACATACTCGAACAATTTATTGATTTTGCCAAACCCGAAATAATCATATTACAAGCCGGCGCAGACAGCATTAAAGGCGACCCGATTACACATCTTGCGTTCACCCCGCGCGCGCATCATCACGCTGCAAAACGCCTCGCTGCAATTGCAGACCGCCATTGCAACGGGCGTATCATTGGTCTGGGCGGAGGAGGTTACAACCGGGATAATCTAGCTCTGGGCTGGAACGCGGTTTTGAAGGCATTTATTGAAGCTTGAAGCTCTACGGTTAGCTCTGGCTATGTTGCATGTTTTTATTGGCCGTTTTAGTAGTGATACCCACAAGCAATTATTGTTATATCTTGGTCGGTAACTGCATAAATCAATCTATTAGTATCGTCAATTCTCCTGGACCTAAAACCTGATAAATTCTCTCTAAGGGGTTCCGGCTTACCTATACCCTGAAATGGCGTTCGTAATACATTTTCTATTAACTTGTTGATCCTTTTTAAAGTTTTTTTATCTTGCCCTTGCCAATAAATATAATCTGACCAGGCTGCATCTGTCCATGCCAATTGTCTAACCATTAAAAAGATCTTTTTCTACAACTTCACCACTTCTGTATTGCTCAATTGATTTTCTTAAATGCTCTGCATTTGCAGGTGACTTCAAAAGATGAACCGTCTCCATAAGACTGTTATAACTATCTAATGACATTACAACAGCATCTTCACTGTCCCGCCTGGTTATAACGGTGTAATCAGCATCATTAACCACCTGATCTAATACCGTTTTTAGACCATTACGTGCATCTGTAAATGAAACTATTCGCATTTAAATTCTCCACTCATTGCGTTCTCAAAGGAGTATAGATTATAACTTAAACATGTTCAATATATTGCACATATTGATTAATTGGCCTAACGGCTTTCCAACAACAATGATTCCAACTCATTCCTGTTGAGACCCGTTTCTTTTTCTAGAATATCCAGCGCTATGCCGGGCTCATAGTTATCCGATATCGACGGCTGTTTTTCGTCAAACTTTGAATCCAGGGAAAATTTCTCCTCTATCGCTGGTGCCTCTTGAGCGCTCAAATCAGCAATCTCTATTTCGAGCTCATTTAGACTCAGCTGATCCGGCTTATATTGTTGGCCATCTTCAATTGATGCTTGCGCGGCTTCGATTCTTTGCAGTGATCGGCCCGCCACGTCGCTAAGCACTTCGTCGCTGACCGGTTGTTGCGCTATTGTAGACAGTTTCACAACCACCTCAGAAGCACGAAGAAATGCTACAGAATCGGACCTTATGAAAGGAAGCGCCACTACAGCTATTACACACAGCAGTACAATGATGAGCAACACTTTTTTTATCTTAGATTGCATCGGGAGTTTATACGCCCACACAATTAAGAATAGCCGATTGTGAGCCATCCGGGCCTAAAGCCTCCACGCAATTTCGTTCG
>JAUVBY010000091.1 GCA_030590945.1 Gammaproteobacteria bacterium | reverse complement strand
GGGCCAATAAAAGCCATGCCCACTTTACGCACAACTTCTAACGCCAACTGACTGTTTTCTCGTGCTGCCTGCATATCACCCTCAGCCATATCCAGTCGTGCCAGGAAGAATCTCATCTGCGCCACAAAATTTCCTGCCTTGAGGATATTGGCCAACTCCAGAGTGCGCTCAAGGTGTGCCCGGGATTCACTGAAATCGCCACGTTCCATCTCAATTAATGCCGCGAGTGGAGCACCAATCATTTCCGCTCGATGATGACCCACCTTCCTGGCCATCTCGATAGACGCAAGTGCATCGTCCATCGCCTCTCTAAATTCCATCAAATAGTACCGGCTCCAACCAATCATATTTCGGTTAGCCACTGCAATTTGCCCAAAACCATGTTCCCGACACAGATCCAGGCAAGCCTGAAACTGATCGCGTGCAGAGCGCATGTGCCCGCGCAAATAATAGGCATCGCCCAGACCACCAAACGCCAGCGCCTTACCCTCTGCAGAGCCGGTTTCATCTGCCAGCGTCAGTGATTTTTCGTGCTCCGCCAGGCAACCGTCAATATCACCCATCATAAAAAACAGGTTGCCCCGCAAATAGTGTATGCGACTAAGTTGGGGCTTAAGCTCAAATTCAAGCGCAACGGATTCCGCTGAATCGAGTGCCTCCAGCGCCTGTTTTTGTTGATCTGCGATACGAAAACCCTCAGCCAGGCCCAGCCAGGCCAGGCATAAATACAGGCCCGGCTGTGCAAGATTCAGCGCCTCTCTGCAATTGGAAATCGAATTGTCAATTTCACCGAGACTACGCAAGGTTTCAGCTTGAACAAGCAATAATTCGCATTTTGTTTCGTCTGCTTTGCTCAGTTCTATGCCACGCTCAGTCAGTGTGAGACTTGAATTAAACTGGAGCTCATGCAATTGATATTTTGCAGCTTCAAGATAGGCCTGCGCCGCACCGGGATCACTCGCGCGATCCAGGTGAACCGCGCACAGTTCGAGCTCGCGATCGGCATACCATTTAGCCGCCGCGCGATGTAAAGTGGCGCGACGCGACTTAAGTAAAGATTCATATACCGCTTCCTGAACCAGCGCGTGCGAAAACAGGTAGGCTGTTCCTTGTGGCTTAATCAGATTACGTGCAACCAGGTCCTCGCAGTCATACCTGGATTCATCCAGTAAAAAGCGAATATCATCCAGCGTAAATCGTTGCCCCAGCACAGAAGCAGCTTGTATGGCCTGCTTGTCGATTGCCGGCAATGAATCCAGCCTTGCCTGGACAATGCTGTGTACCGAACCCGGAACCTGACCATCGTCCATTTCCTCAGCATTACTCAACAATTGTTCGAGATACAAGGGGTTGCCATCCGCACGTTCCACGCACTTTTGCGCGAAGCGCGTAGAGGCATCAAAATAACCTGAGGCCAGCGCCATTGCATCATCACGACGCAGCGGCCGCAGATCTATTGTGGTAAGTGGCGTTGAAGCGGTCTGCTGTTTCCAGTTTTGGTCTAGTGGATCGCCCTCGATGCGAGACGTCAGCACCAGAATACAGGCTGAATTAACCAGTACTTCACTTAGTTTTCCAAGAAATTGAATAACAGAATCGTCAGCCCAGTGAATATCTTCAACAAATATTAACAGAGGGCTCTGCGCACTCAGTTTTTCCATCAATGCCGTCACCACCCCATTTTTTCCTTCTTCACGCCCCACACTGTCTATCGCATCATATAAAGAACGCAGCTCGGTACTTTGTGGAACATCCAGTATAGCATTCAGATAAACGCGTTGATCGGGTTCCAGCACCCCCTTAAGGAACGTATTTTCCGCTGCCTGCTCGCGCGTTTCGAGCTTGCTGTCTGAAGGTATAGATAACAAGCTGCACGCCAGCGTGCGCACCACGTTTAGTTCCCTGCCTGCCCCAAAATCCAGTACCAGCGCACGATGACAGGCATAACCCAGGTCTCTAGCAAGCGCTTCGAATTTTGCACCCAGGCGGGTCTTACCAATGCCGGCTTCACCGCGAAGATACACCAGTTGCCCGGATTGAATCTCGGCGCAGGCTTGCAACACACCGCTAAATTGCTGCAACTCTACATGCCGCCCGACAAACGGTCGTTCGCTTTGCACAGACTCAGCACACGCCAGCCCAATTAAAGAATAAGCATGCACTGGATCACTGATACCTTTTACCGGTATTTTCCCTTTATCCTGAAACTCAAAGTCTGACGACACTGCGGTTTGTACGCCCTGAGATAATACGGTTTCATCCTCTGACGCTGCATCGGTCAAACGCGATGCCAAATTAACCGAATCACCTGTGACCGTATAGTGCGTATCACTGCCCACCCCGCTCGCGAGAACCTGGCCATTGGCAATCCCGATATGCACGTGAAGATCGCGGCCTGCCGATTTGCTAACCGAAGACATGGCCGCCTGTATGCCCAAAGCCGCACGGGCCGCACGAGCCGGATCATTGCTGTGAGCAACCGGGGCACCAAATACCGCCATAACGCAGTCTCCGACATGTTTATCTATGGTACCCCCGTGCTCCAGAATAATGCGATCAGCTGCATCCAGAAAATGACCCAGAATAGCGTGCGTCTCCTCGGCATCGAGTTCAGCGGACATTTGGGTGTAGCCCACGAGGTCGGCGAATAAAATGGTTACCTGGCGGTGTTCCGCCATTTCCTGCGAGACCGGATCGGCCACATTGTCGCCGGACTCACCTTTTCGCAGGATACCTGGTGTGCCTAACGTTTCTATCGCGGCCAGCAAAATCCTGCGATGTCCCAGCAATACACCAAGCTCTTTAAGATCCAGCTCTGTCAGATGCGGTAATGCGCGTAAATCAATGCCATTCTCCGCAAATACCTTTGAGTACTCATCCAGCTCCAGATGTTTAAGCCAATCCAGCATTTGTGACATGTTTATGCTTTGATTCATTCGTTTTGACTTATCATACCGCACCATTGGTGTGAAAATAGCGGATAATGTCCCTCGTAAGCAAGCATACGCTTATAACATTGGCTCAAGATACGGCCATACGTTGTCGAGTATTTGCGGCTGGGCCTCAGCTGTCGGGTGCAACCCGTCATTTTGCATTAAATCGAAATCGGTGGCCACTCCTTCGAGTAAAAACGGCACCAATGAAATGCCCTCTTCGCTTGAAATATCCGTATAAACCTTCGCAAATCCACCGGTATAAGCCGACCCATAATTAGGTGGAATCAGGTTTCCCAACAATAAAACCTTCGCGTCCTGCGATCTGGCCATCTCAACCATATCATTCAGATTTATTTTTAGATTTCTAAGCGGTCGGCCCATCAAGCCATCGTTCGAACCGAGCCCCAACAAAACAATATCGGGTTTTGCTTCTTTCAGGGCAGCTGGTAAGCGGGTCTTGCCTCCATTTGAAGTCTCGCCACTTATACTCGCATTAATCACCCGCCAATGTTGCTCTGATTTTTCGTTTAATCGCGCCTGTAACAACGCCACCCAGCCCTGCTCCAGCTTTATTCCATACGCCGAGCTGAGGCTGTCGCCCATCACAAGCAGGGTCGCGGCAATCCCGCTCCCAGGATAAGCCGATAAATATAAACACAAAACCAGGAGAGGCTTGCGGAATAGCATTGCAATCAAGAGTAACGGCCTCCACATTTAAGGCATGGATAAACAAGGACACGATCATATTCAAGCTGGCGGCCTGGGTAAACAACTTATCAGCGGTGATCGGAAATTAGATATACTTTCCGATATCAATATCAATATCCCGGCCGCCAGCGCGGTTGCTGTGGTCGGCGCATCGGGTTCGGGAAAATCAACCCTGCTCGGCCTGCTGGCGGGGCTCGATCTACCCACCGCAGGAAACGTCAATCTACTGGGGCACTCGCTAAATGATCTCAATGAAGATCAGCGCGCTCAACTACGCGCAGGACGCGTCGGCTTCGTATTTCAATCTTTTCAGCTGTTACCCGGCCTGACCGCGCTGGAAAACGTGGGCCTGCCTCTAGAGTTAATCGGTGATCCACAAAGCCGGGAACGCGCACGGGACGCCTTAGGTAGCGTAGGGCTGCAAGACAGGCTGGATCATTTTCCGCGCCAGCTCTCCGGGGGCGAGCAGCAACGCGTCGCACTGGCACGTGCTTTTGTGATTGAACCTGAAGTGTTATTTTCAGATGAACCGACCGGTAACCTCGACAAAAATACCGGCCAGCAGATCGCCGATCTAATGTTCTCGCTACGCGATGCCCGTCAGACCACACTGGTCCTCGTTACGCATGATGAACACCTGGCTTCGCGATGTGATATTCAGTACACACTGGATGCGGGCGTGCTAAAAACACCACTATAACGGCCGGTGTTTAGCTTAAGTTTGAAACGCGCTGCCCGGGACTGGCGCTTGCGCGAAATTCGCCTGCTGCTGATGGCGCTCACGATTTCGGTGCTTGCCATTACGTCTATAGGTTTTTTTACAGACCGAGTGGATCGCGGCATGCGATTGCAAGGCGCGGCGTTACTGGGGGCTGATCTTCTCGTTCAATCTTCACGACCGCTTAGTGATTCGGTCCGGCAGCTCACCAGGGCCTTTAATGCCACAGATGTAGTTGAATTTCGCAGCGTCATTCTGAGTGGCGAGCGCAGTTTACTCACCGAAGTTAAGGCCGTTGGTGAAACTTACCCTCTGCGGGGTGAGCTGCAGACCAGCACCGCATTGGATCAGCCTGGATCAACCATAACTGGCACACCAAAACCCGGTGAAGCATGGGCCGCAGCAGATGTTTTTTACCAGCTGGGTTTAATACCAGGCAGCAGCGTTCAGCTGGGCAATTCAAGCTTTATCCTGACCCGGATTATAAAATTTGAACCCGATGCGGGTGGCAGCGTTTTTCGTTTTGCGCCACGTCTGATGATCAACCTCACCTCTCTGGCTGAAACCGGGCTCATTACGCCCGCCAGTCGCGCAACATATAAATTGCTGATTTCTGGCGATGAACAGGCGATGCTCGGGCTACGCCATCCACTCCAACAGGCACTGAGCCCTGCGGAAACGCTACTAACGGTGGAGCAGGGTCGTCCTGAAGTGAACGCGGCATTAGATCGAGCCGTTCGGTTTATGAAGCTGGCAACCGTTTTGACGATTATTATCGCTGGTGCAGCAGTCGCTCTGACTACCATGAGCTATGCCCGACGGGAACGCCATACCATCGCTATTCTTAAAACATTGGGGGCCACCCACTCGCGACTCTGGAAGGACTACGCCCTGCGATTTGTGATGCTGGTATTCATTGCCTGCGTGATTGGCAGCCTGCTGGGGCTGGTTTTTCAGTTCGTCCTCGCGCATCTGCTTTCCTCCCTGCTTAATATTTCGCTTCCCGCCGTAAGTTATAAACCGCTGGTAGCCGGGCTGGCTACGGCAGCGCTCACCTTGTCCGGGTTCGCGCTACCATCCATTTTAAGGGTAATACAAACACCTCCAATGCGCGTAATGCGTGCTGAGGCAACGCGACCTCGGCGCCAGGTTTTACTCAGTATAATTTGCATCAGCATGGCGATGGCGGGGTTTTTATTCTGGCAGGCAGGTGAGTTTGAGCTGGCTGCTATCGTATTTGTCGGCCTGGTAGGCGGACTGGGTCTGATGCTGTTTGTTTCCTGGTTGGTCACTCGCATGTTTCAGCGGTTTCATGTGCATCGCGGGGGCGGGTGGCAATTGGGTTTAGCCAACATAGGGCGCTACGGCCGTCGTGCCGCGTTATTGATTACCACGATCGGTATCGGTATTTTTGCTCTTAGCCTGCTTAGCAACGTACGCGAAGACCTGCTTACCGCCTGGCAAAACCGCATACCGGAGCAGGCACCCAACCATTTTATGGTTAATATCCAGGCTGCAGATCTGGGCGCACTCGACATTTTTCTGAAGCAGAGGAAACTGGACGACACTCAGGTCTACCCGATGATACGGGGGCGCCTGCGTGCTATTAATGGCATGCCTGCTCGCGCGGAGAACTTTGAAAATCGACAGGCAAAAAATACCTTAAGACGTGAAATAAACCTGACAACCAGCCTTGTCCTGCCCGCAGAAAACAAGATCCTTGCCGGGCACTGGTTTAAATCACAACCCGGTCAGGGCATTAATCAGCCGCCACCCGGGATCTCAGTTGAATCTGAGCTTGCAAAAGGCCTTGGGGTGATGCTGAACGATACCCTTGACTTTGATATCGGCGGGCGTTCGTTCAGCGCCCCTGTCACCAGCCTGCGCCAGGTTCAATGGGATACCATGCAGCCCAATTTTTACGTTATCGCAGCTCCCGGCGCGCTCGATGACTATCCTACAAGCTATATAACAGCTGTACATATTCGTGAATCTGACACGCGTTTCACCACTAATCTGGTCGCCGCCTTCCCGAATATTACCGTGCTGGATGTGCGCGCCATACTTAAGCAAATTCGGCGCATCATCGAGCAGGTTTCCAACGCCGTTGAAGTCGTCTTTGCCTTCAGCTTGCTGGGGGGCATCATTGTCCTACTGGCTGCAATTCAAACCCAGCGCAATGAGCGGCGCCAGGAAATTGCAATCCTGAAAACCCTGGGGGCCAGTGAACGCCAGATAAAGCGTAGCGTAGCCACAGAATTTATGGTGCTGGGGGCACTGGCTGGCATAATCGGCACGGGTCTGGCAACGTTGACCGGATGGGTGTTGGCTGAACAGGTGCTGGATTTGCATTATCAGGTCTCATGGCAGCCCGTAGTGTGGGGAATACTGGCTGGCATCGTTGGCCTGGGTGGCGTTGGATACGGCGTCATACTTAGCCTGGTTCGCACCCCGCCCACTCGACTTTTACAGGAATTTTAGCGAAATCCTGCTGATGCCTGTATCAAGCGAAGAAAAAGAGTTTGTCTCATATATCGTGGATTTGATGCAAATCATCGGGCCGGTCCGCGCCCGGCCCATGTTCGGTGGTTTTGGTATATTTCTCAATAATTTGATGTTCGGCCTGGTTGCGGATAGCGTTTTATACCTCAAAGTAGATTCAATAACACGCTCGGCCTTCGAAGCAAAAAACCTTGAAGCATTTACTTACGTTAAAAATAATAAACCTTACGCTATGTCTTACTACCAGACTCCCGAAGAGGCGCTTGAATCCAATGAGGACATGGCACTTTGGGCCAGGCAGGCTTATGATGTGGCTTTGAATGCCAGAAAATCTAAGAAATGACTCCGTCTTTTTCACAATTGAGCCTGCTGGCGCTAGCCTGGCTGGCTTACTTCAGCATCCACTCAATACTTGCCTCGCTTGGATTGAAACAATGGGTCTCAAGACACCACCCAGACCGGATGCCAGCTTACCGTTTAGGCTTCAACCTGATCGCCATCCTGCTTTTGCTCGGCCCGTTGTGGCTGCTACACGTTTATCAGGGTGATCCGCTCTGGCAATGGCAGGGCTACGAAAAAGTAATCGCCAATATTTTGCGCTTCAGTACCATTGCCGGTTTCATCTGGACGCTGAAGTATTATGATGGCTCTGAGTTACTGGGAACGCGTCAGTTCTCACAAGGTGAGAAATCTGTTGAAGATCAGGAGCATTTCCATATTTCCCCCTTCCACCGCTACGTGCGGCATCCCTGGTATTTCCTGGGGATGGTTTACCTCTGGGCTGGCGATATGGAACCAGCCTGGCTGCTTAGCTGTGTAATGATCAGTCTGTATTTCGTATATGGCTCGCGCCTTGAAGAACGTAAACTGGAAATATACCACGGCGAAATTTATAAACGCTACGCCAAAGCTGTCCCCGCTCTGCTTCCCCTGCCCTGGCATTATCTGAGCAAAGCTGATGCTACTGAGCTCATACGAAGCTATCACGAAACGCTCGAGGCAGAGAATTTAGCAAATAGTACCAGCTGACCGCCATTCACCTTACAATCAAACACCGACAAACTAAGTATAATGAACAAAAAACATAAAATCGATATCAAGGTCAAACCCCTTTATCTTCCGCATCAATCTGACCCTGAAAATAGTAGATACGTCTTTTCGTACACGGTCACGCTATTAAATACCGGCAGTGTAGCTGCGCGCCTGTTAACACGGCACTGGATTATCACCAATGGAAATGGTGGAAAAGAGGAAGTCAAAGGCCCCGGTGTCGTAGGAGAACATCCCTATCTAAAACCCGGCGAATCATTTCAATACACCAGTGGGTCGGTGTTGCTCACGCCCGTCGGAACAATGGGCGGCAGTTACCAGATGCGCGCAGAGGATGGCACCGTATTTGATGCAGCGATTCCGACATTTACCCTAAGCGCGATTGCATTGCACTAGGAAGCCTGCCACAAAACCTGAAAACAGCGTTCATTAGTCCTGTTGTATTAAAAAGACTCCGGATGCAGTACCCGGTAACGAGAATCGTCTGTTCCCTGCTCGACCACTTGAGCAATCAGCTCACCAAGCAATTTCGCCACCTCGACATTGTAATGCTTGTAGTCCCAGTAGTTGTTATCTTCAGACGTAATCGATGAATCGATCATAAAATCGATGACGTAGGCATTTTCATATTCCTGAGCCAGCTTTGCCACATGCTGCTTACAATCATGCCAGATAATTTCTCTCCTGGAACCCGGTTCGGCCTGATAATAGCGATGATAAGGCGTGAAAATTAGCACTTTCTTCGTCTCCGCCGGGAGCTCGTCCATCATGGCCTGCAATCTTTTTAACGCTGGAGAAATCAAATTTCTACGTGCCTTTTCGGACAGCTTTACGGGTGGTACGACCGCTGCTTTCTTCCGGGGGCTGAGTGAGCCATAAATATTTTGACGCGCTTTATCCAGATTGTACTCAGACATCGGCCCGGTAAACACATGATAGCCATCTGTGCCGTACGGGCTGACCCAGGCGCCCGTAACCGCCAATAATTGTAGCCAGGCATGCTCCAGGGTTTGAAGGTTCAGCGGCGGGAAGTCGTTATCTTTGCGCTCATCAAATAACCATTCAGGAAAGCCTTCGACGGTATTAGCACCCACAAACTTTTCATCAGCATATTCTGTATAACACCAAAGATAATCCAGACCAAAAATTACATTGTTTACTTTCTCCCGCCCGTGAACAAATACGTTGAACATTCTTTGTTGCTCCCATGAGGAGGCGGCATCCATTCCAAGATTAACGAAATCCCCTTCGAGCAAAGCATTCAGCTGTTGTGGTTGCAGCAATCGGATGTTTGAATTACCGATTATGGCGCTGTCAAACTGCGCTTTACGCGCAAGGGCGGGATGAAACAGTCGTTGAATTTCATCAACTGGTTGGCGTTCCAGATCGGGTGAGTACGACAAATTATCGTAGGGGTCGATAAGCAGAATAAACGCGTAACTGCCAATCACCAGCAACACCAGTGCATAAATAACGATCGCTACAAATGAGCGCCAACCCGGATCAGAACTGAAAGTAAAGAAATTCGGTGTATCCATCACTGGCCACGTTTAAGGTTAGGTAAAAAATCAATACCGCAAGCATTACCGCCACGAAGCGGTTAGCACGCAGTTTATCCAGGGCGATCGCATGGCTTGTGGGGCCGACCACAGCAATCAGAAACGCCACCAGGCTAAACCATCGGTTGGGTGCATCGCGTACATCAAGCTCAAAACCATAGGCGCCAAACATTGAACCCCAAATCGAATACGCGGTTGTAAACGTATCTGCTCGAAATACAACCCAACTAAGCAACAGGAACAGCAAGGTCGCAATCCAGGCCGCATACCCGGGGAGTTTCAGGCCTTTAAGTGGCCATAGATGATTGAGAAGCAAAGCGCCACCATGCATCAGCCCCCATATAATAAAAGTCCATCCCGCACCATGCCATAAGCCGCCAAGCGTCATGGTGATCAGCATCGCCAGTATCATTCTGCGCGTGCCGGCTCGGCTGCCCCCCATGGGGATATACAGATAATCACGCAAAAAACGAGACAGCGTAATATGCCACCTACGCCAGAATTCGCGAATTGAGGTCGCCCTGTATGGCGCATTAAAATTGATCGGAAGCGTTATTCCCATCATAAGCCCCAGACCAATCGCCATATCAGAATACCCTGAAAAATCAAAATACAACTGCAGCGAGTACGCGATTGAGGCAGCCCAGCCTTCACCCATGCTCAGAACCGTGCCATTTGCAGCTGCATCAAACAACGGAGTTGCGGTACCCGCAAGGCGATCGGCTATTAAGGTCTTTTTTGCCAGGCCCAGGGCAAATAACATCAGACCCGCGCCAATATGATGAAAAATGCCTGGCCGTAATGGCGACTTTTTGTACTGAGAAATGATCTCATTGTGCCGCACAATCGGGCCGGCAATGAGCTGCGGGAAAAAGACGACATAAAGCGCATAGTCGAGCAGGCGATAGGTTTCAGCCTGGCCTCTGGAGCGATCCACCAGATACGATATTTGCTGGAAGGTAAAAAAACTGATGCCTAAGGGCAGGATCAATTCATAAGGCTCGAACGGCATGCCCCACATCGAATAAACAGCGCCCGCGAAGAACTCCAGGTACTTGAAAATCCCGATCAGCAACAGGTTGAAAAAAACACCCCAGCCTATCAATGTATTTTTATTTTGCTTTGACAGGCGTAACGATAGCAACCAGTTGGCCAGAATAGAAATCAGCAACAAGGGTAAAAAACGTACGTCCCAATACGCATAAAACACCAGCGAGGCCAGAAACAACCAGCCAGTCCTCCACTGATGTTGTCGCGCCAGCAAATAATAGCCCACTAGCGTAACAGGCAAAAATATTGCGATAAACTGATAGGAATTAAAAAGCATTTATAAACTTGCTGCGACTCGCCACTACATGTTTATCGAAGCGCATTGCTTCTGCAATGCCCTCTGTCGCAAGGCGCTACCCTGCATCCGTCCCTGATATATATGCGTCCATGCTAAACCATAATGAACTAAGCGAGCAACCTGGCTTTCTGAGCTTCAAATTCTGCGTCGTTGATCACGCCTTTGTCCTTCAGTTCAGCCAGTTTTGACAACTCATCGGCGGCTGATGTGCCGGCCATGCCCTGTATATAGGCGCGTTGTTTCTCCGCGGCATCCATCATGATCTGCGCGTTACGCTCCTGCATGCCATCGCCTCGAAGCAGTATATAGGCCAATACACCTAACCATGGAACGGCGATGACAAACAACATCCAGATCGCCTTGGAAAAACCGTTGATATCCTTGCTGCGAAATATGTCACTAATCACTGAAATAACCACCCATATCCAGGCGATTAAAAGGAAAAATACGAATATCGACCAGATCATGTCTAAAAATGGCATTGCAAACTCCTTTCTGTTATTAATTAGCGTGTACTCTAACACCAGTACATCGAAGAAATAAACCAATCTTCGATTCGTTTAGCGAATACCGGCACAGCACCGCCGTGCAGAAGTATTTCCGACCGGGTTGCCTCATTCAACCCGGCCAACGGTGTTGCCAGACTAAATCGAACTTGTCCCGGAAAATCGCGCCATAGCCGAACCCTAACCGGCATAAAGCCCACGTCACTCGGCAAGCGCGGCTTCACGTTGGCGGCGATGGTTTTGAACATACGTAAAGGCGCAAATTTTCTAAGATTGTATGGCTTACCTGAGCCAGGCTATGCAGGATAGATGTGTCCAAATCACGTAAAAAATCAAGAAATGATCAAAAACATCTTAAATCAAGGCCATATTGTCCGATTTATCCGGAAAATATCGAAAATATCGAAAATAGAATCGAAACTCAGACTTAACGATAAAAGTCAGCTGTTATGCTGAGGTCTCAAACAGAAAAACATATTCACAGTCAAGAACCAAACAAGACTGAGAGGGGCTACTAAAAAATACCTGACTGAAAAGAATAAGAGAGAGCTCGGACAGCAAGCAGGAGATGCTGCTGTACTGTTATTTGAGCATTATTTATCAAAGACAGGTCTGGAGAATTATCTACCCACAGATGAGAAAGCTGCAACTTGCTTAGGTTGGAAAACATCTAAAGCTAAAACTGTAAGACTAAAACTTACTAAAGTTCATTGG
>JAUVBY010000184.1 GCA_030590945.1 Gammaproteobacteria bacterium | reverse complement strand
GGGCAGCTTGATCTTGATCGCATCGCTGCAGTGCGCGAAACACATGAATTTTCGCTGGTTATTGATTTAACGCAGTCCCTGGGGGTGGTGGGTGTTGATGTTCAGAGAATTCAACCGGATTTCCTGATTTGTGCAACCTACAAATGGTTGCTGGGGCCTTATAGCCTTTGCTTTGTGTACGTGAATCCCCGGCATCATGCTGGAATACCGCTGGAGCAGGGCTGGATCAATCGCCCCGGTGCCGAAAATTTCAGCCGCCTGATTGATTACGTAGACGAGATCAACCTTGACGCTACGCGCTTTGATATGGGAGAACGTTCCAATTTTCAATTAATGCCGATCGCCATTGCCGGGCTTGAGCAAATTCATCGCTGGGGGCTATCTGAAATCGAGGCTAGCTTACGTCACTATACACAGATGCTTAGACGTGAGCTTGAGGTGATTGGGTTTAGTGCCTGTGATGAAGCCTTGCGCTCACCGCACTATCTGGGAGTACGGCATACGGACGGCTTACCGGAGGATATTCTCGGACAGCTGGCGGAAGAAAAAATATTCCTGTCAAAGCGAGGCGATAGCCTGCGCATCTCACCACATTTGTATAATAATGAAGCGGATGCGTTGAGCTTGATCAGGGCGCTGAAAGGGTGTTTGAGTGGCTGATATGGGTGCGTAACAGTCTACTACCGTGCCGGGGCTGAAGCCCCGGTTCCGGACACATGGAGCTGGGACTTTAGTCCTGGTAAAGATTAATCAAAGTCGGTGCGTTTCCCGCTGCCCAGGCAACCGCTCCAAATTGATTCTTCTTAAGCGCCAAACTATGTGTTTCAACTTCGTTGTCGCTTGCCGCATCGCCAAATACTCCTCGTCCCAGGCATTTCTGGCGTGCCTCCATATGTGTCCAAAACTCGAAAAACAGGTTTTTATCCCAACCTGATTGCTCAAGTTGAGTGATTTCATTGTCTCGAAAAGTGCGTTTTGCTATACGGTCTATATTGGGCATATCACGAAATAATTCGACATCGACACCGACTTCGTGCCCAGTGTTAATTGCCAGCAGTGCGGTGTTTTCAGTATGTGACAGGTTGAAATGCAGGGGCGGCGTCTTATGATTGATCCGCGGCTTACCGCCAGGATCGATCAGTATCGGAACATCTCCTGCGCGACAGTCTAGATAACGCCCCAGGATCGCACGCATCGCGCTATGTGCCGTGCAATACCGTTGGCGCCCGAGGTCGAATTTGAATTTATTTAGTCGCGTGATTTCGGTAGCATCCAGACAGTCCGATTGGCAGGGTATATCGTCCAGATTCAGCAACCAGATATCCAGTTGACTGGTTTTTGCGGGAAACTCATTCGGGGGAGCACGCCAGTCGCTGATAATTGTTTTATCCCTTGTCGCTGCCATTGCTAATAATTTGCTAGTTGATAGCTTGCTTAATGGTGCTCGCGATTGTATTGAACTCCTCAATGCGTGAACTGCCTTCGCGCCATGCCAGTGTTATGGTGCGGTGATATTTATCTGCCAGCGGGCGGGTCTGGATGCTGGTTTTATTCAGGCCCAGAAATTCCATTGCCATGTTTGGCAGGATGGTGACGCCCAGATCACTGTTGACCATTTGTACCAGAGTATGCAAAGTATTCGCGCTGAACTGGCTGACATGATTCTGATCTTTCAGATTACACGATGCCAGCGCGTGTTCGCGCAGGCAATGCCCGTCTTCGAGCAACAGCAACGATTCAGCGTCTAGCGCGTTAAAATCGATGTCACCATTTCGCTTTAAGGGCAAATCGCGCCCGGTATCTTTTCTGCAAGCGAAATGAAAACGATCTTCGCTTAAGGAAATGGTATCGAGGTGTGGCATCGAATAGGGCTGAGCGTACAGTACCAAATCAAGTTCGCCATGGATCAATTGCTCATAGATCACTTTGGATTGCCCTTCTCGAATATACAGGCGCAATTTCGGATACGCTGCCTGCAAAGCCGGTAGTAGCTTGGGTAACAGATACGGCGCGATGGTTGGAATGATGCCGATGCGCATGATGCCGGAAAATGGCTCGCTGACGGATTTTGCCAGATCGACCAGTTCTTCCAGAATAGAGGTTGCGCGCCGCGCCTGTGATTCAATGACTTTTCCCGCGGGTGTGAAGACCACGCTGCGATTAGTGCGGTCCACCAGCGAAATATCCAGATGGGTTTCCAGTTCCTTGATCGCGGTGCTAAACGCGGACTGGGAAACAAAACAACTTTTAGCGGCCTTGCCAAAATGATTAAATTTACGCAGGGCGGATAAGTACTGGAGCTGACGAACGGTAGGGAGTCTTTGCATTAATGCGCCTGCTTCCAGTTATCGCCAGTGCCGGTATCGACTTCCAGCGGCACTCGCAGATCCACTACACCGGTCATCAATTCGACGATTTTGGCCTCGGTGATCTCAAGTTTATCTTCGGGCACTTCGAGTACTAATTCATCGTGGACCTGCAGGATCATCAGCGTGTCCGGTGCTTCTTTTTGCAGCCAATTATCTACATCGATCATCGCCAGCTTAATTAAATCCGCTGCTGAGCCCTGCATGGGGGCGTTGATCGCGGTTCGTTCAGCGTACTGGCGCCGGTTATAGTTGCGCGAATTGATTTCGGGCAGGTACAGACGGCGCCCGTATAAGGTTTCCACATAACCCTGTTCGGCGGCAATTTTACGCATTTCCTCCATATATCGCTTTACCCCGGGATAACGATTGAAATACAGCGATATGTAATCATCTGCTTCGGCGCGACCAATAGTGAGCTGGCGCGCCAGACCGAAGGCCGACATACCGTATATCAGACCAAAATTGATGGCTTTGGCGCGCCGGCGCTGCTCGGTATTGACGTTGTCGAGTTCAACGCCAAAAACTTCGGCTGCCGTGGCGCTGTGCACGTCTTTGCCCTGCTTAAAGGCGTCAACCAGCCGCTCATCACCGGATAGATGGGCCATCAGGCGCAATTCGATTTGCGAGTAATCGGCCGCCAGCAGTTTAAACCCCGGCGCGGCGATAAATGCCTCACGAATGCGCCGACCTTCCGCGCTGCGTATCGGAATATTCTGCAAATTCGGGTCGCTGGAAGAGAGCCGCCCGGTCGCGGCAACGGCCTGATGATACGAGGTGTGAACCCGCCCGGTGGCCGGGTTAATCAGTTTGGGTAGTTTGTCCGTATAGGTTGATTTAAGTTTCGCCAGGCTGCGGTGCTCAAGGATGAGCTGGGGCAGGGTGTGGCCTTCATTGGCTAAATCCTGTAGCACGCTTTCGGCGGTAGATGGCTGGCCTTTGGGTGTTTTTTTCAGGATTGGCAAGCCCAGTTTATCGTACAAAATAGCCTGGATTTGTTTGGGAGAGGCAATATTAAATACTTCGTCGGCTGCGTTATAACAGGCTTTTTCGATCT
>JAUVBY010000017.1 GCA_030590945.1 Gammaproteobacteria bacterium | reverse complement strand
TCCCTCACAGAGGGCGTCGTCAAAGCTCCCCTCTTTATCAAAGAGGGGCTGGGGGAGATTTAAATGCCAGACAGGATGCGGCACTATTGGCATGTCATCGGTCATTTTAAATCCCCCTCTATCCCCCTTTTACAAAGGGGGAGGCTTTGTTTTTGCTTTTGCGACGTCCTCTGGGAGGAAAGCAGCAAAATTGGCTCTTTTGTAATTCCTGTCATTCCTTACCCAGGGCCTCAATGGGGTCGTAACTGGCTGCCTGCCACGCCGGAAACAGGCTGGTGAGCAGACCCAGGACGATCACCACCGCATTCGCCAGCAGCACATCATTGAGTTGCAATGCCGGGTACAACATACTGCTGCTACCCATCATTTCCATACCCTGAGAAACGGCGGAAATATCGATGCCGTCCCTGAGCGGAATAATGGTGCTGACAGCAATCATATTACCCAGGCATAAGCCGATCACTATTAGCAAAAATGACTCAAGCAGTATCTGGTAAAGAATCATGCCCGGTCGCATACCCAGTGCCTGCATCAGGCCAATTTCTCTAATCCGTTCGTACACCGCCATCATCAACGTATTCACCAGGCCGAATGACAGGGCGAGGAAGATGACTACAATCCAGACCAGTACAAATCCATCCATCATCTTCAGCATGCTGCCAAGATAGGTGTCTGCTTTATACCAGGGAACGGTTTCGAGCTGCTCCCCGGCCGCTTCTTTAATACGCGGATACCAGTGTTGCACATTCCGGTAGTCCTCACCGGTGATCGCGATTTCAGATATATTTTGTTCCAGCTTAAGCAGTTTCTGTACGGTTTCAAGTCCGCTATAAACGTAGATCTCTTCAAGGCCGGGCAGCCTGGCTTTATATATGCCGACGATGCGAAACCCCTGGTCAACAATGTTATTTTGCGGATCCTGACTCATCACAACCACGCGCTTGCCTAACCGGGTTTCAAGCCGTTGTGCCAGTTTGGCGCCGATCACCAGGCCTCTATCCTGCTGATCCTCAAGAAACCGGCCTTCGATAATATTCTTCAGATCAAAGCTGAGTTGAATTTCATTCGTCGGATTTACACCGAGCAGGGTTATTCCGCGACTATCACGTTCACTCGAGATAACCGCAGGGACGCGCACTCGTTTCGCCCAACCTTTCACTTCGGGGATTTGCAGTGCATCGAGCAATTTTTCAGTCGGTTCTTCGAAACTATTATTTATACTCGGGTCATCCCGGTATTGTGGATGGTGTATCTGGACCTCTCCCGGCAAGCTGCGTATGCCATTGAGCAACATATCATCAACCATGCCGCGCATGAGCGCGGTCATGAATATCATGGCCCAAACACCCACGGTAATGGCGGCCAGCATAATCAGCGTACGCCGGTAATTGCGCCACAAATTGCGCCACGCCAGGGTGAGCATTGCCTTAAGGGGAAGCCGGTTTTTCACGCCGCCCTCATCGCACTGACAGGCTGTAGCTTGAATAGTCGCAGGGCGGGATAAGCAGAGGCCAGTATGCTGAAAACAAAAACAAGGCCCGGCCCCAGGAATATGGATAAGAAGGAAAGACCCGGATACATTCGATCGGGCAGATTAAATCGACTCGCCATATCTTCCATGCCGGGATAGGAAAACCCCACGATACTCAGATAGTAGGTGAGCATTACACCCAGAAGTACCCCCATCGTCAAACCGAGAGTGGACATGATCAAGGTTTCAGTAATCACCAGCCTGCCAAGGCGCGCGGGTTTAAAGCCCAGAGCCAACATCACACCAAACTCACGCGTGCGCTCGAGCACAGACATCAATTGGGTGTTTAATACGCTGAACGCTACTAACACGATGAGCACGGTGTACATGAACCAGGCACTGGCCAAATCAGCTTGAATAGCTTGTTGCAGCCCGGGTTGCAAATCCTTCCAGCCAAGTACGACCAGCTCATCATTTGCGCCCAGTATAGTGCGGACCTTTTCCTGTAAAGGGGCTGCCCGCGATAAGTCATCTGCGTTAATAACGATGCTGTGCCCCTGGTCCTGCATGCCGAATAACGACTGAAAATAAGCTAAAGGCAGTTGTGCCATCGACCGGTCAATATCGGCATTCCCCGAGTCAAAAATACCTGTCACAATCACCACGCCTGCCGCAAATGAACCGTCCCGACCACTGCCCAGCAAGGTCAGTTCATCGCCAATATCAACACGCAATATACGAGCAAGCACGCTGCCGATGACGATTTCTTCTGCATGGTTATTGCTGAAATACCGGCCTTTGTTGATCAGGCCCGGAAGGGTTGAGACATTGGGTTCAAAATTCGGCTCGACCCCTGCAATCTGCAATCCATACGAACGCTGCTCACTGGAGGTCATTGCGAATGCCAGGCTGCGAGCTGCTATGCGTGTTGTACCAAGTTGCTCGCGTAAATTTTCAGCCAGTGGAATGATGGCTTTAAAACTATTACGGATTTTTGGATCATCGTTATAACCTTCGCGCTGGATCTGCATATGGCCGGTATAGGATTTCAGCGTGTTATCGATCATCATGCGATAACTGCCGAACTGCAGCGAAATCATAAAGACCAGCAGCAGGTTGGAGAAAACCATTGCGCTGACCGTAATCCAGGTGCGTCGTTTGTGCCGCCAAAGGTTCCTCCATGCCAGATGTAGCGTGATATTATTCAACGGCGCGGGTTTCTCAGGCTGGAGAGCGTGAACAGGCTATCCGGATTTGATATATCAAACTCAATGTCCTGCACAGACATCTCTGTCCACTCCTCCGGCGCTTCCTCTTTTCCCATACGAATCGTACTGGCTACGGTGCGCCCGCCCAGTGTTTTAATTTCCCGCGCTTTCATGGTTTTAACCAGAACATCGTCCTGATCCCAGAACTGTTGCTCCAGCAGAATAAAATCGTCACGAATAAACAGCACTTCTTTACCCCACACAACCGCAGCGTCTTCATGCGGAACCGACTCAATCACATACACAGCATGCTGCCCATCTTCGCGCGTTTCCACCAGTGTGTGCTCGTACTCATCCAGGATATCTGTCGACTTACTGATGTCCTTATTGGAAAAATCACTGCCCATCCAGCTTTGACTCATCATTGAGGAAGGGACTTTGATGATGCGATTAATCTTCGGCGCAAACGTCCACATATTATTGTCTTTAGTCAGGGTGCCGCTGCCCGCATCCTTTTTGGGTTCAATGACACGCACTAAAGAAATTTTATCTCCTTTTGTCCAGGAACGCATGGACATGCTGCGCTCCCAGTCCGGGCGGTGGATGGTCATGCTCATTTCAGAATAGGATGAAAGCCCCCGCCAATGATCCATAGCCTGCTGAATGAGTTCACGTGGCTCAATATCACTTGAAAACGCCAACGGAGAATGCAGGCAGACAGCTATCGCTAATATGAAATATCTCATCTCTGTTTCCGATAAATTATGTGTATTTTACTCCCGCGGCTGTAAAAGGGTGTCATAAAAGCCCCCCTCTTTATAAAAGAGGGGTTGGGGGAGATTTTAATGTCAGATAAAAAGCAGCACTATCAATATGTTATCTGTTGTTCCAAATCCCCCCTTTGAAAAAGGGGAGGCTTTTTCTTTGCTTTTGCAACACCCTCTGTAATGAGTGAAAGGCCTGTTTTTTAGCGGAATCTACTTGATTTCCAGGATATGCCGCTCAAACTCAGCTTTTCCCATTAGCTGTTTGCAGCGTTCAAAGCGACCGATTGAATAAGCCCAGAAATCTTCAGCCGGGTTGTTATTGGCGTGCTGAATCAGCCCCCATAAGGTCCAGAGCAAATCGGACATGGCTTTGTAGATGACTAATCTTCCCAGCGCGTTTTCCGATACCTCCCCCTCACAATACGCGGACAGCATTTCCATATCCTGCGACAGGCTGAAATCGGCTTCAACGGATAGATCACCCAAATCCCAGAGAGGGTCGTTCATCCCCGAATATTCCCAGTCGACCATCCACATGCGCTCACCATTATCGAGAAAATTCTCAGCCAGAGGGTCGCAATGACAGGGCGCAAGTTGGGCGGGGTATTTGTCCAGTCTGGCGCGGACAGGCCGGGCCATTTTTACGACATCATGGTAACCCGCCGGGAGTTCGGCTTCCAGTTTTTTCAAGGTTGCCAGATAATCGTCAATCATGCTGAAAAGCTCGAACCTGAATTCAAAAGCCTGGCCACAATGATGTAGTTTTCTCAAAATAGCCCCTGCGCGTGCGGCCGATCCTTCGCGGCTTTTAAAATTATTTGCGGTCATGGTCTCGCAGTCGCCGATAAAATCAGCTAGCATGAGCCCGCTATCGGTATCGACGAAATGTATCCTGGCAGACACACCGGCCTCAGCCGCAATTTGCGCATTATGCGCCTCAACTTTTCTGTCTATATACGCTTCAGTGCCTTCGCCCGCTACGCGTAATAAATAAGTTTTGTCGGCAGCCTGTACGCGAAAAACCAGGTTAGTTAAACCGCCCAGACGCTCAAAACTAAGAGCATTTGGGTTTATGTCTTTAAATTGAGGGATTTGCTGAAGGATGTGGTTTGAAATTAGTTCCATAATCTAGTCTGTCGGATTTAGCATGTTTCGTTCAAAAATTACAAATATCGATAAACTGAGTTTATCATGACACTCAAATGGAACAACTGTTCTCCTCTCTCTCGGATCCAGGTGTTATAATTTTTCGGCTATGAGTAAAGAAGATCTCGACAAGTGGAATCAGCGTTACGCAGAGGCTAGCTATCACAAGGATAATCCAGTGGTTTTGCTGCGGGACTGGTTACCGAAAATTCCCGTGGGAAAAGCGCTGGACGTGGCCTGTGGCGCCGGGCGTAACGCTATATTTCTGGCACGAACTGGATTTCAGGTGGATGCGATCGATATTTCCCCTGAGGGTCTGCGCGAGGCTCGACAACAGGCAGAGAAACTGCGATTGAACATTCACTGGATAGAACACGACCTGGATCTGGCTTTCCAGTTCGATACGGATTATGACCTGATCGTCGTCATGTGGTACGTCGATCTTGCGCTCATTACCAGGCTGTGCGATTGCCTGGCAACAGAAGGTTATCTGCTTTGCGAGGAGCATCTGATCACCGATCAGGATGTGATCGGACCAACCAGTTCAAACTACCGGGTAGCACCCGGTGCCTTGCTCGAAGCAGTGTCCGGGCTGGATGTTTTGCTGTACGAGGAAACTATTGAAAACGTTTCCGATGGTGAGCGGGTTGCCAGTGCGCGTGTCGTGGGTAAAAAAAAATAGCATGGTAAAAATACGGACCAGAATATACTAGCCATGAATAATCAGGGCCAGACCAACTGGTTTCAGGATGTCGAAACAATTATCTCTGAGCCGTTGAATTTCAAGTCTAAATTTACGATAGGCTAGTTTTCTATCAGACGTCTAGCACAAACCCTGGCTGAATTTACCCGTGAAAATCGAGATTGTGACTCCAAGATTATGTCGCAGGAGATTCTCGGTCTCCTGAATAATATAGTCGCGCTTGACGGTCAGTTAGACCAGCGCCAGGTTTTTACCATGCAAACAATACCCGTCAGCGATCCCGAGGAGTGGGCCGGCAAAATAGATGGCTTCTAACGACATGCCGGCGTGGCAGCGTAATGCGGTGGGGAGGATATCGTGCCATCACTGAAAAACAGCTGACCTCAGTTGAGTAATCGTTCGCGCTTAGGATCGTATAAAACTCTGGGAGCCAAGCTTGCTTTTACGGGCGTACAAAAGGCTTCGACCTCAAAATCCTGTTCTTTTGTCAGTGCGATGGGCAGGTAGGCAAACACGATACTTTTGCCGATGGTATGGCCAAAATTACCACTACAGCTGACACCAACTACCTTGCCTTTATGCAGGATCGCCTCCCCGCCGTATACGGGTGTTTGTTGATCCAGTGTTAAGCAACACAATTTTCTCTCAACGCCGTTTTGCTTGATGTGTACCAGTGTTTGACGGCCAATAAAATCGCCTTTATCAAGATTTACACAAAAACCCAGGCCCGCTTCGTAGGGGTTGTAGTCCGGGGTAATGTCGGCACTCCAGTATAAGAAACCCTTTTCCATGCGTAGTGAATCGATCGCTCGATACCCGGCATTTACGATGTTGAAAGCCTGACCTGCATCCCAGAGGCGCTGATATACGTGCGTTGCAAACTCAACCGGGATATGCAGTTCATAACCCAGTTCGCCTACGTAGGTTGCACGCAGGGCGAGCACGCTTGCTGAGCCGAGTGTTAGCTCTCTCGCCTGCATGAAGGGGAAGGCCTGGTTATTGACGGGTTCTTCGCATACTTGCTCAAGTACCTCACGAGCGCGGGGGCCACAAAGATTGATCACAGCCCTGGCAGAGGTGACTTCCCGCAGGATCACCGAGCCGTCGAGCGGCATGTGAGATTCGATCCAGTCGCTGTCATGAACGCCAAAACCACTGCCCGTGACCAGATAAAATTTCTGTTCAGCGAGTCGGGTAATGGTCACATCGGCCTCGATACCCCCTTTAGCATTGCATAGCTGGGTGTAAATGATTGAATTTACCGGGCGATCTATATTGTTCACCGCGAGATATTGTAAAAGAGCCAGTGCACCCGCGCCTGATACTTCAAATTTGGCAAAAGAGCTTTGATCAATCAACGCGACATTTTCGCGTATTGCCTGATGTTCACGGCTCACCGCATCCAACCAGTTGGGCGATTCAAAGCAAGGCTTGTCAACCGCTTCCATGCCTTCGGGTGCAAACCAGTTGGGCCTTTCCCAGCCAAATCTTGAACCGTAAACCGCGCCTTTATCTTTCAGGATTTGATACAGGGGGCTTTTACGAACACCACGGGCACTGTGTGCTTCGTCACCGGGGTAGTGCATTAAATAGTAACTTCCGTAGGCTTCTATACTGCGTGCACGCAAAAAATCATTACTATTGTGATGCGCGCCAAAACGGCGCACGTCAAAAGACCATAAATCCATTCCGGGATCACCTTCAACGATCCAGCGGGCAAGTGCACGGCCCGCGCCACCACAGCCTGCAATGCCCGCAGTAAATCCACAGGCAACAAAAAAGTTATCCAGCCCTTCGGGTCGGCCCATGATAGGCTCACCATCCGGTGAGACGGGTATCGGGCCGTTGATTAGAGTGCGGATGCCCAGTTTTTCAAGGATTGGTAGACGCTCCATGGCGGGCAGGGCGATTTGCTCGAATCGTTCGTAGTTTGATTCGTATAATTCCTGCCCGAAAGACCAGGGCATACCCGGTTTTCCGCAGGCGACGGTATTGGGCTCCCAGCCCCCCAACGCCAGGGCGCCGGGCTCGGCTTTAAGATAAAAAAGTTTATCCGGATCGCGAAAAGTCGGGAAGTCGGCTGAAATGGTTTCATTTTTTTCTGTCACCATATATTGATGCTCAACCACACCAGCGGGGATATCTACGCCTGCCAGGCGGCCAACTTCTCTGGCCCAGAGGCCTGCTGCGTTGACTACAATGTCCGCCTCGATATTGCCATGATCGGTGACTACGGTGCTAATGCGCCGATGTCGTCTGCTTAAGGATTTTACGCGCACCCCTTCATGAAATACCACGCCCCCGTTACGGGCGCCTTTGGCCAGTGCCTGGGTCAACATTGAAGGATCAACGCAACCGTCGGATGGAATCCACGCAGCACCTTCGATGCCTTCGGTGGTCATCAGGGGGAATTTATCCTGTGCCTCTTTAGCCGAAATCAAATGCAATTCAAAACCAAAACTACGCGCGGTGGTTGCGGTGCGTTTGATTTCCTGCCAGCGTTCTTTTGATGACGCAACGCGCAGGCTGCCGACCTTGTTCCAGCCGGTCGCCTGTCCTGTTTCTGCCTCCAGGCGGTCGTATAGTTGTGCGCTGTATTGCAGCATCTGGGTGAGGTTACGCTTGTTGCGCAACTGCCCGATCAGGCCGGCAGCGTGCCAGGTACAGCCATGCGTCAAGGCACTTTTTTCCAGAACAACGACATCTTTTTTGCCTAGCTGCGCCAGGTGATAGGCGATACTGCAGCCCAGTGCTCCACCACCGATAATGACGATTTCCGCGTGTTTTTTCATTGCTACCTCGTTTGTTGAAAAGCCACCATAAAGTCCCCCTTTGCAAAAGGGGGAGGGTTGGTAGAAATTACGTCGACTGGTTTGCTCGCTTCCATAAAGTTCCCCTCTTTAGTAAAGAGGGGTCAGGGGAGATTTGAAAGCAAGCTGGAAATATTGAAGTATTTCTATATGTTCCAACAGCTCTAATCCCCCTCTATCCCCCTTTGCAAAAGGGGGAGGAACTGTAGAAATACTCTTAGCCATTTTGCTTTATTCGCCTAGGCCCTAACCTTTTTCATTTGCGGGTCGTATAGCGGTGATAAATGAAGTTTACACGGAACTCTTTGTGCCGCGACTTCCAGCGAATATTTTCCGGTTTTTAGATACTCAAGGTCAACGCCCTGTGCGTCACGCACGTAACCAAAGCCGATGTTCTGGTTGACCGTGTAGCCATAACCTCCGCTGCTCAACCAGCCGACGCGCTTGTCGTTTCGATACAAGGTCTCTCTGCCGAACAGCATAATTTCGCTATCGTCTACGGTAAAGGTCGCGAACCTTTTTTTAAGGCCTTCGGTTTGTTGTAGTTGCAGCGCAGCGCGGCCATAAAAGTCGATATCCGTTTTAAGCTTAACTGCCCACGCCATGCCGGCCTCAAGGGGAGTTGTGTCGGGTGTTAAATCAGACGACCAGGCTCGATAACCTTTTTCCAGGCGCAGGCTTTCGATCGCCCGGTAGCCCGCATTTACTATGTTAAATTCCTCGCCCGCGGTCTTAAGTGCTTCATAAACGTTCAGCGCAGACTCCACCGGAATATGTAACTCCCAACCCAGTTCACCCACATAGGTAACACGCAATGCCAGTACCGTAGTGCCGCTGATAGTAAGTTTTTTAGTGGAGGCAAATGGAAACGCTGCACTGGAAACGTCATCCCTGGTGACCGCTTGCAATACATCGCGTGCGTTCGGCCCCATTAAAGACAATACGGTTTTACTTGAAGTGATATCGAATAACACTGCATTCAGGCCAGCCGGTATGTTGGATTTGATCCACTGAAAGTCGTGCGTAGCGTAGCCGGTGCCAGTCACAATATAGAATTGATCTGTGGCAATGCGTGCTATGGTGAGATCACATTCAATTCCACCGCGCTTGTTAAGCATCTGAGTGTAGATCAGCGACCCTACCGGTCGGTTGGCATCGTTGGCGCATATCCAGTTCAAAGCTGTCAACGCATCTTTACCAGTCAGCAGGTATTTGGCAAATGAGGTTTGATCAAATAGCGCCACACCATTGCGCGTCGCGTGGTGCTCGTTGCCGACGTGTTCAAACCAGTTTTGTCGCTCAAAGGAATAAACATCCGCGGCTTTAACGCCTTTCGGCGCGAACCAGTTAGGGCGCTCCCAGCCCAGTTTTTCACCAAAGCAGGCGCCCTGTTCTTTCAGGGTGGAATACAGAGGCGAGCGGCGAATTGGTCGTGCCGAATCATGCTCTTCCAGTGGCCAGGCCATGGTGTAATGTTTGGCGTACATTTCCCCGGTGCGTGTTCGCACCCAGTTGATATCCTGGTGGGGCGGTCCAAAGCGCCGGATATCCACTGCCCAGAGATCGTAGGGGGGTTCGCCGCCGATGATCCACTCAGCCAGCGCTTTGCCCGCGCCACCCCCGGCCGCAATACCAAAGGCGTTAAAACCCGCCGCGACAAAATAGCCATTGAGTTCAGGGGCTTCACCCAGGATAAAATTTCCGTCAGGGGTGAAGCTTTCAGGTCCGTTAATCAATTCGCGTACCCCTGCCGTCTCAAGTGCCGGCACGCGCGGCATGGCCAGTTCCATCAACTGCTCGAAATGATCCCAGTCAGCATTGAGCAGTGTGAAATTAAAGTTTTTGGGGAAGCCGTTCTCTGACCAGTTTATTGGATTGGCCTCGTAACCCCCCATAACCAGCCCCCCCACATCCTCTTTATAGTAGGTAAGGCGATCAGGGTCACGTAAGGTGGGTAGATCAGGTGTGATGCCGTCAATTTTTTCGGTGACCAGGTATTGATGCTGCATTGATACCAGTGGTACGTTTACGCCTGCCAGTTGCCCGAACTCGCGCGCCCACTGGCCACAACAGTTGATCAGCACTTCACATTGGGTTTCTCCCTGTGCATGGCTGATTCCTGTTACGCGACCATTTTCGACCAGCACATCGTGCACTTCGCACTCTTCAAAAATTTGTACGCCAAAATTGCGCGCTCCTTTAGCCAGCGACATCGTGATATCGGAGGGGTTTGCCTGACCGTCGGTTGGCAAAAAGGCTGCACCGACCAGGTCAGAAATATCCATCATCGGCCACAAATTCTGCGCTTCAGATGGGGTCAGTATGTCCATCTCCAGGCCAAAACTGTGCGCTGTAGTGGCCTGACGTTTTAGTTCGGTCATGCGCTGCGGATTGCATGCAAGACGTAAGCCACCGTTTTTCTTCCAGCCGGTGGCCAGGCCGGTTTCCGCTTCGAGCCGGTCATATAGATCGATTGAATGGCCCAGTAACTGGGTAATGCCTGCTTGTGAACGCAGCTGCCCGACCAGTCCGGCTGCGTGGAAGGTGCTTCCGCTGGTGAGCTTGTGGCGCTCCAGCAAAACGATATTTTGCCAGCCCAATTTGGCCAGGTGGTAAGCGGTAGAGCAGCCGACGATGCCGCCACCGACGATAACTACCCTTGCGTGTTTTGGAATATTATTCATCGTAAAATTATTATGTTGGGTTGTTTAACTATAAAAATTGAATTCTGGCAGGGCGTCATTCATGCAAAGGCGCACCACTGTCCGAAATAAATGTCATTCCCGTGAAGACAGGAATCTATAACACGGTTTCTAACGGCATTATGGATACCCGCCTTCGCGGGTACGACGGTTGGCTGGTGTTTGTTTTTTAAGGCTATAAACATAAATGTCTTCTGCTAGTCTTGTTGTACAGCCGTTTGTGATATTTCTATGGCTATTAACCCGGACATAACTGCGCGCGCGCAAGAATCCATGGTCGATGCCGAGTTTCCGCTTGCGCAAGAGTGATGTCCGGAAGCATACTTAAACAGCATTAAGTATGCTAATGCCATTTTAATCGGTGGTCTTCCCACGCGCCCTCAAATAAAGAGAGGTTTTCTCTAGTATAAGCAGCATAGTCAAATTCAATGCTCGAATGTATTTCCGACACCATGCTCCACATCACTTCTCGCAACAGAGAGGCGCATTTCATAGCAGAGTATTTTTTAATTAGTGTTGGGTCGGGATCTGACCCGTAATAAGTTCTCAAAAGAAACATTTCTTCATCCCTGGTAAACTCGTTGTTGGATGCCAGTCCTCCCAGATCAAATAGCGGAGAATTAAACCCGGCGTAATCCCAGTCGATGAGCCAGATACGATGTCCATCATTTAAAAAGTTAGCGGCAAGCAGGTCGTTGTGCCCGAATACCAGCTCGATTTCACCGACATCATTTTCCAGTTTTCGTGCAATTTCTTTGAGAGTTTCTAAATCAGGTAGCCAATTACTATGGCCCTCATGAAGCGTCAGGGCGTAATCACGCAATACCTGGAATACCCAGAACACCAGTGCCGGGCCGCGAAATACACCGGGGATATCCCGGTGGCAGCGTTTGATAAGGTCAATGATTTCAATGAGGTGATCGGCTTGACGGATATCCTTTGCCGAGAGCGGATCAGCATCAATATATTGCAATACCATGATGCCGGGTTCGGCATGAATAACTTCCGGCGAGAGACCAACCGCGTTGGCTGCACGACTGGCTGCCAGTTCATTAAACCGCTTGATTCCGTGCTCGGGAATGTCGACCCCAACACGCACAAAATACTTTTGTCCATTGTCAGTAACGATAAAGTTCTGATTGGTTATGCCGCCGGTCACCGGCACGATGTCAGTATCAGATCTCCAGAACTCCATGCTGCTGATCTGTTCCATTGAGGTACTCATACGTGCTCCATTCCGAGTTGCTGCTTCTTCCGTTTTGCCCAGGCACCGATTAAGCGATCCGCAATAATGGCAATAAACGCGACCGCAAGACCAGCCACGATACCTCGTCCGGTATCGGCTTTGGTGAGTGCAATATATACTTCCTGACCCAGGTCACGAGTACCGACCAGAGCCGTAATAACCAGCATAGAAAGAGCCATCATGATGGTCTGGTTGACGCCCAGCATTATCTCCGGCAGAGCAATGGGTATTTGGACCCGTCGAAGGATCTGAAGTTTGGTGCAGCCAATCGCTTTGGAAGCCTCTACGAGATCTTCCGGTACCTGGGTAATGCCGTGAATGGTGTAACGAACCGCGGGGGCCAGTGAGTAGACGATGATCGCCAGCATCGCAGCAAAGTCGCCTACCCTGAACAGCATTACCACGGGAATCAAATAGACAAATGAAGGCAAGGTTTGCAGTGTGTCTATGATCACTTTTACCACACGATAGACTTTTTTATTCAAGGCGGCCCACATGCCTAGTGGTACGCCGATGCCCGTCGCAAATAATACCGATACCCCGCACAGATAGATCGTTACCATGGCTTTTTGCCATTGCCCGGTGACGGCAATGAACAGGGATAACAGTGCGGTTAGTACGGATAGACGCCAGCCACCCAGTTGATAGCCGAGCAGTGCCACCATGGCGACGATTACCACCCAGGGCACGGCCAGCAGGAAGCGCTTAATCGGAATCATGAAGTTGAGTAGCAGGAAGGTTTTAACCGCTTCGAACTGATCAAAATAATTAATGTTGAGCCATTTCACAAGGTCCGACCAGAATTCGCCAGTAGTCAGTTGCATAGCTTCCGGATAGTGGTTTACGGCGGGTAGAAAATGCCCTGCGATCCACACAATAAGTAATCCTGCAATTGCCGTAACCAGATAACGATGCCGGATTAAGAAATGAACATCTTCCGGGTGAAAACTGGTGGTATCACGCTGTACAAATGCCTGGCTCAAACGGTCCAGTGCAATCGCCAGCAAGGTAATGGCCACACCGGCCTCGAGCCCGGCACCGATCGCCAGGCGTCTGAGTGAAGCCAGGACGTCGTAACCAAGCCCGCCGGCACCAATCATCGATGCGATGATGACCATATTCAGTGAAAGCATAATCACCTGGTTGACCCCGACCATTAATCCGGCACGTGCGCTGGGTATTTGCACTTTCCACAATAGTTGCTTGTTAGTACAGCCGGCCATCCTGCCATATTCAACCAGTTCGGCGGGCACCTGCTTGAGTGCCAGCAGAGTCAGGCGCACCATCGGGGGTGTTGCGTAGATCATGGTTGCGATCATGGCGGCAACCGGGCCAAAGCCAAACAGGAACAGCACCGGAACCAGGTAGGCGAACACGGGCACGGTTTGCATCAGATCAAGCACCGGCATCATCGCCATTTCAAAATTTTTATGACGAAAGCCCAGTATGCCAAATAACATGCCGATGAACACACCGAAGGGCACAGCAATCACAATCGAGCTCAGGGTCACCATCGCGCTTTCCCATTGCCCGAAAATAGCCAGGTACAAAAAGCAACTACCGACCAGGATGGCAAGTTTCCAACCATTAACCCTGTAGGCAATTAAGGTAAAAATAGCCGTTACGGCAACCCAGGGTAATCTCTGCACGAGGACGGGTGCTTTAGGGTCGGATGAAAATGTGAAGCCTTCGGATAATAACGCGCTCGCGAAACGCAATGGCCATTCCAGCAGCCACGCGATAGAGCGCGTAAATTCTTTAAAGGTAAACAGGCCGAAATCCAGATCCTGGATCAGCCATTTCATGAAATCGCTGATCCAGTATTTCAAAGGGATGGTCCAGCTTTTTGGATACTTGATTAGCCACGCAAATTGCTCAGGCAGTTGTGCTGAGAAATAGTAAAGCAGTATGCCCAGCATCAAGCATCCACCCCATAACCAGATCAGGGTTTTATCCGCGCCTTTTTCCGTTATTGATAAGGTAGAACGGTTGCTCAAAGCGCCGGGTTCCCGGAAACAAGCACATCGATAACTTTGCCTGGCGTCAGTGTGCCAATCAGTTCGCCATCCGCATTTACGACCCCTATATCCTGCGTATCGTGAACCACATCGGCCGCAAAACTCTGGATGCGTGTTTCTGACTTGACGGTTTTGTTAAAAGAGGAGGGGGATAAAGTGCCGGCAGAAATGGGGGTCATGATGGATTTTGCCGTCAGTACTTTTTCTCGCGGGATCTGCTGGGTAAATTCTGCCACATAATTTGTCGCCGGTTTCAGAATCAATTCTTCTGGTGATCCAATTTGTACAATAGCGCCGTCCTGCATAATGGCAATTCGATCCGCCAGGCGGATTGCTTCATCAAAGTCATGCGTAATGAAAACGATAGTTTTGTGCAGGACATTTTGCAGGCGTAAAAATTCATCCTGCATTTCACGTCGAATCAAAGGATCCAGCGCCGAAAAAGGTTCATCGAGAAACCATATCTCGGGTTCCACCGCTAATGAACGGGCAATCCCCACGCGTTGTTGCTGTCCTCCGGAAAGCTCCCGGGGATAATAAGTTTCCCGCCCGGCAAGGCCCACAAGTTCGATCACTTCCAGCGCTCGCGCTTCGCGTTGTGCGCGCTTTATGCCTTGAATGGCTAAGGGAAACGCAACATTGTCCAGTACGGTGAGATGCGGTAGCAGCGCAAAATGCTGAAATACCATGCCCATTTTATGCCTGCGAACATCAATCAACTCTTTTTCTGGCATTGCGAGCAGGTCTTCACCGTTAAACAGCACGCTGCCGGCGCTGGGCTCTATCAGTTTTGTCAGGCAACGAACCAGCGTCGATTTTCCCGAGCCGGAAAGCCCCATGATGATAAATATCTCGCCCTGATGAATATCAAAACTGGCATTCTGCACCGCACCAATCAGGCCTGCATTTTGTACGTCTTTCTGGCTTGGTATCCCGGTTTTTTTGGCCAGGAAAGCTTCACAATTTTCGCCAAAGAGTTTCCATACGCCCTTACAACTTAGGGTGACAGCGTGGTCATGCATGGTTTTAATGTCCCAATGTTACTCCGGAGCCTGGCTCCGGAGTTATGTCAGTGCAGGAGTCTGTCGGGCTTGGCTGTTTCGGAGCAAAATTCTCGAGATCGAATAAAATGAGTTTATCATGTGAGAAGAATGGTTGTTCCATTTGACGATCATGATAAGGTCAGTTTATCGATATTCGGGGATTTTGAACGAAACATGCTAAGTCCGACAGGCTCCTAGATCAGCTACATTGAGTCCATGTTTTCCAGGTAGATTCATTTGCCTTCAGCCAGGTTTCGACCACGTCTTCCATTTTCTTGCCATCCAGGTCGACTTCGCCCACCATGGTGCCGATGGTCTGGTTATCCGTCTTGAAGTTCCGGATGGCCTGATATGCGCAAGGCCATTTTTCTTCACCACCTTTCCAGCCAACCTTTTTGATCCAGCCGCGAGGTTTGCCACAATCATAGGCTTCATTTGCATTGAGCCCGGCTTTAGGGTCGCTATAACATTCATCGCTATACGGCGGGAACTCAACAAATTCACCTTCAAACTTTATCGGTGCCCAGTGGGGGGTATACACCCAACCAACCCAGGCGGCTTTGCGTTGATACGCAGATTCCAGTTCTGCGAACAAAGCGGCATCGGTTCCCGCATGGACCACTTCAAAATCCATGCCCAACGCTTCTACGCGTTCATCATCAAATCCGCCCCAGGTCACAGGTGCGCCAAGATAGCGGCCTTTGGGCGCGGTTTCCGGCGCAGAGAATATTTCAGCGCAATCGTTTAACGCCTTCCAGTCAGGCAGGCCGGGACATTTCTCTTTCATGTAGAGTGGGTACCACCATTCTTCTACTGCCTTCATGCCAGTTTCGCCGAGATCCACAGTATTGCCCGTTGCCAGACTGGTCTCCATAGCCTGTTTGCCGGTGGTTTCCCACATCTCCATAGCTACGTGTAAATCCCCGGACTCCAGGCCTGCAAATTGAGCGATGTAATCAGCTACCTGATATTCGATGTTATAACCCATTTCTTCCAGTACCCGGCCCATCATGGTGGTGGTGATGAGTTGGCCCGTCCAGTCGTGCAGTGTTAATTTGATAGGGTCGTTTGATTCAACCGCTGCTTGCGCGCCCTGCGTTAGCATGCAGGATGCGAGCAGGGCCGCGAATATGTGCTTTGATTTAATGCTTAACATTTTTTCTCCTCTGATAGTAGATTACGATTGCTGGATTGGCACGCCTTCTTCTTATAGGGGGTGTCGTAAAAGTACCCCTCTTTGATAAGGAGGGGCTGGGGAAGATTTTCCTTTGCTTTTGCGACATCCTCTATAGGGGGTGTCGGCTCGGAATGATATTCATAAATTATCCGAGTAGATTGAATTTATATCGAAATACCACAAAAAACAATAAAAAACCAAATAAACAGGTAAAATAGAGCGAATATTTCGACTTAAAACCAAAATATACCAATTTAGAGGCTGAAATTAATTGAAAACAAGCGCTCCATATTCCTTATCAAAACACGAGACCGAGATTCTGCAAACGGTCAGATCGCGTGGCTCCTGTTCGATTTTAGAACTGGCTGATATGCTTTCCGTGTCCGATGAAACGGTGCGCCGACATGTCCAACCACTAGTCAACAAGGGCATGGTACTGCGCGTTCATGGTGGAATCGTTTTACCGGACGACTTACATGAGGCGCCGTATGTACGGCGAATGGCTGAAAATAAAAAAAGCAAACAGCGAATTGCGGCCAAAGTCGCCAGCCTGGTACAAAACGGAGAATCACTGTTTCTGGACAGTGGGTCAACGACCGCTTATGTTGCGCTGGCGTTGATTAATCATAAAAAGTTATCTGTAGTTACCAACTCGGTAGAAATTGCGCGCACACTGGCCTCCAGGAATGAGAACCATGTCTATATGGCGGGTGGAGAGCTACGTGGTGATGATGCGGCTGCCTTCGGCAAGCCTGTCGTGGATTTTATTTCTCAATTTCACTACCAGCACGCCATTTTTTCGATTGGTGGAATCAGCCCTGAAGGTGAAGTGTTTGATTTTCATCTTGAGGAAATGGAGGTGTCGCAAGCAGCCATTGCTCGAGCTGAACAGGTTATTGTGGTGGCTGATCACACCAAGTTTGCACGACAAGCGCTGGTAAAGGTGTGTGATTTTGAGCGTGTTGACAGGTTGATTTGCGATGAAACGCCACCGAAAACTATTGTCGAAGCCGCAGAGTCACTGGAGACGATTATTGAAATCGTGTAATTCTTCTATCATGGCATAAAATTTGCCAATACCAGTTGTAATGGGGCGTATCCTTTGCTTAAACTCCTCCAGGAGTCTATCGGATTTAACATGTTTCGTTGAAAACAGCCAAACCCGAGAGACTCCCAGGTATTGGCAGCACGCCTAATTCAATTATCACCGGAAATCGAAACATGAATCCAAGAGATGTAAAAACCATAGACGATGCTAAAAAGATCGTTGAAGAACGCGGGTTGAGCCATGTCAAATTAGGGCTGTTTGACAATGACGGCGTAATGCGTGGTAAGTATATATCCCGCGAGAAATTCTTTTCTTCGCTGGATAGTGGCTTTTCATTTTGCGATGTCGTGCTGGGCTGGGATTCAAAAGATCAGTTGTACGACAATGTGACGTATACGGGTTGGCATACGGGTTATCCGGATGCGCCGGCCAGAGTATTGCCCGATACCTGTCGTGAGTTACCGCTTGAAGATGATATGCTGTTATTTCTGGGTGAATTCTCGGAGCAGGCCGAAGCGGTTTGCCCGCGTGGTACCTTAAGAAAAGTTCTCGATAAGGCATCGGATATGGGCTTTGATGTCTACGCTGCGCTGGAGTATGAATTTTTCATGTTTGAAGAAACCCCCGACAGTGTGCGCGAAAAGCATTATAAAGATCTAAAACCCATGACGCCCGGGTGGTTTGGTTATTCAATGATTCGCAATTCAACGCACGCCGATTTATATCATCAGATCCTGAATATGAGCGAGCAGATGGATTTCCCCATCGAAGGTCTGCATACGGAAACCGGTCCGGGGGTGCTGGAAGCGGCTATAGCAGTCGATTCGGCGATGAATGCGGGCGATAAAGGCAGCTTGTTCAAAACCTTTATGAAGGTGCTGGCGCAACACAATGGTTTGATGGCGACCTTCATGGCCAAGTGGTCGAACGATTGTCCTGGCCAGAGTGGGCATATTCATATTTCACTACGGCACAAAGATGGCTCTGGTTCGGCTTTTTACGAACCTGCGAATAAACACAATATGAGCGATACGCAGCGCCACTTCCTGGCGGGGCAACAAAAACTGATGCCGGAGTTTTTATGCATGACCTCACCGACCATCAATAGCTTCTCGCGTATGATACCGGGTTTTTGGGCGCCTACCGATGCTACCTGGGCGGTGGATAATCGTACTACTGCACTACGTGTTATCCCCGGCGGGGATAAATCTCAGCGCGTCGAGAACCGCCTTGGTTCAGCGGATGCAAATCCATACCTGGCGCTGGCCGCAGCGATAGGCGCAGGTCTGGTCGGGCTCGAGCAGAAATGGGAACCTGAAGATGAAATTACGGGCAATGCCTACGCGCAGGAACACCCGGCACATCTGGCATTACCCAGAACCTTGTGGGATGCAGCGCAGGCACTGAAGGCATCAGACGCAGCGCGGGGCCTGTTCGGCGATCAGTTTGTGGAGCATTTTGCGGCATCTCGTGAGTGGGAAGAACGGGAGTTTCGCAAGCATATTACGGATTGGGAAATGGACCGGTATTTCGAAATAATTTAGACCCAATTATTTTATAAATTTCGCATTTTTGCATCTTGTCATAGCATTGATTAGGGCGCATATTTGGCGATTAATTAAGCCTTTTTACTGACTGTACTGTAGCGTGGATAAGCGTAGCGCATCCGCCTTTTTATTCTACGCGTAATGGTGGATGCGCTACGCTTATCCACCCTATGATGATTAAGTAATTTTTAGGATTTACCCATGGCAAATAAACTCACCACCATCAGCCCGATTGACAATTCAGTGTATGTCGAGCGCCCTTATGCCTCGACGGAAGAGATTAATTCAGCGCTCGAGCGAGCTCAACAAGCGCAAAAAGCCTGGAAAAAGGTTCCACTCGCGGAACGCAAAATTCTTTGTAGCGCGATGGTTGATGCTTTTGTAGCGAAAAAAGCAGAAATTGGGGAAGAAATTTGCTGGCAGATGGGGCGGCCAATTGCTTCGGCAGCGGGCGAAGTAGCGGGCATGGAAGAACGTGCGCGTAAGATGATCGAACTGGCAGATGCGGGCCTGGAGTCCATTAAGCTGGAGGAGAAGCAAGGCTTTGAACGCTGGATTCAACGCGAAGCGCTGGGCGTTATGTTTGTGATTGCACCATGGAACTATCCATACCTAACCGCAATTAATGCCATCATGCCGTCAATATTGGCGGGTAATGCGGTTATTTTAAAACACTCTGCGCAGACCCCATTGTGTGCTGAACGATTGTTTGAAGCCTTCGTTGCAGGTGGTCTACCAGAAGGTGTCTTCCAGTATTTGCACCTGAATCATGCTGATACCGAAGGGGTGATTAAAGACGAGCGCGTCAATCACGTTGCGTTTACCGGCTCGGTGCCGGGTGGTGAAATGGTTGAAAAAGCAGCGGCGGGGCGATTTATTGGCATTGGTCTGGAGTTGGGTGGCAAAGACCCGGCTTACATACGCGCAGACGCGGATATTGCTCAAGCAGTTGATGCCACCATGGATGGTGCTTTTTATAACTCCGGACAATCCTGTTGTGGTATCGAGCGTATTTACGTTCATGAGTCGATCCACGATGAATTTATCAAGCAGGCAACGGATTGGGTGAATACCTTGAAACTAGGGCGCTCGGATGATCCAAATACCTCTATGGGCCCGTTGGTGCGCGCCAGTGCGGCTGAGTTTGTGCGTGAGCAAATCGCAGAAGCGATCAGCCAGGGTGCGACGGCCCATATCAAGCTTGATGATTTTTCTGCAGACCAACCGGGTAGCGCCTACCTTGCACCCCAGTTGCTAAGCAATGTAGACCATACTATGCGAGTGATGACCGAAGAGAGCTTTGGTCCGGTCGTGGGCATTCAGAAAGTTAGTTCAGATGAACAGGCGATTGAATTGATGAACGACAGCGAGTTTGGTTTGACGGCTTCAATTTTTACGCAGGATATCGAAAAAGGTATCGAGCTCGGCCAGCAGGTAGAGACTGGAACCTTTTTCATAAACCGCTGTGATTACCTGGATCCGGACCTGGCCTGGACCGGAATTAAAAACTCGGGCCATGGCTGTACGCTTTCCGTGATGGCATACGAGTCGGTAACCCGGCCAAAGTCTTTTCACATTAAAACGAGCCTTTAAATCATGAGTTATTCTGCAAACTGGAATTACCCTACCAATGTAAAAGTTGGTGCGGGTCGCATCAAAGAATTGGCGGGCCTGTGTAAATCGATGGGTATGCAGTCACCTTTGTTGATCACCGACCCCGGCCTGGCTGCCTTGCCAATGCTCAAAGCGGTGGTGGATGATCTGAATCAGTCGGGATTGATCTGCGGTCTGTTCTCGGGCATCAAAGCCAACCCTACCGGTGAAAACGTGGACGATGGCACGGCTTATTATCGTGAACACAATCACGACGGTGTAATTGCCTTTGGCGGTGGTTCTGCGCTCGATGCAGCAAAAGCGGTGGCGCTGATGGTGGGTCAGAATCGCCCGGTATGGGATTTCGAAGACGTAGGTGATAACTGGCTAAGGGTTAATGTAGACGGTATGGCGCCGGTGGTGGCGGTGCCAACCACCGCGGGCACAGGTTCTGAAGTTGGTCGGGCTTCGGTAATTACCGACGCGAGTAACCACATTAAGAAAATTATTTTCCATCCGAATATGCTGCCCGCGGAAGTGTTGCTGGATCCGGAACTCACCGTCGGCCTGCCTGCTTCGATTACCGCTGCAACCGGTATGGATGCGCTTTCACACAACCTTGAAGCGCTTTGCTCACCCTTTTATCACCCGATGGCAGAAGGGATTGCAGTAGAGGGCATCCGCCTGGTTCAGGAATTCCTGCCGCGTGCGGTTGCTGATGGGGCGGATATCGAAGCGCGCACTCAAATGCTGGTATGTTCCAGTATGGGGGCGACCGCTTTTCAAAAAGGCCTGGGGGGCATGCATGCACTCGCGCACCCGCTGGGAGCCTTGTATGATGCACATCATGGTACGTTGAATGCCATATTGATGCCGTATGTACTGAAGGCCAATAGGGCAGAGATCGAAAAACGCATCGATCGCCTGACCCATTACATGGGGCTCGATGTGACAGGCTTTAATGGTTTTATGGCATGGGTGCTGCAGCTGCGTGATCAATTAGGCATTCCACACACCCTGGCGGAAATTGGTATCGATGCGGCGCAAGCAGAAATAGTGGGTAAAATGGCAGTCGATGATCCGTCCGCAGGGGGGAACCCGATCAGCTTTAATGCGGCACAATACCAACAAATTTTTGTAAATGCGGTTAACGGCGACCTTTAGCACCGATGAAGGTAGCGCTATTACAATGTGATAATGTACTGGAAAAATTCCAGCCGGAGTTTGGAAACTACCCGGCTATGGTGCAATCCATGTTCGATGGGGTGGATGAAAAGCTGGAATTCGAAATTTTTGATTGTCAGCAGGGCCAGTATCCGCACGATATTCATGCCTATGATTTTTACATTACAACCGGTAGCAAGGCAGCAGCCTACGACGATCTGGACTGGGTTCACCGGCTCATTGAATTTGTACGGGAGCTCGATAAGCAGCGTAAAAAACTGATTGGCATTTGTTTTGGTCATCAGATTATTGCACTGGCGCGTGGGGGCCTGGTGGAGAAATCAAGGAAAGGCTGGGGGATTGGCATCGCTCGTAACGAGATGATCCGGCAGCTTCAGTGGATGCGACAATCTTCTGGCGAGCTCAATATGCTTGTCAGCCATAAGGATCAGATAACAAAATTACCGGGCGATACTCAAGTCATCGCGCAGAGTGATTTTTGCCCCTATTTTGTCGTGCAGTGGGGTGAGCATTTTCTGAGTATTCAAGGGCATCCTGAATGGGGAAATGCCTATTCGCGAACCCTGATGAATGATCGCAGGGCTATCATCCCGGCAGAGCGTATTGAAGCGGGAATGGCCTCACTCGATCTTAAATCGGACAGCGAACTTTTTGTCAGCTGGATCATGGATTTTGTCAAACGTTAGCGCGATGCGTAAACCGCGCCTGGTCGCGCATCGCGGCTTCATGCGGCGTTATCCTGAGAACACCCGGCTTGCCTTGTATGCAGCCATTGAAGCCGGTGCGGGCTATATTGAGTTTGATTTGCAAATGAACGCGGATTTAGAACTCATCTTGATGCATGATGATAATTTCCAGAGAACCTCTGGCGTGTCACAATCGGTGTTCACTGCCAGTACCGATTTGTGCAGGGACATCAGTGTACACCACCCGCAGAAATTTGGTGAAACCTTCAAACCGCTTAAGGTGTCCACGCTGGCGGAAATACTTGAGTTATGTGCGCAATATCCCGAGGTTACCGCATTGGTTGAAATCAAAGGCGAGAGCCTCAAGCAATGGGGCCTGGTCAGGGTAATGGATATACTGCTGGCACAGCTTGAGCCTTTTAAGAAGCAATGCATGCTGATTTCTTTTTCTGCAGAGGCAATTGAATATACCCGGCAACACAGCGAGCTTAAGACCGGATGGATACTCAGGAAATACGATGCAACCCATCGCGCGCAGGCGGCCAGCCTGCAGGCTGACTTTCTAATGACAAATTACGAGCGGCTTCCAGAAGGGGAGGCACCCTGGCCGGAGTTCGCGCACTGGATGTTGTACGACATCGTGGATACGGATGTTGCGCTTGCTTATAGTGAGATGGGAGTCGAGCTTATTGAAACGGCGGATATTGCATCAATGGTCGCATTTTTTAACAAACTATAAGGCTACAATGGCAAGCGGCTTTAAGGATCATTTCTCCGATGCGCCGAATGATTACCGCGCACACCGGCCGAATTACCCTCCTGAGCTGTTTGCATACCTCGCCTCAATTTCTCCCGGAAAGCAAATCGCCTGGGATTGCGCCACCGGATCAGGTCAGTCAGCAATTGAATTATCGGGGTATTTTGCCAGAGTAATTGCAAGCGATGCCAGTGCTGAGCAAATCGAAAGTGCTCAATCCAGCGCTGGTATTAGCTATCGAGTGGCTACAGCGGAGCAGAGCGGAATCGGCGCCGACTCCATTGATCTGATCACGGTAGCCCAGGCTTTGCACTGGTTTGATATACCCGCTTTTTACGAAGAAGCGAACCGCGTTCTAAAGCGCGGGGGTATTCTAGCGGTCTGGACGTATAATTTGCTGGAAATCCAGAATGAGATCGATCGACTGGTGAACCATTTGTATGAATCAATATTGGGCGACTATTGGCCCCCGGAACGCACAATGGTCGAAAACGGTTATGCTCAAATCAGTTTACCCTTTGAGGAGATGGATCACCCTGAATTCAAGATGACATCCCGATGGGATTTACCACAGTTGCTTGGTTTCCTGCGTACCTGGTCGGCATCCAGGCGTTACAATAAACAACACGCTGTGGATCCCGTGGCGACCATTTTTCCAGCGCTTTCGAATGCCTGGGGTGAGGCAGAAACCACGCGAACTATCCACTGGCCTTTGAGCTTGCGACTTTGCAAAAAAACGCTGAGTACAGGTGCCTATTCCAGCTGATCATTGCAGATCAGTTCGCTCAGGTAGGGTTTGTGTTGCTGTATTTCTTCCAGCGACAAGCCGCTCATTTCATAGGGAAACACTAGCCAGTCAGCCGTGTTATGCAAGCAGTAATTCGGTGCAAAATCGGTTCTCTGGTAGGATGGTCGCCGATACAGTGTAGCTACTTTAAGCTGCCCGGGGAAATTGCGTTTGAGGCGTTTTCGTAAATGCTCAATCACCGCCTGAATATTCAGGCCCGTGCTGAATACGTCATCCACGATTAACAGACTATCCTCAGCGTTTAGCTTGTCCAGCAAATACTCTGTTCCATGCACGCGAATCTGCGTGTCCGGCTCCGAGACCATGGCCTCGTAACCGGGTGCTCCGCTATAGGAGGTACGAATCGCGATATGGTCAGTATTGATGCCAAGCGTCTGCAGGCATTCCTGTACATAGATAGCCACGGTACTACCGCCGCGCCACAGGCCGACGATAAAGGTCGGGCGAAAGCCACTTTCAATCACCTGTACACCGAGTTTGAAGGAGTCGAGCACTAGTTGTCGCTCGTCCAGAAAATGTTTTTTCATTTTAATGCGGAAATTTCTTGTACATTACGTTATCAGGAGAGACCTCAGCATAACTCAGTGGCGAAAGAAAAATGAGATAAAATCTTCCTGATTAAGGCGCATTTCGCAGTGAATAGCGAGCTATTCACAAGATTTGCAACGCTGAGCAGGGAGATTTTAATCATTTTTACTCGTCATCTGGGTTATGCTGAGGCCTCTAAGAAAGATCATATCAGAAAATAACTTAATTCATAAACTATGAGTACCCGGGTTGATAAGGTTTATATTGGTGCGCAGGATTTGCTGGAAGATTCATTTCGTCTGGCGCAAAAGATTGTGCAAAGCGGGTTTCGACCAACGTTCATGATCGCGGTATGGCGGGGCGGTGTACCCATGGGGATCGCCGTACAGGAGTTTCTTGCATTTCATGGTATTCAGACCGATCACATCGCGATTCGTACCGCATCCTATTCTGGTATCGACAATCAGGCGCGTGAGATCAAGGTATCCGGCTTGAGTTATTTGATTAAGAATATAGTGCAGGAGGATAGTCTGTTGATTGTGGATGACGTGTTCGATACAGGGCGATCAATGGAAGCGATCATAAATCATATTAAAACACGCGCCCGGCTCAATACGCCGCACGACATCCGGGTAGCGGTACCGTACTATAAACCGCAGCGAAACCAGCTTGATCACGCGCCGGATTATTATCTGCATGAAACGGAAGACTGGCTCAAATACCCGCATTCACTGGAAGGGCTGGATAAAGATGAGATCAAGCAGCATCGGCCGGAAATTTATGAGGTGATTAAGGGCCATTTGTAAGCGATAGCAATACCAAAGCGCTAGTTTCCCGCTACACCCCCGAAGTTGGGCACGGTGAGCGCCAGTGTTTCCAGCAACCAATCACAGACAGAACCATGCTATCAGCACGAAGTAGGGTGCGATAAGCGTCAGCGCATCCACCAAATAGTCACAGCATTCCGCTGCCTAATTACAAATGAACTTCTAAATACCGATCTAATTCGGCCAGCAATTCCTGGCGTCGTGCATCATCAATAAACGCCGCCTCAAACCCGTTGCGTGCAAGCCTGGCCAGGCGGTTTTTTCCGAGCGACAGGGCATTTTCAACGGCGATGAAATTCGCATTCATATAACCCCCGAAATACGCTGGATCATCCGAGTTAATCGTGACGCGTAAGCCTCGATCGAGCATTTCTCGTAGCGGGTGCTGCGCCAGATTATCCACTACGCATAGTTTCAAATTAGAAAGGGGACAAACCGTTAGCGGGATTTGCTCATCTACCAGGCGCTCAATCAGGGCAGCGTCCTGCATCGCAGTATTGCCGTGATCAATACGTTCAACCTTGAGTAAATCGAGCGCTTGAATAATATATTCCGGAGGCCCTTCTTCGCCGGCATGGGCTACGATATGGTAGCCCTGCTCTCGCGCCTGTGCGAATACACGTTTGAATTTCTCGGGGGGGTTGCCGCTTTCCGAGGAATCCAGCCCGACGCCTGCTATGAGGTGCTTAAATTCTGCGGCGGCCTGTAATGTGCGCTGTGCATCCTCTTCGTCAAGATGGCGCAGGAAGCACATGATGATTTTTGACGAAATATCAAATTCAGCCTCGGCCTGCACCAGTGCACGATGAATGCCGTGAATAACCGTGGCAAATTCGACTCCGCGTGAAGTATGGCCCTGAGGATCAAAAAATATTTCTACGTGGCGCACATTATCAGCGTGCACTTTAATCAGGTATGCCCGGGTGAGGTCAAAAAAATCCTGCTCGGTAAGCAGTACGTTCATGCCCTGATAATAGATATCCAGGAAATCCTGCAGTTCGCTAAAGTCATACGCTTTGTGCAGGGATTCGACCGATTCGTAGGGCAGCTCGATACCATTACGAGTCGCGATTTTAAACATCAGTTCGGGTTCAAACGTGCCTTCAATGTGCAGATGAAGCTCAGCCTTTGGCAGGCCTTCGATAAAAGATTTCATAGTGACCTCAGCATAACCCAGCGGTGAAAGAAAAATGAGGGAAAATATTCCTGATCAAGGCGTGGATCGCAGTGAATAGCATGCTATTCATAAGGTTCACAACGCCGAGCAGGGGTATTTAAGCCATTTTTAATCATCACCTGGGTTATGCTGAGGTCTCAAGGTGACAGGACAAAAAAAGGCGCAGCGGTTTGCGCTGCACCCGTTATTTTCATACAGGCATATCGCCTGTGAATGGTTTGTTATTTGGGTAGATCACCTTGTACGCCTTCCACGTACCAGTTCATGCCCAGCAAATCGCCATCTGGGATCGTTGCGCCGGCTTTGGTGATTTCTTCGCCCGCCTGATTGTTGATCGGGCCGGAAAACGGATGCAGGCTGCCGTCGATGATTCCTTCGCGAATTTTATCTGCCGCAGCACGTACATCAGCGGGTACCGCGTCGCCGTAAGGTGCCATTACAACCATTCCCTCTTTGAGGCCGTCCCAGGTATCGCCCGATTCCCAGCTTCCGTCCATGGCTGCTTTAACGCGGTTGACGTAGTACATTTTCCAGTTGTCAATGATCGCAGTTAGCTGGGCCTTGGGTGCAAAGGCTTTCATGTCAGACGCCTGACCAAACGCATAAACGCCGCGCGCTTCGGCAACCTGTAGCGGTGCAGGCGAGTCGGTGTGCTGGGTAATGATGTCCGCGCCCTGGTCGACTAGCGCTTTAGCAGCATCGCCCTCCTTACCAGGATCGAACCAGGAATTTACCCACACCACCTTGACCACGACATCGGGGTTGACCTTGCGTGCTGCAAGCGTCATGGCATTAATGCCACGGATGACTTCAGGGATTGGAAACGACGCGACATAACCAATGGTGTTTGATTTAGTCATCATACCTGCAATGGTGCCAATGACGGCCCGGCCTTCGTAATAGCGCCCTGAATAAGTGCTGACGTTTTTGCCGCGCTTATAACCCGTAGCATGTTCGAATTTCACCTTCGGAAATTGTTTTGCAACCTTATTGGTCGGGTTCATATAGCCGAACGACGTGGTGAATATGATTTTGTTACCGGCGGCGGCGAGTTTGCGAATAACGCGTTCGGCATCTGCGCCTTCGGCAACGCTTTCCACGTAGCTGGTTTTGATGCCGAGCTCTTCTTCGACCGCCTTGCGGCCTTCATTATGCTGGTAAGACCAGCCGTGATCACCAACCGGGCCAACGTAGACAAAGCCGGCGATTGATTCTCCAGCGGTTGCGCTCCCGCTTACCAGCAAAGCGGTGGTTAATGCGGCGATCCTGATGCCGGACAGCGTTGTTTTAGAATTCATTTTTACCTTACTCCTCAGTGATGGTTGTTAGTTTTTTGTACAATGGCCGCAGATTATAGCCCATAGCAAGATCTGGCACCCTATTGAGGGATGTGCTTTTGAAGCACAGAGCTCACAGAGTAAAATAAATGATCTTTTTCCGGGTTAGAAATTCGCTGTTAGTAGTGTGGTTAGTGTAATTATTGAGCTAATCTGGGCGTTTGCCTGTCTTTTATCAGGTAAGAGGCAAAGCTGTAACCGCTATATTTGACCGAGAAAAGTGGTGTTTCGCACATTAATTTAATTTATACAAGAATATATTCCTGTCAGTGGGTTAGTATTACTGTAAAAAGTGATACACAAACTTTGTAAGCTACAATTCAATCATAATAAGCGAGTGATGGTATGTACCATTCTCCCGAGTCAGAAAACTTGAAAATGAAATTTACCGCCAATACGCGCCGTGCAGTACTCATCATTCCCAGGCACATATTGCTTGTCACCCTTTTGCTTTGGCAAGGGGCGGTTTTTGCGCTGGAATTCACCATTTCCGAGTTTATTATTGAGGGTACTAACCCGTTGGGACAGGCTTATACTCAAAAATTACTCGCGCCTTACCTGGGACAACAT
>JAUVBY010000155.1 GCA_030590945.1 Gammaproteobacteria bacterium | reverse complement strand
TAGAGACTTAAAACCTAAATCCCGTTTTATCGTCATCCTCGCGTATGCGGGGATCCATAATACGGTCAGAAACAGGCTTATGGATTCCCGCCTTCGCGGGAATGACGCTTTAACCGGACAGTAGTAAGATCGCATAGATAAATATGGGTTAATAGAGCGTGATTGCGTAAGAAAGAGTATCACGATTCAGGCGCTCCGGGTTGTTTAACATAGCCCTCGAGGGTATATTCGCAGAGCCGCTATCGCGGACCTAAAACTAAAACACAAAAACCGATTTAGCGTGCCCAATAAAAAATTATTCATCTTCTCTGCGCCATCGGGCTGCGGCAAAACCAGCCTTGCACAGGCGTTGATCAGCTCGCGCGACGACGTCGCTATCGCGGTTTCGCACACCACGCGCGCTATGCGCCCGGGCGAACACGATGCGGTAGATTACTATTTTACCGGTACGCAGACATTCGAAGAGATGATCGGCCGGGGTGAGTTTCTGGAATACGCCAGGGTGTTTGATAATTTGTATGGTACGTCGGCTGCTGCAGCCGAAGATATAATGGCCAAAGGCCAGCACGTGATTCTAGATATAGACTGGCAGGGCGCGCGTCAGGTGCGCAAGCATTATCCCGAGGTCGTGAGCGTATTTATTGTGCCGCCTTCGGTTGAAACACTGGAGCAACGCCTCCGTGACCGGGGCCAGGATGATGAGGCGACCATTGCCAGGCGCATGCAGGGCGCTAAGGATGAGCTGGCGCATCAGGATGAATATGATCACATCATTGTCAATGATGATTTCGATACCGCGCTGGCAGAACTAAGCAAGTTACTCGATTAAACATGATCCAGGCGCATAATTTTGCCTAATTCACTGGAGTTAAGCCTAATTATCCCCATATAAGGGCTGAATTTCTGTCGCAGACCGAATAAAATCACCCCCATTCAAATCTTGAGGATACCCCATGGCACGCGTTACCGTTACAGATTGCCTTGAACACGTCGATAATCGCTTTCAACTGGTGTTGATCGCTTCCAAGCGCGCACGTCAACTTTCCATGGGCGCCAAGCCGTTGGTTGAGGAAGAAGACGATAAGCCGACGGTTATTGCGCTTCGCGAAATTGCTGAGAATCTGGTGGACGCCAGTATTCTTGAGAGCACCAATATCGGTTTGTTCCACGATGATGAAGAAATCGAAGAAATTGATGACGAAGAGGCCGAGCGCCTGATCGCTGCCGCCCTGGCGGAGACCATGTCAACAGAACTGACCGAAGAGCAAGCCGAAGAAGTGGCGTCGAATATGATGATTGAAGGGGACGATCAGGTTCCCGAGGTCGCAACGGATGAAACCGACACTATTGCGTAAACCTGATGAAATATGGTGGCGCACACTCCGCTGTGCCGCTTGATCTGCCGATGATGGACATTGGCCCCAATGTTGATGTCCCCAAAGAGCGTGTCCTGATCAGCCAGTTGCTGGATGCAACCGGGAAGTACCTGGATTCAGACGCGCAAAAATCGATCTACGACGCTTATTTATTCGGCGCAATCGCGCACCAGGATCAAACCCGAAAAAGCGGTGAGGCGTATATCCACCACCCGCTCGCGGTTGCCCTGATTCTGGCCAACATGCAGATCGATAGCCGCACCCTGATCGCGGCGATTTTGCATGATGTGCTGGAAGACACCATGATAAGCCGCAAGGAGCTGGCCGAGGAGTTTGGCGAGGATATCGCCCATCTCGTGGATGGCGTAAGCAAGATTACGCAGATTTCGAGTGATAATGCACAGCACGCCGAAGCTGAATCGTTTCGTAAAATGTTGCTGGCAATGGCCAAAGATGTACGCGTTATTCTGATAAAACTGGCCGACCGTCTGCACAATATGCATACGCTGGAGCATTTGCCCGACGAAAAGCGCAAACGCATTGCGCGCCAGACATTGGAGATATATGCCCCCATCGCTAATCGCCTGGGGATGCGTGAATTAACCGCCGATCTGGAAGACCTGTGTTTTAAAGCATTGTATCCCGCGCGTTATAAAGCCATTTCCGATCGTTTAAACAGCGATACGCGTGGGCGCAAGCCAATTGAATTACAGATTATTAATCGCCTGCAAGAACGCATGGGAAAACTGGGCATCCAGAATGCCAAAGTCGCCGGGCGCAAGAAACGCGTATACAGCATTTATCAAAAGGTAAAGTATCGCGGAGTCTCCGTGAAATCACAAAAAGATATTCACGGTATTCGCGTCATTGTTGATTCTCGTGACGATTGTTATCGTGCGCTGGGCGTGGTGCACCAGGAATACACCCCGATGCTGCACACTGTGAAAGATTATATCGGCATGCCCAAGAGCAATGGCTATCAGTCGTTGCATACGGTGGTGATCGGGCCGCATGGCCTGCCTGTCGAAGTGCAGATTCGAACCGTGGAAATGGATCGTGTGGCCGAAACCGGCGTGGCTTCACACTGGATGTATAAATCCAATGACAAGGACAAACGTAAGCAGCCACAGCAGATTGTCAAAAAATGGCTGGATAGTTTTCTTGATATGCAAGGGCAGGTTGGTGATGCCGGGCATTTCATGGAACATTTACGTGCCGAGATGTACCCGGATAAGCTGTTTGTGTTTACGCCCAAAGGCGAGATCAAGCGCCTGCCGGTGGGTGCGACTGCCGTAGATTTTGCGTACTCCGTACATTCGGCGGTCGGCAATCGCTGTGTCGGTTGTAAAATTAATGGCGAAGTCTCTGCGCTCAACACGGTTCTGGATTCAGGAAACCGGGTTGAGATCGTCACTTCGCGCAGCGGCCGGCCTTTACCGTCATGGCTTAATTTTGTCGTGACCTCCAAAGCGCGCACCACCATTCGTCAATTTCTCAGCCAGCAGCAGGATAAAGAAGCGATTAGTCTGGGTCGTCGCTTGCTGACCAAGGCATTGCGGGATAGTGGCTATACGCGTAATCGTATCGCCAGTGAAAACAAGGTTAAGTTGCTTGAGCTGTTTAAGCTCGAGGACTGGAACAACCTGCTGGCGGATATCGGATTTGGCAAACGCCTGCCGTTGATGGTCGCGCAGCAACTGATTTCGATGACCGAGTTGGGCGGCGATAAAATTCGTGTTGGGTCGATGTCTCGCCTGTCTATTCGTGGCGCAGAAAATATGCTTATCCATTACGCCAACTGTTGTCACCCCGTGCCGGGGGATAATATTATTGGCGTTTTCGTGGCGGATAGAGGGATGGTTGTGCACCGGGATGGGTGCCCCAATACCAAGCGATATCGAAAACATATCGACCGCTGGCTGCACCTTGATTGGGGCTCGAAAACCAAGGGCAAATTTAAAAGTAAACTGCGTATCGTGGTCAATAACACGCCCGGTGTGTTGGCCCAAATTGCGCAACTGATCGCGGAAGAAGGCTCGAATATCACCAAGGTTGAAATGCCAAACGAAGAAAAAAATCTGGCCCATATGGAATTTGAAATTGAAGTCGATAACCGCGAGCACCTCAAAAAGATCATGTTTGCCTTAGGCGAAAGCGAATTTGTTTTTGAGCTGGAGCGCGTGGGCAGTCCCAATGGGCGGGCCTAATCTGTATCTTTTATCATTTTATAAATATTCATGAGCCCTGCTAGCGTTCTTTTTGTATGCCTTGGCAATATATGCCGCTCACCCACCGCAGAAGGCGTATTTCGCGCGCTGGTTGAATCACGCGGTCTCGCCGATTCAATTCACGTTGATTCGGCCGGCACCAGCAACTGGCATATAGGTGAGCCTCCTGATCCACGAGCAATTGAAGCGGCGCGCCTGCGAGGCATTGACCTGACTGATTTAAGAGGACGCCAGGCGATAGCGCGCGATTTTTCAGAGTTCGATTATGTCATCGCGATGGACCATGAAAACTATGACAACCTGTCGCGGCTCGCAACACCTGAACAAGCAACAAAACTACACCTGTTCCTTGAGTTTGCCGAAGGCGCGTCTGAAATTGAAGTACCCGACCCGTATTTTGGCGGCGCCGGCGGCTTCCCACATGTGCTGGATCTAATCGAAAACGCCTCCGAAGGCTTGCTGAATCACATCATAACCTCCCCCTTAGAAAAAGGGGGACAGAGGGGGATTTAGCTTTAGTTAAAAAACAAAAACAAAATGAAAATAGAGATCGACATCGCAAAGCAAACCTTGTCCCTGCTTGAGGGTGATGTTCTGCACCGCGTCTACCCTATCTCCAGCGGAGCCAACGGCGTAGGCGAGCAAAACGGCAGTCTGCGTACGCCGCGCGGTAAACACATCGTGCGCGCAAAAATTGGTGCGGGTGCAGCTGTAGATACCGTGTTTGTCGCGCGCCGGTCGACGGGCGAGCGCTACACGAAAAGCTTACGTGAACAACACCCGGGCCGCGACTGGATACTGACACGCATACTCTGGTTAAGTGGAACAGAGTGTGGCAAGAACCGGCTAGGGCCGAACGACACCATGTGCCGCTATATCTATATACACGGCAGCCCTGATGATGTTGAGATGGGCGCGCCCGGTTCGCACGGTTGTATTCGTATGCGCAATCGGGATGTGATTGAGTTGTTCGATTTGGTCAAGCTTGGAGCGCCGGTCGAAATTTTCGAAAACAGAGCGCATTCGTCGTGACCTTAACGCACTTGCCTCGCGGAGCGGTGATGCTGGATGTCGAAGGCATCAGGTTGAACCGGGATGATATCCGCCGTTTGCAGAATCCGGGTGTAGGGGGGGTCATCTTGTTCACCCGAAATTTTGATAGTCGCGAGCAGGTATGTGAATTAATCGAAGAGATAAGAAGCCTGCGCGATCCAGCATTATTGATTGCAGTCGATCAGGAAGGCGGCCGTGTGCAACGATTCAAAAATGGTTTTACACGGATTCCGCCGATGGCTGAGTTTGGCCGACTGTATGATGAGGCGGGCGAAGATACGCAACGCGTGTTGCAGTTTACCGCGTCAACCGCGCAATTGATGGCTGAAGAACTTATCGAGTGCGGTGTCGATTTTAGTTTCGCGCCCGTTCTGGATCTGGGCCTGCATGGCGATACCGTGATCGGTAATCGCGCCTTTCATGCCGAACCGGAAAAGCTGGTAAAAATCGCCTCCGCATTTATCGATGGCATGCGGGCAGCCGGCATGCAGGCCACAGGCAAACACTTTCCCGGACACGGCCACGTATTGGCTGATTCGCACCTGGAAACGCCGGTTGATATGCGAAGCTTTGAGTCTATCCTGGCAGAAGATATGCAGCCATTTAGCGTGCTTAAAAATAAGCTAGGCGCAGTAATGACCGCACATATCGCGTACCCTGAGATTGATTCAGCACTTCCTACATTTTCAAAGTTCTGGCTGCAGGAAGTACTGCGTAAGAGGCTGGGTTTTTCGGGCCTGATTTTCAGCGATGACCTGACCATGCACGGTGCATTGGTCGGCGGCAATATTGTCGAACGCGCAGATCTGGCGATTAGCGCCGGTTGCGATATGGTGCTGGTATGTAACGACCACGTTGCCATGGATGAACTTCTGGCTGCAAAAAGCTATACCGCATCCAACAAAAGCCAGCAGCGCTTTGACAACATGAAAGCAAGGCCAGCTACCAGGCTCTCAAAAACAGAAAGAAAATATACGATTGATCAGCTAAAAGCCCTGATACCAGAGTAGGGTGCGATAAGCGCAGCGCATCCACCGCTTCCCAAATACGTCCCTTTAAACCTCTACATTAAATCACCCATGGGACCAACCAAAACAAAAAACCCAAAAACCATTGGTCTCCACCCGCAGCTTATATATAATCGCCCACCTATAAAAGCGGCAACCTGAGTCGCGCGGTAGTCCATACCGTTAATATCAGATGAAAGTAAGACCTTTAAACCTGGAGAGCTGGCAGAGTGGTCGAATGCGGCGGTCTTGAAAACCGTTGACTGTAATAGGTCCGGGGGTTCGAATCCCTCGCTCTCCGCCATATTATTCACTCAATGTATTGATAAATATAAGTAAACTAGTTTCAAGTAAATATAGACTTACTATTTAACTTACTATTTAACTTACTATTTAACTTACTATTTAACTTACTATTTAACTTACTATTTAACTTACTATTTAACTTACTATTTAACTT
>JAUVBY010000145.1 GCA_030590945.1 Gammaproteobacteria bacterium | reverse complement strand
TACCAACTACGGTTCCCAGTAGCCCTAACAACGGCGTAATAGCAGCGATTGAACCCAGAGTATTGAGGTACTTTTCCATCTCATGAACCTGATGCCGGCCACTGTCTTCAACCGTGGCTTTGAGTTCATTTTTTTGCAAATGTGCGTGAGTGATGGCGGCGGAAAATATACTGCCCAGAGGGGATTGATCGGCCAGAGTCTTGAGGTGCTTATTGGTAAGTTTTCGATCTTGAATCAGTTTCTCAATTCGGTTATAGAGCCCGGGAGGCATCACCTTGTCAGAGTGCAGCTTGCGAAATCGATCGATTACAATGGTCAGTGCGACAATCGAGCAAAGCAGGATAGGCCAGATCAGCCAGCCGCCGGTAGAGAGTAGTTCAAGCACGTTGATTTTTCAGTATTAGTGTCGGCATATTCTAGCTCGGATAGGTTCTGGATGCTAACCCCATGCGCTCATATTTCCCAGCCCGACAAATATGAAGGAATAAATTGCAAGCAAATACAGGGCGATACTGAACCACTCCAAAAGATTCAAAGGCGCGTATTCGCGAGCATGGTAGTACACGATGCTGAGCATCGGCAGGACCGGAAACAGATAACGCCCCTGGGGCTGGAACGCGTTTGTCCACGAAATCCAGGCGGATGTGGCGATTAAACCACCCGCGCAAAGCGCCAGCATAGCCAGCAAAATCAAATTGGCGTGACCGGGGCTTTTGAGTACGGCCAGCAGTAAGGTTGCGAGCAGCATCAGTGCAATCGCGCGCACCAGGTCATAATAGTTTGTTGAGCCTATGAAATCTGTAAACCCGTATGCCCCGAATGCGGAGTTAAACGATTTTTCGAACCAGCGGGCGTTGACCAGCAGGTAGCCGAGGGAGTAGCCCTGGCCTTTTAGATCCAGCATCGGGTTTTTATGTTCCGGGCTTGCACTGGGTTTGTAGTTAGCGCTGGCGTGCAGCTCCTGCATTTTTTCCTGTACGCCGGTGCTGTCCCAGCCATTGGCAGCGATGTCCATCGTGAGTCGTACACCAAAAAGGGAAATAGCGATCAGCGTCAGTAGCAGCATACGCTTCCAGAGTCGGTTACGATCTGGAAACGAGCCCATCGCGATGCGCCATGACAGATAAAGGACCAGAAACAGGAGAAAAAAGTAGTAGTTCGGTTTGAGCAGCAACATCGCCCCGAACAACAGGCCAAGCCCTGCCGCGCTGAACGCGAATTTTGCGGGTTGGTTTTCGCTTAAAAACCGCGTGAGCAGGCTTTTCGGGCTAGCCGCTTGATACGCGGCAAACAAAACCAGTGCGAGTGCGAAACCGTCTGAATTGGCGTAGCTGTACAGGTACCAGATTTGTGCGCTAAGCAGTAATGGCAGGGCGAAAGGGCGAAAATTTTTCTGGTAGAAACTAAAGGCGATAAGCAGCGCAAATATCACCAGTCCGAATAAGCGGGCACCACTTAGAGGGGTGGCGTCAAACAGTTTGGGGATGGCCTGGAAATAGCCGGCTAGCTGGTAATAAATTTCAAAATCGCTCAGGCGTGAATGCCCGTAAATACTGTAGGTAGAAGCAATTTCGGGTGCATCCAGCGGCGGCGGTAAGCCATGGCTTGCGTAGAAATCGACTGCAGCCAGGTGCACCACTTCATCAGGGTGCATATTCAGGCCGGTGGTAATGGCCATGACTGCGGCCAATATAAAACTGATACTGAGCAAATACGGGACAAACCGAAGATCAATGAGTGCAAATTGCAGTCGCCTCATAATGAATGCCAGACTGGCCAGCGCAAACCCGATGCCAAGGAGTTGTAGAAATGGAAACGCCCATACGCGCTCGGGTTTAACTGAGATCTCCAGGTTGCCATCGTTACCGGTAGTCTGCATGCGCAGGCTGGTGGATGCTTCAGTCTGGTTTATCTGAAGCTGCTGCCGTGCGATCACGGGTAAATAATCTGTGGTTTTTTGTAGTGTGACAGGCGCGTAGCCAAACTGGCGAATTTGCAGGTGATTTAATCTAACCTCGCCGGCGTATTCGATGGGATCGATACGAAGGCGATCTATTTGGCTAAGCGAGGCAATACGGAAGTGATAATTTTGGCGCTGTGAGTTTATCTGCGCATACGCCATGCGTTTCTCATTGAAGGTTTGTCCGGATGCAGCCCAATAGAGCCTGAAATAAGACGTGTTCGGTGCTTCAATTTCCAGGCTGATATCGACACGAGCCTGAAACATGAACAGCGCGAGGTATAGTGCGGTCAGTACGGTTGACAGGACAGTGAAGGCCGGGTTCGCTGTCAAGAAACAAAATAGCTTGCTGAAATATCGGCGCATGGTGTGTTTGCGATGGGGCCGGCTAGCCGTTTGTTTTAATCGCCGGGCAAAATGCGCCTGAGCAACGCCTTGATCCGGGGTTGTTGATGGTACCAGGCATGCAGGCGAAAAATGGGGCGACCCAATCGATGATAGATAAATAAAACGACCATATTTTTTAGCCCCGGCCCGCTATGAAACCAGCCCATGGTCGAAAACTGCATACGCCGCAGGTGGTTTAGCTGGCGAAGCAGGCCATTGTCGCCCAGTTCGTAGTTTTGATCTAACAGCTGGTGTGGTTTATTCTTCATTGATCGCGGCCCGGTTGCTGATATTTCGAACGTGACGTTTGTATAAAAAACCGCGAAAGATACTACTTAATCGTAATCGCCAGCCATTTAATTGCCACGGGTTTTCAAAAATCCCAAACCATTTTCTGCGTAAGGTCGGTGCGCCGCTGCCGTGAAAATCATCCAGATGGTGTTTGAAGCGCATGGCCAGGATTTCGCTGCGTTTCGGGAAAGCGAGTTTATTGACCAGCAGGTAATTCACCCAGGCCCGGTAATCACTGGAATCGCACATCATAATCGCGGCGGCGGGGCCAAAGCGGTCGGCTGCGTCGAGTATGCCGCGCTGCAGGTCGGCATAGTGTGCATCCTGTTCCTGCTCGGCTTTGCCAATCGCGTCAGACATTTGCCGAAATTGCAGTTCATATTTCGTGTCTCCATCGGGCAGGTAGGCATTGAGCGTCGGATGCGGAGCACGACAGGCTTCTTCGAACAAATCCTGCGCGTAGAGTATGGCACTGCCGGGCAGGTCACCCCCCATGGGGTCGTAAATCAAACCTTTGATGTGGCTTTTCTCCTGGCTGTCAAAGGGTATGCCGCGCGTTGCACCAAATAACAGGCCGTGGCAGTTAGGGTGATCTTTTCGGTGTTCGATCGCAGAGTATAGATAGCGCTGAATGGTGCCCAGCCAGCCGATATCTACCAGGGCAACATCGTCGTGCACAAAAAACCCGGATGCCTCGAGGTAACGTTGCAGTGCATTATTGTGTGGCCGCGTCTGACGCTTAATTTCGCTCTGAAAAGCAACGTCTTGCAGTAGCCGGTCAAAGTTTTTGCGGTTCAGTTCATCATAATCCTTGTAGTTACGGCTCAGCAGGGTATCTGCTTCCAGATCATAACGTTGCAGGTGTTCGGTGAACATTTCGATCTCGAGACCAAACACACGGCACACATCACGAAAATCACGATTACCCGCGGGCAGGAAAACAATGTCTGCGTTTTCCTGGCTCAGTCCTTTATACGCGCAGCTTGCCCCTGCCAGCGCCATACGGCTGACGTACAGGTATTCGATTTCTGGAAGTTCTGCGCCGGGATATAAGTACGGAGTAACTTTTTCCCATACTTGCTTAAACATCCAGCCCTCACGCGAGAGAAAGAATATTTTACTGATATTGCGTTTTTTGCAGTGCTCGGCAATGCTCTGAATGAACACCCCCATCAGTGGCCCAAAAAAATTGTAACCGGCCATATACATGCCGGAGTATGGTTTGTTTTCCGCCTCCATGGGGGCCATGAACTGCTGCAGCGTGCGCCCGGTCCAGAATTTTCGGTAGATTGCGTACGCCTGGTAATGTCGGGCAATGGCTTTACGCCGGCGCTCTTCAGGGTCTTGCAATACCAACGCGTGCTTGAGTCCGGCTTCGGTGGCGCGTATGCCGTCGGATATGGGGTGGTCGCCTATGTGAATCCAGCGTTGCGGTGATAGCTCGAATTTTCCCGTGAGCATTTCGTAGGCTTTGCCCGATGCCTTGCACAGAAAACTATCTGCAGATGAAATGACATCGTGAATATATTTCAACAGACCAGCGTGCTCGAGTAGTTCTTCAATTTCTGCGGCAGACAGGTACATATCCGAGATCGCCAGTACGCGCTTGCCCTGAGCGTGTAAATCTTTCAGCCAGTCAGCAAACTCGGCGCGAGGTACCAGCATCGCATTTTCGATTTTGAGCTCGTAGCGGCGAACTTGTTGATACAGCTCATCAATACGCTCCTGCTCGCTGCCCTGAAACAGCTCTTCAAGCATGCTGCGCATAAATAGTTCATAACGTGCTTCGTGGTCTACAAAGGTTTCGGCTGTTTTACTGCGTAATGTAGTCTCATGCCGGTCGCGGCAACCCTGGACGGCCTCCCAGTCAAGATGAAGGCCTGTTGCAGCGGCCAGGTTGGCAATGAATTGCGCAACCGGTGGTTTGACCAGGTCAGGGTCATGAATCCGCCGAACCAGCAGAGTATCAAACACATCGAAGCTAACCGCGTCAAACTCCTTGAGCAGGGTGTTGCCGTGACGGACCAGCTTGTCAACGCTATGAAAAGTTTTCAGGCTCATATTTGTTAGTGCTAACTGAGCAGGCGGCGAGCTTTGGCCATTGCGCGGCGGCCAAGGCTGGATGGGTTGATCTGTTTTAGTTGCGCAAGTTCAGTATTGACTTCATTGATTTCGCGCTCCAGCTGGCGAAGACGGTTAGCGCCCGTGCGCACCCGGTCTCTGTGTTCCTCCGGCAGGCTGGCCAGCATGTATTTTTCGATGACCTCAAGATCCTGTTCCCGCCCGGTGATGGCGGCTTCGGAGAGCGTATTGCCGCCGTGGATACGATAGTAGAGTAGTTGTGCATCGTGCAGGTAGCTGACCTTGCCCGGGCAGGCCAGCATCAAACGAAAAATGTAGTCGTAATCATGTAAATAGCGCAGGCTGGTGAATTGGCCGGTTTTTTGCACGGCCTGGTGCGTCATAAACAGATTGGACGTGGTTACCATGTAGTTTCCGTTTAGAAAGCCGGTGTACTCATCGTTGTTGTGTTGAAAATAGTAATCACGATTTTTCTGATGCCAGAGGTTCCAGCCAAATCCCGGCTCGGTCAGTGGCCGGCCCTCATCATCTATCGGGATGACATCGCTGAATACCACTTCTGCGCCCATTTTTTCAATGTGCTGCAGGCATTTCTCCAAGCGATCAGTGGTGTATACGTCATCCGAATTGAGGATTGATATATACCGGCCCCGGGCCATCCTCATGCCGCGATTTATGGTGTTATAGGCATCCTGGTTTTCCTGCCAGGTATAGGAAATGCGTGGGTCATTGTACGCTTTGATAACTTCGGCTGTGTTATCTGTCGAGCCATCATCCACGATAATGAGCTCCAGATCGCTCATGGTTTGATTCAGGACGGAATCGATTCCCGCGCCAATAAATCGTTCGTGGTTGTAAGCGGGAATCACAACAGATACAAGCGGTTTTGTCATGCGCCGATTATAGCCTGCCGGGCTGTGCTTATCCCCACGAATATGGCCACAATAATACCAATACTTAGTTGGCCGGCGTAGCCCGGTCACGGGCCCAGCCGCGCTGGGTGTTAATTTCGTGTGCCATAGTTTTGGACAAAGGGACAATATTGTAGATGTTATGAATCAGGTCATCGAAGGTTAGATCCCGCTTCTCTGTAAAGGCATCAATTTGTGACGATTTAACCAGCTGAGCAATTTCAGCGGCAGTCCATCCGTGTATTAATTGGGCGATACGGTCAATATCAAGCTGATCGGGGTTGATGCCCTGGTTCATGAAGTGGATTTGTAAAATCTCAATGCGAGATTTTATATCGGGTAGATCCACAAAAAACAATTGATCAAAGCGCCCTTTGCGAATCATTTCAGGGGGCAAAAGTTCAATTTTATTGGCGGTGGCTGCGACGAAAACATTTTCCGGCTTTTCCTGCATCCAGGTCAGGAACGAGGAGAAAATGGTCATATTGCCGCTGGTAATGGTGTCGTTTAAAAAGCCAAAACTGTTTTCAAGTTCATCAATCCAGAGCACTACCGGTGCCGCGTGTTCGATGGCGCGCAAGGCACGTTCCCAGGCCACTTCCGGCGTGCCCCACCCGCCTGACATGATCAGGTTCATGTCCAGCCGGATCAGGGGTAGACCCCATGCCGCAGGGATGATCTTGGCGGCCAGCGATTTTCCGCAACCGCTCACGCCCATGATCAGGATGCCGGAGGGGGCTTTGATGCCAATATCTTTGGCTTCTTTGCTGAAGAGTTGTCGGCGGTTGAGTGTCCAGTTTTTGAGTTTGCTGAGCCCGCCTAGCTGATCGATATCGATGCGCTCGGTGATGACTTGAAGGCAGTTTTCTTTCATCAAAACCTGGGCCCTGGCCTGATGGATCCAGGCTAGCACTTCGGTCATTTTTGCCGGAGAGCGGCTGACTAATTTATGTAACAGATCTCTCGTTTCGTTTAGGGTCAGGCCCTGCATCGCCGCTGCAATATGTGAGTGCCAGCTCTCGGGCAATCGGGCTTCAGGAGTATTTTCTCGATTCAGGCTAAACAGGTGCTTCAGTCGTTCACCTATGTTTGGCAGCGGTAATTCAATCAGAAATATTTCCCGGCTTATCGCGGTTGGAACAATCGGTTCGGGGTGCGAGAGAACAATGGCCCCCAGCCGTGAAGAAAACACATCATAGGCATCGCGTACTGCGCGCAGTAGTCTCGGGTTATCATTAAAATGCGCAGGCAGGTCTTTCATCAGGCAGATCGCGTCTTCTTTTTGATGCACAACGAATAACAGGGCATCAACCG
>JAUVBY010000005.1 GCA_030590945.1 Gammaproteobacteria bacterium | reverse complement strand
GAACTCAAAGCCACGGTTGAAGACAGTGGCCGGCATCAGGTTCATGAGATGGAAAAGTACCTCAATACTCTGGGTTCAATCGCTGCTATTACGCCGTTGTTAGGGCTACTGGGAACCGTAGTTGGTATGATAAAAGTCTTTGCCGCGATAACCGTGGTAGGGGTCGGGCAACCGCAGGAACTGGCCGAAGGTATTTCTCAGGCACTGGTAACGACTGCCACCGGGCTGACCGTCGCGATACCATCTCTACTTTTCTACCGGCATTTCAAAGCTCATATTCAATCACTCTCCATCGATATGGAGCGCGAAGTATTTCGCTTGTTTACCTTAATTGAACACACCAAAGCTGTCGAGGCGCAAGCGCAGACCGAAGCAACAGCCGATGCTGATATCGAAGCTCAAGCCGAACAAAATCTGGAACCCGAAGCGTGAAATTTTGCCGGCCCGAGGAAGAGGACGTCAGCCTTAATCTCGCGCCGCTGATCGATGTAGTATTTCTGCTGCTGATTTTTTTCATGATTACCACAACCTTCAACAAGGATAACGTAATCGATCTAAGCCTTCCTGAAGCCAGTTCAGAACAGGCACAGCCCACTGAATTTACCGTCAGAATCACGGTTAGCAAGCTGAACGAAATTATCATAGAAACAGACCAGACCCGCTTTAAAAACGTATCCGGCGGCGGGAAATCTGATAGCGAAAGACGCCGGGATTTAGCGAATCAAATAAACCGGGCCATAGAATCACTACGAAACGACAGCCCCGGTATGGCCGGCGTCTCTCCAACGATTGTCATCCAGGCAGACAAAGACGCCAGCCACGGGCGCATTATTCACCTCATGGATGCTATATCGCAACTTGGAATAAACAAAATTCAGTTTGCCGTGGCGCCCGATCGAAGTTAGTTCTCATGACGCATCTACTGTCGCGGGGCGAATTTCTGGTTCATCCGGGCGCGTTTGATCAATACTTCAATGCGGGGCTATTCGCGCAATACACTACGGCAAAAAACCTGGACAATATTAAAAAAACACATTTTTTCAATGGCCGGTTCGAGAACATTTATTTGGATGAACAACATGTGCCGCTGCTTAGCAAACTCAAAACCGATGCGCGTGCTCGCGCTGATAGAATACTAGGCCCGCCGGTCAAAAAGATGGGATGCTGGTTTAATGCCATGGGCCCCGGTGCCGACACCAGCCTGCACAGCCATGATGACCACGATGAACGGCTATCCGGCGTATATTATGTGAGCGTTCCGCGAAACTCGGGAAAACTGCTCATCCATGATGGCGAACAAATTATTGAGCATACACCCGGCGAAGGACAATGGATTTTTTTTGCGCCACAAACGCGCCATGCGGTGAGTAAAAACCTGTCGGATGAAGTGCGTCTATCGGTGGCGTTTAACTTTAGTTGATTGACGGGGGCTTAAAACCGGGGCTGAAGCCCCGACTCCAAAAGCAATCCTCAGGCAGGCTGCATTGTAATCAGCTCTTCTTCCAGCAATTCATCCAGCGCCCGTTGAATGTCCTTGTCCATGCCTTCGACGTCGGGGAACTGCTCCTGCAAGGCACCAATAATATCGCCAACCGTATTGTCTGCTTCACACAATTGCCAGATTAGCATGCTGGAATCGTTCAGTTTAATACGTTTTCCGTCCTCATCATTTGTAATAATCCAGCAGCACGGGATTTTATTCACGCTAAACCCTTCATTTTGTACCGGCTGTGCATCCAGAGGAAACTGCTGGTGTAAATCATCTATTTCCATCGCCATATCTCTAAATTTTTAATGCCTGACATTGTATCATTCAAGCCTATGAATCCGCCAGATTTAGCCACTATCCCCGCATTTAAATTACCCGTTCGGTGCAAGTATGCCTCCTTATGCTCAAGTTGAAATAAAGGACGGGCGGGTATACTCCTCGCGCTACGAAGATATTTATTACAACACGGACGATGGGGCCGCCGAAAGCAAGTACGTGTTCCTGAGCGGCAATGATTTACCCGCACGATGGCAGGGTAAATCGCACTTTTGCATCGCAGAAACCGGCTTCGGGACGGGGTTAAATTTCCTGATTACAATGCAAGCATGGTTAGATGATTCAGTACATTGTGAAACCCTGGATTATTTTGCTATCGAAGCCTATCCCTTGCGCGCAGCTCAACTGGTCGAAATTCATACCCACTGGCCGGATCTGACGAAATTTTCAGAGCAACTGCTTGAACAGTATCCGGAGCGGGATTCAGGCTGTCACAGCCTGAGTTTTGAGCGGGGCCGCGTACAGCTTCACCTGATTTTCGATCGCCTGGAGTCCTGCTTAAGCCACTATCAACTGAACCCGGACGCCTGGTACCTGGATGGGTTCGCGCCGTCCAGGAACCCCTCCATGTGGACAAAAGAAGCGCTGAACAATATCGCTTTGCAATCACGAACCGGCACCTCGCTGGCCACCTTCACCGCTGCCGGAGAAGTGCGACGCAATTTAATTTCCGCCGGCTTTGAGGTCCGTAAACGCGCAGGGTTTGGTCGCAAACGCGAAATGCTGTGCGCGCTCAAGGCAAAGAAAGACTCAGGCTCGAGCAGGCGGCAATACCATTTGAATAATGCTCCCTGGTTTGTAACTGGAAAAGCAACTAAACCGCCGAAAAATGTGGCGATTATCGGTGCTGGCATAGCGGGAGCACAGTCTGCCTGGCACCTTGCACAACGCGGCATCAATGTCGTAGTGATTGAGCAACGGGATAAAATCGCGGCGGCGGCCAGCGGCAACCCGGCAGGCCTGATTGCACCAAAATTGACCGCTTCAGCAGGAGCAGAGGAGGCCTTTTATCTCGCCGCATTTGAATATCAGCTACGGCAAATAAACGCGCTAAATAAACTTGGCCATGCAATTAAATTTACACCCGACGGGCTTATGCAATTAGCGTATAAGCAGTCGCTTTTATCACGCTTCAAAAGCATCAGCGCGCGGCAGGATTTGCACACAGACCTGGTTAAGCTGATCGATGCAGATGAAACATCGGGGCTACTTGGCGAAAAGGTGGCCTATGCCAGCCTGCGCATAGATCGGGCCGGATGCATTTCACCGATTGATTTGTGTCGAGCCTTGCTTGATCACCCGAATATCAGGCTGAAGCTGGCAACTTCATTGATTGCGATTTCTTACGCGGGCAATCATCCGCAATTAAGTTTATCGACGGGCGAATCACTGGATGTAGGCGCGCTGGTGCTGGCCAACGGTTATCAGGCCGGCGATTTTTCCAGCACTACGCCTATCACGCCGGTGCGAGGTCAGACTTCAACAGCCCGACTATCTGCGGATCAATCACTGACGCATGCAATTCGACACGCAGGGTACATATTAAACGCGCCCAGCCAACCACGAGATGTTGTTTTCGGGGCGAGCTATGTTCGTGGCGATCACAGCGACAAACTTCGTGAATCCGAAACCCGGCAAGACCTTGATAATTTGCATGCAAATCTGCCCCAACTTGCCAGTGGTTTAAGGCATATCAAGCCAGGCCACGCGAGCGTACGCGCCACGACAACAGATCGGTGGCCGATCGTCGGGCCGCTTGCCGATGAGGCTTTTTATAAAAGGGAATACGCAGATTTACATCAGGGCAAACATTACAAATCATACTCTGCAGCTTGCTATCAGCCCGGTATATTTATGCTTTCAGGCCTGGGCTCACGCGGTTTAACCAGCGCAGGGTATTGCGCTAACCTGCTCACCCACACGTTGATGGGTTATGCATCGCCCGCACCCGTCAGCATACAACACGCCTTACACCCCGCGCGCTTTTTGATTCGGAAACTCCGTAAAGGTCGTTAAAACACCGGAAGGGTTTAGGCTGCCCTTTACTCGCGCGCCTCCGCAACCACGTTCTCGGCCGCCAGGCCGCGGTCTCGCTCAATCAGGTCAAACTCGACTTTCTGACCTTCATACAAAGTACGAAACCCCTCACCCTGAATTTCCCGATAATGAACGAAGACTTCTTTCTCATTGTCCGGTAGCTCTATAAAACCAAAACCTTTACGGTGATCGAACCATTTGACGGTGCCGTGAATTCGCTCAGACATTAGTCATTCCTCCAAACTACTTTTATTGTGTTTTCAAATATTCTAATACTTATCGAGCCATTGTAGCAGAAAGCTCAGCGCCTAAGCAATCAAACAGAGCCGGGGCTGGTAGCAGAGCGGCGGTAGTGCTGGAGGGGACACGCTAGAGCAGCTTGAGAAACTACACCTGCAACCAGTTCGCAACATCCTCAGCATAGTATGTCAGCACGCCATCGCAGCCCGCGCGCTTAAATCCGACCATGGCTTCCATTACCACCGTCTGTTCGTCCAGCCAGCCGTTCTGACTGGCAGCCTTGAGCATCGCGTATTCTCCGCTCACGTGATACGCAAAGGTTGGCGCACCAAAAGCCTGTTTTGCTCGCCAGATAATATCCAGATAGGGCATGCCGGGTTTAACCATTACCATATCGGCGCCTTCGGCCAGGTCCAGGCCAATTTCATGCAGGGCTTCATCACCGTTAGCCGGGTCCATCTGATAACTGAATTTATTGCCTCCCGCAAGATTCGCCGCCGCACCGACCGCATCCCTGAAAGGACCGTAATAGCTTGACGCGTACTTGGCCGCATAGGCCATGATCTGCGTATTGATGAACCCCGCCTGCTCCAGTGCCTGACGGATTGAACCAATGCGCCCATCCATCATATCCGAGGGCGCGACAATATCCGCGCCGGCTTCAGCATGCGAGATTGCCTGCTTAATCAACACCTCAACGGTTGGCTCATTAACCACGTAACCGGACCCATCCAGCAAACCATCCTGCCCGTGTATCGTAAACGGATCCAGCGCGACATCGGTCATTACTCCCAGCTCCGGTAACGCGTCTTTAAGCGCACGCACCGCGCGCTGTGCCAGGCCATTGGGGTCATAGGCCTGTTCAGCACGATCGGTTTTGACCTCAGGTGGTGTCACCGGGAACAGCGCGATTGCCGGAATACCGAGTTCGAACCAGCGCTTCGCAGCTTTGATCAACAGATCAATGCTCAAGCGCTGAACGCCGGGCATCGAAGGAATGGCCTCGGCCTGCTGGCTGCCTTCTATAACGAATACTGGCAGGATGAGATCATCGACCGAGAATCGATTTTCGCGCACCAGCCGACGACTAAATTCATTGGCCCGCAGGCGGCGCATGCGCGTGCCGGGAAAGGTTCGATTTACGCTATGTGACACGATATTAATCCAGATTAAATTGTAATGAGAAATCAACCGCGCGAAGATGTTTGGTCAGCGCGCCTACGGAGATATAGTCTACACCTGTTTGCGCAATCTCGCGCAGGGTTTCAAGCGTCACATTACCCGACGCTTCCAGCGTCACATCATCCGGTTTTTGGCTCACCGCGACGCGCAATTGATCCGGGGTAAAGTTATCCAGCAATATACGCTTCGCTCCGGCTTCAACAGCCTGCTGCATTTCAGCCTGATTCTCTACTTCAACCTCAAGCAGAACACCCGCAGCTGTGGTTTCGCGTGCTCGTGAAAGTGCCGCCGCAATCGAGCCGGCCGCACGAATATGGTTTTCTTTTATTAGTACACCATCGTACAGACCAACCCGGTGATTTACCGCACCACCCGTCTTTGCTGCGTATTTTTGTGCCAGGCGCATGCCCGGAATAGTTTTGCGCGTATCCAGAATACGTGTATTTAAATCCTGCAATTGCTCAACGTAACGCCGCGTAACCGTGGCCGTCCCGGATAGAGCCTGCAACAGGTTTATCGCGGTGCGCTCAGCCGTCAGTATGCTGCGTGCGCAGCCCTTAATCTCACATACTTTTTGGTCCACATCGAGCAAAACTCCTTCCGTGGCAAACCAGTTTAGTTCTAGCGTTTCGTCAACCGCCGCAAAAACCGCGTCAAACCAGGGTATGCCGCACAGCACCGCGACCTCTCTGGAAATAAGCACTGCGGTTGCCTGCCTTGTTTCCGGTATCAGTGCAGCGGTTAAATCGCCGCTGCCGATATCCTCTTCAAGCGCGGCCCGTACCAGGGTATCGATATGTTTATCCATTGAATAAAACCTTACTTAAATATTTTTTTATGCGCCGTAACCAGTTCTGCCATGCTGTTAAAGCGAAAATCCACAACCGGCATTTTCTCTGGAATCATGGTTGCACCGAAACCCTTTTTTGCATGGCGGCGATAAATATGGCAGCTTGCCAGGCCAAATTTATTGGCGGGTTCGTGATCATGAAACATGCTCTCAGCCGTATGTAATACCTGCTCACGGGTGACCCCAATACTCTTAAGTTTGTCCAGCATGTATTCAAAGTTACGCGGCGCCGGTTTATATGAGCCCACATCTTCGGCGGTATAAATCGCGTCAAAGTCGACCTGCAGCTTTGCATTACTGTGCACAAAGCTATCGTTATCAATATTGCTCAACACTACCAGTTTGAAATGTTTTTTCAAATACTTCAGGGCCTCAACCGAATCGGCAAACGCCGGCCAGTTCTTCACCGACCGGCCATACTCCAGGCATTCGTCCCAACTCGCCGATGCACCCCATTCTTCTGCAAGACGACGATATACAATGGGCAGCAAGTCCCTGTAAGGTTTAGCCGGCGTATAGTGTTGCTGAACTGATTCATGTCGCGCATGCGCCTGAAGAATTTCATCTCGTGACGGCACCTCCTGAAGCCTGCGGGTGAGTGGCTTAAGGCCTTCAATCATCCCGCTTTCCCAGTCAATCAGAGTACCGTATACATCAAAAGTGAGGGCTTTAAAATCAGACAGGTTCATATTAATTCACTCTGTTGGGGATGACCGGCATACATACAGGATTGTTTCCTTGTCCCGATTTTACGTCAGCGATTTCCGAGAAAGCAAGCCGTCAATAACAAGCTGCATTTCCTGGCTGGAGATATCGCCTCTGGATACAGAAGAGATGCATAGATTGGCCGCGACTGGCATTTGTAGCGAACGCCGGCAAAACAAATCAATCGTATTGGGATCATCGTTCAATATGCCCTTGATTGTCAACGGGCTCAACATCGCAGCAGTTTCCTGTACCGGGCATTGGCAGATATTGTGTAAGGCACTTAACAGTTTCGGGCCGATAAATTGCGGCGGCATGCTGCCCGTATTCTGCACTAGCAGGCGCTGCGCTGTATCCAGATAAAATGCAAGAAAAGGGTTGCCGAGACGAAACATCAAAAACGCGTTGTGCACCCGAAAATAGGCCTGTAAACGGCCCTTATTATTCAGCTGAACCCAAACCTCGCGCCCCAACGCGTACGGCATATCCACTGGTTTAAATTCTGTTGGATTAAACACCAGAAAATCTGCATCTAACCAGATTACGCATTGATAGCCCTGCTCCAGCGCCTTTTGTATATGCAATAAACGCGCAAGATCAGTGGCGATGACAACTTGCCCTTGCGTTCGCTGAATAATTTGTCCATCCAGCAGATCAAATAATTCATCACCCAAAAACCGGTAATCAAATCGATTGCCTGCCGCCCAGCCTTGCACCGAGCTCAAACACGCTTGCAGCCAGGCATACGGCAATGGATCACGATGCGATTGAATCACCAGGGTATCAGGCATAGTGCTAAACCTTTGCTGTGAATGCTATTGATCGCATTTGCGCCATTTTCATTTAGCGCTTGATCAAAAAGGAGGTCCAGTCAGCTGAGTCAGGCGGCGAAAGCTCAACACACCGGGTCACGCGCGCGTATCCGGGGCCCGAATGACACCATTTGAGAAAGGCATCGATGTCTCCTCGCTCACCCTGCGCAACAAGTTCAACCCGCCCATCGTGGCGATTTTTTACCCAGCCACACAGATTCAGCAAGCTTGCCTGCTGCTGTGTAGAGTAACGAAAGCCGACACCCTGTACATGCCCTTCGATTAACAGGTGCACGACAGGCTGTTTATCGACCATAATTTTTGATCATAAGTGATTATAGCTCAGCTCTAACTCAGGTATTAAATCATAATATCAGCATATGCATAAGGATCACCTGCACTAATATTTTCCATTCGGCGTGCTGGCTTCCCGGTTCGCTAATTTCAACAACGACACCGTGTAAACGTGGTTAAGAATAGCGATGGACATCGTGTTGAGACAACAATTCGACATATTTTCCTACTTACATAAATTTCCGGCGTCCCGATTCTTCTTTTGAACAAGGAATGCATATTCGCATCAATTCTTGTGTGATAGTATCGATTTAAATTTGACAGAATATGAGTTAAAAATGGGTACGCAAACACATTCCAGCATCAATTTCATCTTGCTGGAAAAAGCGAAACAGCAACCAGATTCAGTCGCTTTGTTTGCCCCGGGCAGGCTTTCGCTTGACTATGCAACCTTGTACAGACAGGTTGAATATTGCAACCGGCAATTGGCGGCAATGGGTCTGACATCGCAAAGTCGAATTGCGGTCGTTTTACCCAACGGACCCGAAATGGTTACCTGCTGTCTAAGCATTGCCTCAAATGCAGTATGTGCACCCCTTAATCCTGACTATAAGAAGAAAGAATTCCTTTTTTATCTGGATGATCTCAGGGTTGATGCATTAATTATATTCGAAGATACAGAAAACCCTGCCAGGGAGGCGGCGCGAGAACTTGGGCTGCGAGTAATTGATATCTCAGTAGACACGCGCTCACCGGCCGGCTCCTTTCGCTTCACCAGGGAAAATTCCGCGCCCGACAATAAGTCAGGCCCCGTATCGGGTGCCGACATTGCGCTTGTACTTCATACGTCAGGCACCACATCAAGGCCAAAAATCGTGCCGCTTACTCACGAGAACTTGTGCGCCTCGGCAGCTAATATCGTAGCGACATTGCATCTGAGCCCCCGGGATCGTTGCCTGAGCGTAATGCCTCTATTTCATATTCATGGATTTGTTGCGGCTATGCTCTCACCCCTGTTAAGCGGCGGGAGCATAATTTGCTCTCCGGGCTACGACAGCGAGCGCTTTTTCCAATGGGTAGAAGAGTTTCAACCGACCTGGTATACGGCAGTCCCTACGATTCACCAGTCCGTACTTCAGATTGGTGCTCAGTACCGGAAGCTCTCTTCGAAACATAACTTCCGCTTCATTCGTTCTTCTTCTTCAGCACTACCACCGACCTCGCTAATAGAACTGGAAGAACTATTTTCAGCCCCGGTGGTAGAAGCCTACGGTATGACCGAAGGATCGCATCAGATCGCTTGTAACCCCTTGCCGCCAAAGCAACGTAAACCCGGTTCTGTAGGGCTACCGATAGGGCCGGAAGTCTCCATAATGGATGCTAACGGAACCCTGCTTGACGCCGAAATAGAGGGGGAAGTCGTAATTCGCGGTAGAAATATAACCTCGGGTTACGAAAATCAGCCCGAGGCGGCAGCATTTACATCCGGATGGCTGCGTACAGGAGACCAGGGCAGGTTCGATGGGGATGGCTATCTATTTCTGACCGGGCGACTCAAAGAGATAATCAACCGGGGGGGTGAAAAAATCTCCCCTCGCGAAGTGGATGAGGCATTGTTAGAGCACCCGTCAGTAGCCCAGGCGGTCGCCTTCGCAATCCCCCACCCCTTATTGGGCGAAGACCTGAATGCTGCGGTCGTTTTATACCGGGGCAAAGACACTACCAGTAGCCAACTAAGGGAATTCGCCTTTCAGAATTTGGCTGCTTTTAAGGTCCCGTCGGAAATTTTGATTCTGGATACACTGCCAAAAAATGCAACCGGAAAGATTCAACGCCTAGGCCTGGCAGAAAAACTGGCCTCTCAGCTTGAAGGGCGTTATGTCGCCCCCAAAACTGAAACGGAGCAACTGCTGGTCAATATATTTTCTACCGTACTTGAACACGACCAAATCGGCATTCACGATAACTTTTTTTTCCTGGGAGGCGACTCACTACGCGGCACTAGCGTAATTGTGAAAATTAATGCTGAACTAGACCTGGAACTCCCCAGCCCGAGTCTTTTCCAGCACCCGACTGTGCAGGAACTTGCCGGTCATGTGGAGGCGACTCAGGCTATCCGTGATGAAGAACTGGAACAATTGGCCATGGAGATCGAAAACCTCTCTGATGAAGAGGTAGCGCGACTGCTTGAGGCATCGGTTGAACCCTAGGGTGATGCTGAATAAACTCGACCCAGCCAGGCGCGCACTGCTCCTGCGGCGCCAACAGGCTGTCCGCGCCTTTAGCGGGCATCAGCTCGTTGCAAACAGCCTTAGCGCCTGCGGCATTACCCATGTGTATGGCACTACTGGCAGCCCGGTTGATCAAACCTTTGCTGCCTGCGCCAGCAAAGGTTTGAGAGTAATGGGTATGCGCAGCCAGCAGGGTGCAATGTTTGCCGCTCTCGCCCATAATTATGTAGCCGGATCACTCAAAGCCGCTGTAATTGTGTCCGCGGGCCCGGCTGTCACAAACTGTACAACCGGGCTATCCGTTGCGCTGGAAAACGGTTGGCCGCTCGTGGTGATCGGTGGTCGCCAGGCTTCCTCACTCACTGATCCCCGGGTTTTCCAGGCCCTGGATGCGGCCAGCCTGTTCACGCCCATTACCAGAGATCGGACTCAGGTAGCCGAAACCGAAAAAATCGACAGCACTATCCGTTGGGCCTGCGCACGAACTATGGAAGTTAGCCCCGGCCCGGTCTATCTGGACCTCAGCCAGGAGGCGCTGGAAGGCAGAGCCGCCGCCAATACAAGTCCTTTTGAAATAAACTCACATCCGGCAGAGCCTGTTGCGTCAGATCTGCAAGCCGCCATTACTATACTGGCACAGGCCCGGCGCCCAGCTCTGTTGATTGGTAAAGGCCTGCGCTGGTCCGGTGCAGAGGCGTTGCTTGACCAGCTGACCGGCGCTCTCGGCATCCCCTTCGCAGCCTCTCATATGGGACGTGGTTATTTGCCTGACAGTCATGCGCTCAATTTCACCAGCGTACGCGCCGCCATGCTTTCAAACGCTGACGCCGTTCTTCTGGTAGGTGCCAGGCTGGACTGGACGTTCCGCTTTGGCTCTGAATTTCCTGCCAGCACGCCCGTTATCAGTATTAATATTGACCTTGTTGAAGCCGCAAAAACGGCTAATCGAGGCATTGCGCTTGGCGTCGATGCGCGTGTTGGCCTGCAGGCCATTGTTGACGGCTTACTGGAAATGGCTGACAGTGGATCACCAACAAATTATGACTCGTTACGCCTCAAAGACCTGGACATAGCGCGATCAGAAGAAGAAAAAACAGTACAGCGTTTAAGCCAGCAGGAATCCACGCCCGCCAGCCCATATCACTGGATGGCCAGGCTGGGAAAACTTCTGCCCGTCAATGCCATCACCATATTTGATCATGGTAATACCAGCCTGCGAGCCTCACAGGCACTGCTCGCGGCAGAAACCCCCGTTAGCCGGCTGACTCCAGGCAGTAATGGTTGTATCGGGGGCGGCATTCCTTATGCCATTGGTGCAAAACTTGCGAACCCGGAACGGCCAGTGATCTCAGTATGCGGTGATTTTGCCGCCGGCCTGAGCCTGATAGAACTCGAAACAATGGTACGACACCGGATTCCGGCTATCATAATTATCATCAATAATAGCGGCATCGGCGGGGCTGTCCGGCAAAATGCTGTTTTCGGCCGGGATTACCCCGAACACGTTTGCCAGTTCCAGGACGGTGTCCGTTACGATAAAATAATGGAAGCCCTGGGGGGCACGGGTATCAGGGTAACGCGCTCAGAACAGATAGACGATGCTTTTCAAAAAGCCCTTGATAGCCATGGCCCGGTGCTGATTGACGTCATCACTGACCCGGAATTCGGTGAGCCACCATACTCTCCTGGTAAATGAGATTACTATGAAACCAGGCAACCCACCCCGCCCTAACTCACCGGAAGTGCTGGCGCGACTCTCTCCCGCGCGACTACAATTACTGAAACGGAGACTACAGAAAACCAGCGCAAAAATCGCACCTCGATCAGGCAATGAAGCGCCTCCTTTGTCGTTCGCCCAGCAACAACTCTGGTTTCTTGATCGACTCTACCCTGGCGTTACGATTTACAACGTCACACGAGCTTTTCGCCTGACCGGTATGCTGCAGGAAAAAGTACTTCAGCAAGCGTTCGACACACTTGTCGAACGCCACGAGACATTGCGTACTTCCTTTGCCACGTCCCACGGCCAGCCTGTACAAATCATTGCGCCGGAAATGAAATTACCGGTGCCGGTGATTGATCTGGACCCCGGAACAAAGCAGCAAATTAATCAGCAAATTGATCAGCAAACGAAAAAAGCTGAGCAAGAACCAATTGATTTAGCCCGGGGACCATTAATCCGTGTAAAACTACTACGCATTGAACCAGATCAACATGTGCTGGTCCTGGTAATACACCACACCATTACGGATGGCTTAAGCCTGAACTTGATCATACAGGAACTCGCTGCCCTGTACGCAGCATACAGCAATGGCCAGGCCTCACCTCTGGCGCCGTTACCGCTCCAGTACGCTGACTATGCTGCGTGGCAACACCAGAGTATGCAAGCTGGAAAGTTCGATAAGCAGATTGCCTACTGGCGATCAAAACTGAAGAACGCTTCAATGCTGGAGTTGCCAGGCAATCGTTCGCATCCATCGGAACAGAATTTTCACGGGGCAAAGCGAACGCTTAAACTGCCCGCCGGGCTTGGCGAAAAACTAAAGGCCTTAAGTCTATCAGCGAACGTAAGCTTGTTCATGACCTTTCTGGGGGCGTTCCAGGCATTGTTACACCGCTATCGAGGACAGGAAGATATTGTCATCGCTACTCCAATTTCCGGGCGCACGCGACCTGAGCTCGACAGCCTGCTCGGTTATTTCGTCAATACACTGGTACTACGTACCGATTTAGGCGGCAACCCGACGTTTATCGAACTGCTAGGCCGGGTTCGGGAAACCGCGCTGGACGCTTTTGAACACCAGGACCTCACTTTTGCCAAACTGGTTGAAAAGTTGCAAGTGGAACGCCAGGCTGCACGCAACCCCTTCTTCAATGTGATGATTAATTTCCGCGAAGGACTGGACCAATGGACAGACTTTGCGGATATAGACGTAAGCCAGGAAGAGCCACGCGTTACCGTCTGCACATTTCCACTGGCATTATATATATCACCTTCCAGCAAAGGCTTTGAACTCAGGATGGACTACCAGACGGCTTTTTTTGATGCCGGGCGTGTAGACAGTATCCTGCGCCAATATAGTTATTTTCTGCAACAACTTGTCGTAAATCCGGAACAACCCATTCTCTCCTATTCACTAATTGATGCCGAGTCGCGTAAATTGTTACCGGACCCGTCCCGGGTGCTGGAAGCGCCTGTCCAGCCAACCGTTACAGCCCTGTTCGCTGAAAATGTTGAGCAATACCCGAAACGGGAAGCGGTGAGCCATGGCAAGCGACACTGGTCTTATTCGCAGCTGGATCAGGCGTCAAACGAGCTTGCTCAAATTCTGCACCAACTCGGCATCGCCAGGGGCGACGCTGTTGCAATTACAGGTGAGCGAAGCTTCGGCCAGATTGTTGCCATCCTGGGGATTCTTAAATGTGGCGGGGTGATGCTGCCGGTTGATTCAGGTCTGCCTGTCAAAAGACGCACAACCATGCTACAGATCGCACAGGCCAGGCAGCAGATTGTGATTACTAACGACCGGGTCGTGAATAAATCGACCGTAAGACATATTCCCGTTCTACAACTAGACGCCGATACTGGTTTGGCAGCCGTTATTTCACCCGTTCACCGCGATGAATGGGCTGAGCTGCCAACGCCCCAACCCGATGACCCTGCCTATATCTTCTTTACGTCCGGCACCACCGGCACACCAAAGGGCATACTTGGCTCTCACAAAGGCCTGGGGCATTTTATTTCCTGGCAAAGAACACAGTTTGCCGATGGCACCTATGATCGAGTCGCTCAACTAAGCAGCCTTTCCTTCGATGGAGGTCTACGGAATATTTTTCTACCTCTGAGTAGTGCCGGGGTGCTCTGCCTGCCGCTGGCGAAGGAAGAGTCTGATGTATTGCCCTGGCTGAAGCGCCAGGGCATTACGTTCACTCATACCGTGCCTTCGGTTGCACAATCCTGGCTATTCAATGCTCCGAACGGGATATTACTGCCCGCCATGCGTTTACTCTCATTTGGAGGCGAAGCTCTGACGGATACAGTAGTCAGGGCGTGGCGCACCCGGCTAAAGGATGATTGCACCATCGTTAACCAGTATGGGCCAACCGAAACCACGCTGGCAAAATGCTTTCATATTCTGGATGGGCCGCTACAACCCGGCACTCAATCAATTGGCCGCGCTCTGCCACAAGCTCAGGCTTTGATTCTGAACCGGGATGGAACGCTGGCGGGGGTTGGCGAGGAAGGTGAAATCGTACTACGAACCCCCTTTGGCACCCTGGGTTATCTTGCGGCTTCCGGGGACAGCGCTTCGGGGTTTAAAGTAAACCCGTTTCGAAATGATACTCAGGATATTGTGTATTACACCGGCGACCGGGGATGTTACCAACCTGATGGTACATTGGATTTTCTTGGTCGTTGGGACGAGCAGGTGAAAATTCACGGCGTACGCATCGAACTTGAGGAGATCAGGGCCCTTCTGAAAGGCCTCCCCGGAGTCGAAGATGCAGTAATTCTGGTGCATGAAGAGCATCCCGGAGATAAGCGCCTGGCAGCCTATGTTGTTCTCGATCGTGATGATCCACCCACTACCGAAACCCTGCGCCTGGCGCTTGCCGAGCATCTGCCCAATACCATGATCCCGGGCATTTTTATTCCACTGGCGGCGATGCCGCTCACTCCTGGCGGCAAACTTGATCGCAAGGCGCTGCCGGCCCCCGAACTGAACCGCTCAATGTTGAGCAGTGAATACGTGCCCCCAAACACCTCAGTGGAGAAATACCTTGTGGACCTGTGGCAGGAGGTGTTAAAACTTGATGTAGCTCCGGGCATACACGACGACTTTTTCACATTGGGCGGTCACTCCCTGCTCGCTGTGCATCTGGTGGCAAGAATTGAAGAGACCCTGAACCAGACCTTATCTTTGCAAGATTTTTTCACCCGTCCCACGGTTTTTGAAGTCGCAAAGGAACTGGATTCATCCGGGCAGGCATTGATACAGCACCAGCAGAAGCCTGTCGAGAAAATCGAAGCTCGATCCGGCAGTGCAGCACCTCCTTTGTCCTTTTCCCAACAACGGCTCTGGTTTCTTGACCACCTATACCCCGACTCATACATCTATAACACTATGCGAGTTTTCCGTTTGAGCGGAGCGCTGCATAAGGATGCACTGCGAAGAGCATTTAATACGCTAGCTCAACGCCACGCGACGCTGCGTACATCCTTTGCCACAACCCTCGGTCAGGCCGTGCAAATCATTGCGCCGGAAATGGAGTTGCCCGTGCCGGTGATTGATCTGGATGCCGGGATAGATCAGCACATTGAAGTACAAATCCAGCAGCACATAAAAAGATCTGCACAAACACTGTTTGATTTAGCACAGGGGCCATTAATCCGCGCAAAACTATTGCGCATTGATCCGGGGCAGCATGTCCTGATACTCGTATTACACCACATCATTACGGATGGTATAAGCCAGACTCTGATGATGCGGGAACTCGAAACCCTCTATTCTGCGTACAGCAGTGGTCAACCGTCACCCCTGACGCCATTGCCCTTTCAGTATGCAGACTATGCAGTCTGGCAACACCAGCAATTGCAAGCTGGAAAGTTCGACGAACAACTTGCCTACTGGCAATTACAGCTAAAAGAGTCACCAATGCTGGAACTGCCAATCGACCGGCCCTACCCACTGAAACAAAACTTTCAGGGTGCAAGACGATCGCTTAAACTGCCTGCCGAGCTGAGCAAGAATCTGAAGGCTTTGAGTCAAACAACAGGCGTAAGCCTTTTTATGACCTTTCTCGGCGCATTCCAGACACTCTTGCACCGTTACCGGGATCAGGAAGATATCGTGATTGCTACACCGATCGCCGGGCGCACACGGCCTGAACACGAAGGCCTGCTTGGTTTTTTTGTTAACACGCTGGTACTACGTACTGACCTTAGCGGTAACCCAACCTTTATCGAATTGCTCGGTCGAGTTCGGGAAATGGCATTGAGCGCGTATGCACACCAGGAGCTTCCGTTTGAAAAACTGGTCGAAAAGTTACAGCCGGAACGTGACATTGGGCGCACTCCTTTCTTCAACGTGATGATCAATTTTCACGAGGATCAGGATCAGAAACGCACCCGTTTCGCCGATCTGGGCATACGCCCGGAAGACACCGGGATGACCACCTCCAAGTTTCCCCTGGCATTGGGCATAATCCCTTCCCTGGAAGGCATTATGCTCAGCATGGTTTATCAGACGGATCTCTTCGATGCCGAACACATAGACTGTATGTTGCGCCAATATGGCTATTTATTGGAACAGATTGTCGTCGCTCCCGATCAGCCAGTCCAGTCCTATTCACTGGTCGATACTGAGTCCCGCAAACTGCTGCCGGATCCTGCCCGGTCGCTGGAAGAACCCACTCAACAGCTTGTTACGGTAGCTTTCACTAACTGTGTCAGGCAACACCCCGAACGGGAAGCCGTAAGCCAGGGCGAGCTGAGCTGGACATATAGGGAACTGGATCGCACATCAGATTCAATCGCCCAATTGCTGCATTGTCAAGGTATCGATAAGGGAGACGTTGTCGCTGTTACCGGCGAGCGCAGCTTCGGCTTGATCGCAGCCATGCTGGGCATCCTCAAAAGTGGCAACGTGATGTTGCCGGTTGACGCTAAATTGCCAGCTAAAAGACGCGCGACCATGCTTAAAATCGCACATGCCCGGATGCAGATCGTTGTCGGAAATGCACAGGATGAGAGCAATTTGGCTGGCGTAGATTTCCCCAATCTGGAACTGGAGAGCGCTACCGGGGAAGTAACAACAAAACCCCCTGATCATAGCGAAGGACGGGTCGATCTACCCGTTCCTGAGCCCGATGACCCTGCCTATATCTTTTTTACCTCCGGCTCCACTGGCAAGCCAAAAGGCATACTTGGCTCTCATAAAGGGCTTGGGCACTATATCTCCTGGCAGCAGAATCAGTTCAACATCGGCAAAGACGACCGGGTTGCCCAGCTCTCGAGTATTTCCTTCGACGCTGCTCTGTTTGATATTTTCCTGCCATTAACCAGTGCAAGTGTCCTCTGCCTGCCATCGCATAAGGAGGAAGCAGAGGTTGTTCGCTGGCTTCAGCGACAGGCAATAACGGCAATGGCCGTTGTTCCCTCAGTTGCGCAATCCTGGCTACTTGATTTGCCCGAAGACGTATCCTTACCGGCCCTGCGTCTAATTTCATTTGGGGGTGAAGCGTTAGCGGATACGGTAGTGGAAGAGTGGCGCACCAGGGTGCCCGGTAGTTGCACCATCGTCAACCAATACGGGCCGACAGAAGCCACCGTTGCAAAATGCTTCCATATCGTGGGTAAACAAATACCACCCGGAATCCAGCCAATAGGCCAGGCGTATCCCCAAACTCAATCCCTGATTTTGAATAAAGATGGAGCCCTCGCAGGAATTGGTGAGGCGGGCGAAATAGTGATACGCAGCCCTTTTAATACCCTGGGTTACCTTGCCGCTTCAGAGGAAGCCGATTCAGGATTCAGGACAAGCCCGTTCCGGGATGACGTACAGGAGACTATATATTACACGGGCGATAAGGGCTGTTACCGACCTGACGGTGCGCTGGATTTTCTGGGGCGTCTGGACGACCAGGTGAAAATTCACGGTGTGCGCATGGAGCTCGAGGAAATCAGGATAGTACTCGCAAAACACCCTGGAATAAAAGAGGCGGCCATTCTGGTGCGTGAAGACCAGGGTGGCGATAAACGCCTGGTTGCGTATATTGTTTTAGAAAAGACCGACCCACCAACTACCAGGGCCTTGCGCCGGGCACTTGCCGAGCGCCTGCCCAATGCCATGATCCCGGGAATTTTTGTGCCTCTGGATGCATTGCCCCTCACCTCCAGTGGCAAGCTGGACCGCAAGGCTCTACCCATCCCTGAACTGCAGCATTTAATGCAGGATAGTGAGTATGCACTCCCACGCACGACGGTGGAAAAAACTCTGGTGAAGCTGTGGCAGAAACTACTGTCACTCGATACTCCTCCTGGTATACACGACGACTTTTTTGCGCTCGGTGGACACTCATTACTCGCCGTTCAGATGGTCACTCGAATAGAAGAAAGCCTTAAACTGGTAATACCTTTACAGTTTTTCTATATCCACCCCACCATCGCAGAAGTTGCCGGGGAATTGGAGCAATCCGGGCCATTATCGATGCAGCCACAGCAGAAACATGGCATAACAGCTGTACGTGAACCAGAACGTAAAGCCCCGCCGCTGTCCTTTGCCCAGCAACGACTCTGGTTTCTCGATCGCCTCTACCCGGATGTCTCCACATACAATATCAGGCTGGCTTTGCGTTTGAGCGGAACGCTGCATAAGAAAGCGTTGCAACGGGCTTTTAACACACTGGTGCAACGCCACGAAACGCTCCGTACAAGCTTTGCTGCACCCCATGGTATCGCTGTACAAATTATTGCACCAGAAATGGAATTACCTTTGCCTGTAATTGAACTTGATGTCGAGGCAATGGATGAACAAATCAAACAGCACGTCCAGGAGGCTGCAGAAACAACTTTTGACCTGGAAAAAGGGCCTCTTATCCACGTAAAACTGTTGTGCCTGGACCCCGGGCAGCACGTACTGATACTGGTGATACATCATATTATTACCGACGGGTTGAGCATGGATTTGATGATGCAGGAACTCGAAAAACTTTATACGGCATACAGTACTGGTCAGCCGTCGCCTCTGCCACCACTGCCCTTTCGGTATGCAGACTACTCGTTGTGGCAACACCGGAAAATTCAAAGCGGTGATTTGGACGAACAACTTTCCTATTGGCGGAAAAAACTGAATGATTCGCCGATGCTGAAATTACCTTTTGATCGCTTACAGCTACAGGAACAAAACTTTCACGGAGCACAGCAATCCCTCAAGCTGACCCCCGGGTTGAGTAAAAAATTAAAGGCCTTAAGTCAGACAACAGGCGTAAGCTTGTTTATGACTCTTCTCGGCGCATTCAAGACACTGTTACACCGCTACCGGGGCCAGGAAGATATCGTCATCGCCACTCCGATCGCCGGGCGCACGCGTCCTGAACACGAAGGTCTGCTTGGTTTATTTGTTAACACACTAGTTTTACGAACCGACCTAAGCGGCAATCCACCCTTTATTGATTTGCTCGGCCGAATTCGTGAAATGGCGTTGGACGCTTATGCACACCAGGACCTGCCGTTTGAAAAATTAGTGGAAACGTTGCAACCCGAACGCCATGCTTCGCGCACCCCATTTTTCAATGTGATGATTAATTTTCGTGAAGGGCGGGATCAAAAAAACGCTCGTTTTGCCGATCTGGACAGGCGCCGGGAAGCTTCTAGTGCCACCATCTCCAAATTCCCGTTGGAATTATATATCTCTCCTTCCCAGGAAGGTATTCAGCTCAGTTTCGTTTATCAGACGGAGCTCTTCGATGCCAGTCATATAGACTGTATGTTGCGCCAGTATGGCTATTTACTGGAACAGATTGTCGCAGCCCCCGACCTGTCGATCCAGTCATTTTCACTGGTTGACGCTAAATCCTGTGAGTTGCTGCCTGACCCTGAACACATACTGGAAGAACCGCCTCAACAACCGGTTACAATAATGTTCGAAGCGTGTGCCGCGAAGTACTCGAAACGGGCGGCAGTAAGCCAGGGTGAACAGTTCTGGAGCTATGCCGAACTGGATCATACATCAGAACTGATTGCCCAGTTGATACACTGTCGAGGCATCGCTAAAGGGGAGGCTGTTGCGGTGACTGGCAAACGCAGTTTCGGCCTGATCGCGGCCATGCTGGGCATCCTTAGAAGCGGTGGCGTAATGCTACCGGTCGATCCTGATCTACCAGCTAAAAGACGCGCAACTATGCTGAAAACAGGTCAGGCCAGTATGCAGATCGTAGTTGGAAACGCTCTGGAAGAGAGCCAAAAAACCAGTGAGAATATTCCCGTCCTGGCGCTTGCAGCCGATACCGGTCGACCAACAATAGAAGCTGCTACAGATAAGGATACCTGGATTGATCTAACCATCCCCGGGCCTGATGATCCGGCCTATATCTTTTTTACCTCCGGCACCAGCGGCACACCAAAGGGCATACTCGGCTCTCACAAGGGCCTGGGGCATTTTATCTCCTGGCAACAGAAACAATTCGATGTGGGTGTGGATGACCGGATTGCCCAGTTAACGAATATTTCCTTCGACGTGGTTTTACGGGACATTTTCCTGCCACTCACCAGTGGTGCAGTATTGTGCCTTCCACTGGAGGATGAGGAATCAAACATTTTACGCTGGCTACAACAACGCGCCATTACCATCATGCATACCGTACCCTCGGTCGCACAATCCTGGTTGCTAGACGCACCGAAACAAGCATCTTTGGCAGGCTTACGACTGCTTTTTTTCGCAGGCGAGGCCCTGACAGACACGGCTGTCAAAGACTGGCGCGCCCTGTTACCGGATCGTTGTAGCATCGTTAATCTGTACGGCCCGACAGAAACTACAATGGCAAAATGCTTCCAGGTCATCAAAGGGCAGCCGCTACCCGGTTTTCAGGCAATAGGCCGCCCACTACCCCAGACTCAAGCCTTAATTCTTAACCGGGGCGGGGCGCTTGCAGGAGTCGGAGAAACAGGGGAAATTGTGTTGTGCAGTCCCTTCGGAACTCTTGGCTACCTGGTTGACACTGAAATTGAGCAATCTGGGTTTCAGGTGAATCCGTTTCATGATGATCCTCAGAATCGGGTGTATTATACCGGCGACCGGGGCAGCTACCGACCAGATGGCATGTTGGATTTTCTAGGGCGCTGGGACAACCAGGTGAAAATTCACGGCGTACGTATTGAGCTTGAGGAGATCAGGTTCATACTGAACCAGCATCCTAAGATTAAGCAGGCTGCTGTCCTGGTGAGCGAGGATCACACCCGCGAGAAACGTCTGGTGGCCTATATTGTGCTTGAAGATTCTAACCTGCCTACCACTGAAAGCCTGCGCCGGGCACTTTCTGAACACTTGCCCAGGGCCATGATCCCGGAATTATTTATGCCGATAGACGCGATGCCGCTTACACCCAGTGGCAAGCTTAACCGCAAGGCATTGCCGGCTCCTGAGCTGGACCGTTCGATATTGGACAGTGAATACACAGCTCCGGGCACAGCTATAGAGGAAACGCTGGCAAACATTTGGCAGGAAGTGCTGATGCTCGATTCTCTGCCGGGCATACATGATGATTTTTTTTCATTGGGTGGACACTCACTGCTTTCGGCTCACCTGGTGACGCGAATTGAAGAAACGCTTGGTCAGGCGATGCCATTGCAATATTTTTTTACTCATCCCACAATAGCTGAACTTGCAAAGAAGCTGGACAAAACGAAAACCCGGCCCATTGCCAAAGAACCTCAACCTGCTTCGCCCGCCGCTGGCCCCTGGCAGCTCGTTCCCGGCCTTTACGACAAGCTTCTAAGTTATGTCGGTAGCTGGCGGGGGGAAAGAGCAACTCCCGACAGTCTGGTCATTGGACACAACACGGGTGGCACGAAACCGCCTTTGTTCTGGGTGCTGCAATCACAGTACGAGCTCTCGCAACTCGCCGCCTATCTGGATGAGGATCAGCCCGTCTACGGGATGCGATCAGGCAGCGCTATGATGAGCTATGCAGAACTTAACATCCAGACGCTTGCGCTTGGTTATGTCGAGGAAATTATTGCCCTGCAACCGACAGGACCGCTACTGCTCGGTGGCAACTGCCAGGGTGGCAGAATCGCACTGGCGATTGCGCAACATCTTCTGCGACGGCAGCACGAGGTTTCCAGCCTTATCCTGATGGAATGGAACTACCGGCCCCAGTCCTACGGCGGACCGGTTACCCTGCTATTCGGTCGCGACAGTCATGCCAACCCCTATAGCCGGTTTCGCTACCCGGAATTGACCTGGAGCCGGGCCTTTTCAGATTACGAGGTGGAGATTATTTCAGGCTCTCATTCGCAGTTCTTTGATGAACCGAACATCCAGAGCCTCGTCACTGCTCTCGAACAGCAAATTGCACGTGCACTCAAAAAGCCGCTTTACCTTCTCCCTAAGGGGGCAAAACAGGTAAAGCTCCGGGTGATCGATCCCCCTGAGGCCTTGCCGGCAGGCAGCCACTATGTTTTGCAGGTAGAGGTGCAAAATGCGAGCACTGTAGCGTGGGCCAGGGGAGAAGATAACGGGCTGACACTGGGGAACGAGTGGTACACGCCCGAGGGACAAATAGTGTCACAACTGGATGGCCGTGTACCCCTTCCGGCCTTGCTGCCCGGTGAGACTGGCAAGATTGAATTACCTGTAGTGGCGCCCTCGCAACCCGGGCAGATCGATCTGCTTATTGAGCTAATACAAGAAGGCGTTCGCCAATATGAGGGAGAAGCGGGAACCATTCGGCTGGCGCTCAATCTGGTTGATCAACCCTTGCCAAAGAGTTCTTTATAATGGTCGATTCGCTTGCATTGGAATATCTGCATCTGCAACATCCTCGTGCCGGTGATAATAAATATACATCGCAATCATCTCAAATAAGCCACTAGCTTGAAAAAAGTGCGTTTATGATTTGATTGGATACTTGTTTCAGGCTAGTATTGGCTGCATATCTTATTAATCTAAAAACGGACAGGACAATGACAGACGATACTAAGAAGCAAACCGCTGACAAGAATATTCAATCAACCAAGCGACGCGGCGCATTAAAGTCCATTGGCGGAAGTGCTGCAGCAATCGCCGCCGCACAGAACCTGCCTGAAACCTGGAAAAAGCCCCTGGTCGATAGCATCATTCTACCTGCTCACGCTAATACAACGAGCGATTCAGACTCATCTGGCGATGACAATATTGTTACTACCGTTGCTGCTACTAAGCCGCCCATGATTAGCACTTCCTGCTATACGACCTATTCTGGAGGAACTACCAGGCTCATATGCAATACAGTAAGCCCATAAACGACCACCTGCTTCACTCTGATTAGCCGATATATTTCAGCCTAGATAAACACAAGAAAAGCCCGCGTACATCGAGACCCTGGTTGCCATAGTGATGGCAACCCCTTTTCCAGTTCGTCAACATTATAACTGTGCTTTGAAAATCGGCACAGATAGTGCTTACCTTAAATAATAAAATTGACATGATTTGTCTATGACGATCACTCGCACGCATTGCGTGGTACGGCGCAACACTGAGAACGAATATCGCCTGATTTCATTTAATCCCACACAGGAATGGGAACTTGACAGCCTCGGAATCTGGGTATGGTTCCTCATAGACGGGGAAAAATCTACCGAACAAATCACGGAACAGGTCCACGCTCGCTATCCGGAAACGTCAAAAGAGAAATGCCAGGCGCACGTTGAGCGTCTGATTTCACTGGGTTTAGCGAGCACCAAATCATTGCCCGAAAGCGGCGTTACTCCGTTGGCCTGGCAGCAGAAGCAAACCTCGGCACCGGCGAAACCGCTGCTTGATCTAAATGTCCATTTTATTCACTTTCCAGATCACCTGGATTATCGAGAAAGTTACGTAGTCTGGTTATTGTCGCACCTGACTGAAACGCTTACGATTACCGATTCAGCAGATGATGCCGAAATCATATTTAGCTTCGCCAACGAAGCACCACCCCTGGGCAGAGATGACTGCCTTAGCATTCTCGTATCAGATAATCCCACCAAAACGCTCGCCAGCGATTACGATTACATCATTTCAAACCGGCCCGCACAGACCCCTCTGATTCCAAAATGGCTGGCAATACCCGACGCAGCCTTTGACCTCGATGTATCTTTACACACCCTGCTGAAGAAAGACCCGGGACCCGGGTATTCTATCGAACGCATGGTAAAGCGCTTGTCGATATTTTTGTTGGGCCCGCCAGAAAAGCCGGAGCAGTTGAATCAGCCTGATGAAGCTCCCCTGCTGACGATCGGCATGGCCACATACGATGATTATGACGGAGTTTATTTCTCTATTGTCGCATTGCAACTATACCACCCCGAGGTATTTCATAAGGCTGAAATAGTAATTCTCGATAACCACCCCGAAGGCCCTGCAGCAAAACACCTGCAAGCATTGGCAGGCGAGAACCGTAATATTCGATACATCGCCTTTGATGATTTATCCAGTACTGCTGTGAGAGACGTATTGTTTCATACCGCTACTGCTGACTGGGTACTATGCATGGACTGCCACGTCATGTTCACAAGCAATGCGCTTGATCGCCTGGTCGGCTATATCGAAGCTAACCCGAACAGTAAAGACCTGCTTCAGGGGCCGTTACTGAATAATTCAGGTGAACTGCATGCCAGCCAGTTTGATCCGAAGTGGAGCCATGGAATGTATGGCGTGTGGGGCCTTGATGATCGTGCAACTGACCCGGATGCCCCCCCTTTTGAAATTCAGATGCAGGGACTGGGTGTCTTTGCCTGCCGCAAAGAAACCTGGCCCGGGTTTAATAAACGGTTTCGTGGTTTTGGTGGCGAAGAGGGCTATATTCACCAGAAAATTAGAAATGCTGGCGGGCGATGCCTGTGCCTGCCTTTTCTCAGGTGGTCGCATCGTTTTGCCCGGCCACATGGTGCTCGCTATACCTTAGACTGGAGCCACCGAATTAGAAACTACCTGATCGGCTTTGAAGAAGTTGGCCTGGATACCCGACAAGTTGTTGATTATTTCAGCGATTATATTGGCAGTGCAGAGACACTAGAAACCGTCAACCTGGTCGAGCGGGAGAAGCACTCACCTTTTTCAGAATTTGATCAGATCGTATGTTTGAACCTGGACCATCAGACAGATAAATGGGAACAGATGGAAAAGCGCTTCGAACAGCTTGGGATCGCGGATAAAGTACAACGCTTTCCCGCCGTGCATACACCGGAACAGCATCACATCGGCTGCACACTTTCGCATCGCAACATTATCGAACGTGCGGCACGCTTTGGTTATAAAAGTGTACTGGTGTTTGAGGATGATGCAATGATGTTATCCGGTGCAGAGCTGTTTCTTTCCATGGGATTGAAAGAACTAAAACAAAAATCATGGAAAGTTTTATACCTGGGGGGCGCCGAACAACATTACGAACCGAGTCTCGCTGAGGGCTGTTCCAATTTGGTAGAGGTGCCAGAATTCAGGCTGACATGCACTCACGCTATTGCATACCATCAGTCAGTTTATAAACAGATTCTGGACGAAGTTCCTGATAACGAGCTTGATATGCCTGCATGGCTGAAGAAGAACTATGCTATCGATCAATACCTGTGCAGAATCGATTCCAGGTATCTCATTTTTCCAAAACCATTCAGCCAGCCGGGACTGGTAGCTAACGAAGACCCCGTTTACCGGGCGTTCTATCGCTAAGGCCAGCATCATTTAGCGGGCAAACCTGTCAGCGGCTTCCAGTGGATCAAAATAGTTTTCAAGTAATTTGTAGTCTTGTGCATAGTAATGCATAAGCTTTTCCACTGAGGCACGGTTCAATTCTACAGCGGTTGTGGTCTTGTGTTTTGAGTGGGATGCGTTTTGCCGTAATGCTGGTAACGCCATTTCGAACGTATCTTCAAGAAATTCCTTTGCCTTACCAAGCTCATCGGTGGTAAATATCTCATCCAGGGACGGAAATACTTCTCTGAGACTGACATGCTGAGGCATAGTATGCTGGAGAATATAATAATGATGTATCGGTCGATCGCAGAAATAGTCTACAAAATCGTTAATATCGGTGGTCTTATTGATATAAGAATCGCATGAATTATCTTCATGAAACCAGCCCCGTGATATCCGGTCAAGAAAATTGGTGTAAAACGAGACGAATCTTTCAAGCGGATCTCTAACCACCGCAAATTTTCGGTGATGCTGATACTTGCCTAAGTCCAGGTCCGCGTCGTAACCCCAGTAGTCGTGAGGATGATCATCGACAGCAAGCGCCTGGTGAAGCCCTGGTGCAGTGCGGCGGGTGTGATCAACAGACATAAGCCATGCCTTAATGGTTGAACACGCGCATTTGGATACAGGAAAGTAAGCAACCGCAGGGGCATCCATCGAAATCACATAGTAATCTTTATAACTACTGCGCTGCGTACAAACAATTCTCTGCGGTAGCTTATGGTGAACCGCATACTCTACCGCTTCGTCAAATACCCTGATCGCCTTTTCATGGTCACTCAGCTCATATAACTGGTTGGCATGGGATATTAATTCAGCATACCTGGAATTCGTGGAGTCGGTTCTATGGCTAGAATATTTTCCATAAAAAGGATGAAATATTCTTTTTCCATTTTGTTTTTCCAGCTCACTAAAAATAACTGATTCGGAAATTTCAATTCCAACTGCATTGATAACTTTTTCCGATTCCGGGGCATCTGCTGTTAAAGGGTCGCTTGCCCACCATGGTGTAGTCTGTGTGGAAGAAAATACTGGTGTTTTAAAATAATTTGCCATTGTTGGCAATTTATATTCTAAAAATCCAATTTCCGGATTACTTAATTCAGAATAATTGTATAGAAAATCACGCGGCAGGCATGCAATAACAAACAAACACGCATATAAGTCTTCCTGGTAGCCTAATTCAACTTTTAGGTATGCTTTAAATTTATCTAAATCACTTGATAATGGTGGCTTTGCCCAGGGCCACCACTCAACTATTTCACTTATCGGCCTATAGCCCGATAAAACTATCTGACCAGGCTCTAAATCAGAAAAAATTTCTTCCAGAGGAGAGAGCACTAACATATCCCACTGGAGAACAAATATTGTTTCCCAGTCAAGATCCTTTCCACGACTGGAAAACCAGTCAACTATTAACTGGTCCCCATGTTTCCATTTCCAGTCCGGGGCTTTTTCATGCGGAAAATAATAAAAATCATCAACAATATCTGCCAATGAATTTCTGGCACCCTGTTCTTCTTCTAGTGCCCCTCCATAAAGTGCAAAAATCTTTATGTCTTTATTTAGCCCACGTAATTGCTCGAGCCGTTCTCTACAGATCTCGAAATCCTTATAAAACCAAAAAAGAATATCAAGTTTCAATTTGGCACCAAGATGCCCCGGCAATAATTTACCATGGTGTTGCTTGTATTTATCATTGCTTGTCTAATATCGGTCGTTAACCTTACTCTGCGCTACTGTACCGCTCACGAAAGCAGACGCATTTTAACGGTATTCCTCAGTTATTCTCCTGATGATTTGGCTGGTATCTATCTCCCTGGAACGCCCTAAAAACTGTATCAGTCCAAGCTGCTTGGCGGCCCAATAGTGCGTGCCGGCATCATCGCCCTGGCAATGAATATCAATATGATGTTGCTCATAGAACTGGAGAGATGATTCGAGTGGGCCTTCGATTACTTCGTCGACGCAATCAATGGCTGAAACAATCGCGATTCGCTGTTCATAAGGTATTACGGGACATCGTTTATAATTAGATGTGACGAGATCATTGTGCACCCCGACCAACAGATAATCGCCCAGTGATTTGGCTTTACGCAGAGCCCTGAGATGGCCGACGTGAAATAAATCAAAAACACCCGTCGTGTAAACCCGGATCATGCTTCAACCTCAAAACAGGATTTTTCTTTGAACAGGCTTAACATTAAAGCCTCAATTATTAACACGGTTTCCTGTGTACCGCTAAATTGCTCGTCGCTATCTTTAAAATTCGTTTCGTCATTGAGGCAACATGAGTGGAAGTTTTGATACACGTGATTTTCAGGTGCGCCACCCGGAAGATTAAACCTGGATAGCCGCCATACCAGCCTGTTGATCATCATTTGATTCCACACCATTCCCCAAAGGTAGGCATGTAAAGACAGCACATTGCTGCGACGAAAGCGCTGCCGCAGGCTCCTGTCATAAAGCTCACTAAAAGTGGTGTTGGTTATTTCAAATATTGATTTTAAAAAGGGAAACGGACGGTGATCGTCAGCCATAGTGACCTCAACATCACCGCTCACGCCAAACTTATTTTTCCAGATCTGATTGCAGAATTTATAAGTATTGGGCCAGATTAGTCGAGCGTTCCTGTCAAAACTTTCCATATTCTGCCAACCCTTCATTCCTTCAGGGGAAACAAAATGTCCGAATTTGGGCATACCGTTGTCACTAAATAATTCTGACTTATTAATTTTACGACAGAAAAACTGATCGTCCTCGATATAAATAAAATGATTAGCCAGGCCCGGTACTCGGCCTATCTGTGTATCAATAGTAAAACTGCTGAAAGTCGGTAATTTGATACGCGAGTCAAAATAGTCTCGATGGCAATGTGTTCGTATTTTAGGATGGTCCCGATTCAACCAACCCGGGATATGTGATTCATCGTGAAATACAAGATGAAGTGTTCGAATCCACGGCAGGCAATATGCAATACTGCGTACGGCTAATCGGAGTTGTTCGAAATTGTTGATTCTGCACAAACCACTGGTTCCCTGTCCGTAATCCTGTAGCCTGTCTGCGCATGCCAGCATCTTACTGACGTAGGTTTTATCGTTGCCGTCAACAAACGGCAGATACACATCAACCTCAAATTCGACCATCGTTTCCCCTAATGAAAATACTACACACTTTTCAACAAATATCCTACATTACAATGGAGACGATGATGTATCAATACCTTAATTAGTTATGGGTCATTATTATGTCAACGTGCTTCCTATGCCCGGGCGCAGCTTTATATACGGTTATTTATTCAAGGAGTATAAAATGGTCAAAACAGCCATCGTATCAACCGTTAGAACACCATTAGAAGACTTACTTCATTACGTACATTACCATCTCAATATTGGAATAGATGAGATCATCTTATTTTTCGATGATCCTGCTGATGAAGGAGTTAAAGCGTTTACACAACATAGCAATGTAACATGCATTGCCTGTTCAGCCTCGTATTGGAATATAAATGGGGGCCGGCCTGATTTTATTGCAGCCCGGCAACTTGTCAATGTAAATAATGGGGCCAAAATGGCAGCCGCCAAACAATGCAATTGGCTTATACATATAGATAACGACGAGTTAATCAATCCGCTAGTAGACATAAAACAGGTACTTGCCAATACTGATGCAGAGGCCATAAGGTTCACTCTATTAGAAGCCGTATCACAACATATGTACTGTGAGCATATTTTTATACCGCAGCTATTTAAAAAACAATCACAAAAACGCAGTATCCAGGCAGCAAAATTACAGGGTTGCTCAAATGCATTTTTTGAGAATAGATATTTTCGAGGGTACGGTGCCTCCAAAATGGCAGTCCGGATCACCCCTGAGATCAAACAGTACAGTATTCACGATGCACAAAAACACCATGGCATTCTAGCTGTTGAAAAAAGCGACCAGCTCCAGTTATTGCATTTTGACTGTGTCGACTTTAGCACCTGGTTGAGAAAATGGAAGAAACGCATCGACGGAACGGGTACAAGCAATACGATGGGAATACCTCGACAGAAACAGTTGGATTTATATCGTCAAGCCAGGCAGAAAGGCCATAAAGAGCTCATTGCTCTTTTTAAACGATTGCATCACCTTCCAAAAAACGAGCAATTAATACTACATGGACTTGGTATGTTAACCACTGTCAAAATTGATCCTGATTTATTCAAATACAAGCATTCATAGATGGTTTTATCTGAAAAATTTGTTGCCGCTAGTTGTCGCAGCTATAGAACAGTGCTGGTGATCGCGGCTATATGACACGGACAAAAATCCCAGGAAATGGCTGCGCCCTGCCCTTAACTCGATTTAACTGATGCGGGTGTAGCATCATATAAAGCAGCCACTATGAAAACTCCGTTTGCCAAAACCTAACTGGTTCTGCGATCTTTGTCTCTGTTCGTAATATTTACGTGGACTTTTTAAGTTTCATTTAACACTTGGTCTGTATGCTTGCGCCCAATTCATTTACGAGGTGCATAGCTTTATGCCTGATAACAATCTACGCCTGGAAACGGTCAAAACCTGGGATCCGTTGGTTCGGGTGTTTCACTGGAGCCTGGTATTTTTCTTTTTAGTTGCCTTCATAAGCGAAGATGATTGGCTCAGTATTCATGTTCAGGCCGGTTACGCTGTTTTCCTGCTTATCATGTTTCGCCTGTTCTGGGGCGTGCTTGGTTCACGACTTGCACGATTTAGTACGTTTGTTAAATCACTGACTACTGTAATTTCTTATCTGAAAGCCATGCTTTCTTTTAAGGTGCCACATTATCTTGGGCATAACCCCGTGGCCGCCGTTATGGTGGTTGCCTTGTTAATCAGTGTCATTATGGTTTCCTTCACGGGCATGATCTTAATTGCCAGCGAAGGGCAGGGCCCGCTGGCCAGCACGTTTTTCTCTGGTTGGCATGCTGGTTGGGTGGAAGAGATCCATGAATTTTTCGCAAATTTCACCATGTTGCTTGTGCTTGCACATGTCTTCGGTGTGCTGATTAGCAGCCTGTTAGAGCGTGAAAACCTGGTTAAAGCCATGATTACCGGTAGAAAGAACAAGCGCGAACATTGGGCAGATGTTGATTCCCAGGAAGCTGAATAAAATGAAAAATAAATTTTTACACTTTTTCGGTATTGCTCTTTTATATATTGCCACAAGCACTGCACAGGCTAATTCAGTTGACAAACATCTCCAGACCTATCAGCAGCAGGGAGTGTCACAGGCGGATGCCGCAGCAGGAGAGCAACTTTGGTATGCCAGCAACAACAATCGTAGTTGCAGCAGTTGTCATGGGGCTAAACCACACGATATGGGTAAACACATAAAGACCCGAAAGCTCATAAACCCGATGGCTCCTTCGGCCAGCCCTGGTCGTTATCAGGACAGCATTAAGGTTGAAAAGTGGTTTTTGAGAAACTGTAAATGGACTTTCGGCCGAATCTGTAGCGTACAGGAAAAGGCCGATATTTTAACCTGGCTCGCGAGCCAGTAAATCAATTGAGGTGAAAACATGAGTTATACAAAAAGTAAGGTAGCAGGATATATACTACTGGGAGGAATTCTGACATTAGGCCTGTACGGCATAGGCAAAAGCGCGGCTTCCGGTAGTACAGAGTATTTTCAGAACGGATCTTATGACCACGGCTCCGATGACGATTCTTATGATCAGCGACTATCCACAAAACTCTCACCGCTGTATCAGGAAGAATGTGGCAGTTGCCATATTGCCTATCCGGCGGTATTGTTGCCAGCCAAAAGCTGGCAAAAAGTGATCGCCGGGCTGGAGGATCATTTTGGGGAAAATGCTGAACTCGATAATCAAAGCAGACAGGCGATAGAAAATTATCTGGTACAAAGCAGCCAATCTGTTAACTATCGTAAAATGTTGAGAAACCTGGGTAATCAGTGGCCCATTCGAATTACGCAACTACCTTATTTTATCCATGAGCATGATGAGATTCCTTCCCGATTTATTGAAGGCAATGATGAAGTGGGTTCACTCAGTCAGTGCAACACTTGTCATATAAATGCAGAACAAGGTGATTTTGATGAAGATAATATCGATATTCCTGGTGTTGGTCGCTGGCACGATTAGTGCCTTCACCCATGCTGACAGTGATTTTAGTCGCTCAGAAATTGTCCAGCTGGTAAAGGAAGGAAAAATCCTGTCACTTGAGGCCATGTTGGCGCAGTATCCTGAAAAAGAATACGGTAAGCTTCTTGATCTTGAAGTCGAAAGAGAGCATGGGAAAATAATTTACGAAATGGAGTTTCTTCGTGATGATGGCCGGGTTCTTGAAATTAATGTCGATGCCAGTAATGGACAGTTACTTAAACAGGAGCTTGAATGATGCGGTTATTGCTCGCGGAAGATGATATTAATCTAGCCGAATATCTTCGACCCAAGCTAAAGAAATCCGGTTATGTGACCGAGTGGGTCAATAATGGAATCGACGCTGAATTTCTCGCTCTGGAAGAGGATTTTGACGGCATAGTTCTTGATCTTGGCTTGCCGCAGAAATCAGGCCTTGAAGTACTTAAGTACTGGCGTCAGCAAAAATTAAAGACGCCGGTTTTAATACTCACCGCCCGTGATTCATGGCAGGACCGTGTAGATGGTTTAAAAGCAGGGGCGGATGACTATCTGGGCAAGCCTTTTCATTTCGAAGAGCTGGTCGCACGTCTGGAAGCGATCTTGCGCCGCCAATTTGGCCGCTCTGATAATAGCCTGGAATATCATGGCCTATTATTGGACCCGGGCGCCCAAACTATCACCCTGACTAATGGTGATAAAACTCAATTGACAGCGATTGAGTTCCGTTTTCTTCGCTACCTGATGTTAAATCCGGATAAAATAATTTCAAAAACAGAGCTGAGTGAACATGTATACGAAGAAGAACAAATTAGAGACAGTAACGTGATCGAGGTTTATGTTAACCGCTTACGAAGTGTTCTTGGTAAATCGTCCATCAAAACCTATCGTGGTCAGGGATACCGCCTGAATTATTAGTAAGCTGAATCGACCATGTATTCCTTGAAAAAAACCATCACTCGAAACATGACGGCAAACATGCTTCTGGTGATGTCCGGTCTGTTGATTATCATGTATTTTTCCATGCAACAAATCCTTCAGGACTATGTCCTAACGCGATTGCAGCATGATGCAGAAAGCTTGATCAGCGTGGTTCAGCAGGATGAAAACGGGCGATGGCAGCTTGAAGCCAGCCAGATGTCAACAGTCTATAACCGGGTCAAATCAGGCCACTATTATCGTATCAGTGTTAACGATCAGATCATTACGTCACGTTCACTTTTTGACACCCGTTTTCCAGTAGCTGACAGTGCTTTATGGGTATCTGGTTCTTATAAAGAACAAGGCCCCGGAAAAGAAACGTGGCTGATCTGGACTCAGCAGGCGAATAAAAAAGGCCAGGCCATCATGGTCTGGATAGCGGAAGATATTCAGCCGGTCCAGCGTCAATTACTTGGATACACCGGTTACGCGATCTTACTGGTCCTGTTTACCGCGATATTGTTAACCTTTCTACAAGCACGTACGCTGCAAAAATCATTTCAGGTTTTTGAAGCGTTACGCCAGAATCTGTCAGCGATACGGCATAAAGAAACGGAAGAATCAGGCCTTGATATACCCAGTGAGATTATGCCCTTGGTACGCGAGATCGAAAGCCTGGTTGACCAGTTGCGTAATCGAATTAAACGCACCCGTCACGCAATCGGGAATCTGGCGCATGAGTTAAAGCGCCCCGTTCAGTTATTGGCGATCCAACAGGAGGAGGGCATTGATCCGTCTCTTGAGCCGCTGGAAGATATAAAATATATTATCGACCGGGAGCTCAGGCGCGCGAAAATATCCGGTTCACATAATGCGGGTGGCGAATTTAATCCTGCCGAAGAGTTGCCGTTTCTGGTTGAAGTCATGAGAAAGATATATCCCGACATCCAGATCAAACTGGATCAGGGTAGCCTTATTCAACGATTGGACTTAGACCGGGACGACATGCTGGAACTTGTAGGAAACCTGCTGGATAATGCCTGTAAATTCGCCCGGCACGAAGTGCGTTTAAAATTTGTAAAGGCTTCACAGCATTATGTTCTCATTGTTGAAGATGATGGCGAAGGCTTAGATTCTTCTGATATCAATAAAATTGAAAACCGCGGTGTGCGACTGGATGAAACAACAAAAGGACACGGTCTTGGCCTCAGTATATGCAAAGAAATACTCAATAGTTATCAAGGTAAATTGACTTTCCTGCACTCTAATTTAGGTGGATTAAAAGTAACTGCCGATATACCAGTAGAAAAAGGTGCCGGTGTATAAAAACAGGAGAAAAAGGGGATCGAGGTTGATTAACATTGCTCAACGCCTATTTTAGGCAGGCTTTGAGCTTGTAGTGTTTAATTATCTCAATTTATCCACCGTAAGAACTGAAGGCATCAAGGTGCTTGTATGAGGCGTTTAATAAGCGCTGATACACCTGGTTCAGTTCATCGTTTGACGACACAGAAATTGCCTGCTTTAGATCGTTAATGTCGAGTATTTCTATCTCTTTGCCAACCCCGATTGCGGCTTGTTCGCTTCCTTTACCCTTAGATACAAGGCTATGATATAGAGCTGCCAGATCCTTGTTCTGGAAGCTGCCCGTACTGTCATTAGTAACAGGATCAGGAATACCAAACTTCACGATCATCGAGAGCAACGCATCCATATGGCTCTGTTCCGAGTTTGAGATGTTGTTGAATATTTGAAGGTTCCAATGCAGGTAGAGCGTCCTGTATACGTCTCTGGCGAGTTTTTCTTCCTCTCTCATGTATGTCAGGTCTTCCGCTTCCCGGGGACTCAATGCAGTGGTGCTACCTTCGGAGTATGTTGAACCCGCACCGGACGAAGTCGAGCCTCCTGAGTCACCACAACCGCTAAGCAGTAAACCAAGCAAAAGTGTAACAGCCACTGAGATCTTCATTACGAATAAACATATAATAATATTAAGAAACTCTAATATATATGATCGACTATATCTTTAAAAGTGGCATTTTGTCGCATGTAGCTCTGTTCGGATATTCACTAAATCGAGCTCGTCTTCGAAAATCACATCATAGCCGAATCCTAAGCAGCATAAAGCCCACACCACTTCGAACCAAAACCATTACGGATACGCTACTTCAACACCTTTAACGCGGTAAGTTGTTTCTCCTGACAATGCCGCCCGACCGGCACAAAAAGAAAATGAGAACTTCCAACAGTCTTGAACGGACGGTTCAACAAGAAGTTAAGCGGAAAACTCGCCTGGTCAGAGCCTTTCCTAACCGAGAGGTTCTGTTACAATTGGTGAGCGCCATTCTGATTGAAATTCATGACGAATGGGCCACCGCCAATCACAGACATATCGCGTGGAACGACAGTGATTCACCTTGAGAAACGAATTTCCATACCAATTGTTGCGTAATCGATTTGAACAATAACCAGCTATTAATCTAGTGTTTATAAAAAATATTATTTCCGTATTTTGTCCGTGCTTACTCTTAGTCAGTAGTTATGCGGCCAACGCGGGTCAAGCGTTACAACCTTCCGTGCAGCCTGTCATCGATCATAGTAAAGCGATTCCTGTCACGGCGGATAGTTTTATATGTTTGGAGAATATGCTCTCGGTACGCGGATTCTTTGTTGGAAACCTGTTAGGTGAAATTGACGATACGGTTGCCGTAGCGATGCAAGCAGAAGGGGGATTTTATCCACCCGGTTCCATCGTTCAGTTGGTCCCGACTGAAGCAATGATCAAACATCATAAAGGATGGAGCGAACAGACCAATGATTGGGAATTCTTTGAGCTTAAGGTGTCTAAAAAAGGGTCGAAAATTAAAGTGCGTGGCACCACCGAGGTAAAAAATAAATTTGGCGGTAATTGTTATGAGTGCCACAAGAAAGCGGAACCGCAATGGGATTTTATTTGTGAAGACAACCACGGTTGTGACCCTTTGCCGGTCCCGGGATTTCTGATTCGCTGGGCTCAAAAGAATGATCCGCGTTGCGATGTATCACAGCCAAACTATTAAGTCGCGTATCCGTTGCCATATGGCGAGTACGGTCTTCAGTTGGATGAGACTTGAAATAGCAAAATGGTGAAATTTTATTCCTCCCGACAAGCTACTTCAACACCATCAATGTGACAAGCCGTTTCTTCTGACAATGCCCCCTCCTCCGGTATGACACGATTTGACTTCGAAATAGCATGCTCCTGCAGGCATAAGAATTACCTGAAAAGACCATCATGTTGTTCGCGAAGGATCGCTTTTCCAACTTTCCCCATAGCATTTCGGGGAAGCTCATCGACCAGGAATACTCTCCGGGGAAGTTTAAACCGCGCAAGTTTACCATCGAGCCCGGCAATTACCTTTGCCTCGCTGGTTGAGGCGATGTCGGTTGTAACGACAACAGCGACAACGGTCTCGCCAAAATCAGGGTGGTAAACACCGATCACCGCAGATTCAACAACCCCATCAAGCAAATCAATTTCATTTTCAATTTCCCTGGGATAAATATTATAACCGCCACTGATTATGAGATCCTTTGATCGACCAACGATTGATACCCGCCCCTCATCTGTAATTTCACACAAGTCACCCGTTATAAACCAGCCATCGGGCGAGAATTCCTCAGCCGTTTTCTCCGGCATCCGCCAATATCCTTTAAAGACATTAGGGCCAGTAATTTCAAGAACCCCTTGCTCGGACGTTCTCACCTGAACATCGGGCAGAGGATAACCGACCGTTCCCGGCGCCCGGTCCCCGTCCAGAGGATTTGAGGTGATCATTCCAGCTTCTGACATGCCATAACGTTCCAGGATACGGTGCCCGGTTCTTGTCTCAAAACTATTGAATGTATCGACAAGCAAGGGGGCTGAGCCTGATATGAACAGGCGAATATTTGAACAAACTTCTCTGCTAAATCCGGCCGTATCAAGTAACCGGGTATAGAATGTGGGCACGCCCATCATGACTGTGGCCTGGGGAAGCAATTTCAGGATCATTTCCGGCTTGAAACCCCGTTGAAAAAGTACCATTGAACCATTCAGCAACGCACAATGCAGAGCGACAAACAAACCGTGGACATGGAAAATAGGCAGGGCGTGCAACAAAACATCACCCTCCTGCCAGCCCCAAATCCTGTGAAGAGACAAAGCATTTGAGGACAGATTTTTGTGTGTGAGCATCGCGCCTTTTGAGCGGCCTGTGGTTCCGGACGTATATAAAATTGCTGCAAGATCATCGGCTTGCATCTGCTCGACATAGCTATCTGCTTGAGCCCCGCTTGCCTGATCTGTAAAGCTTCCATGGCCCTCAGCCGACATCGTCAGGATATGAGCAACCCCGGCTTTTTTTGCGACAGGTTCAATCTGAACAACTGTCTCTGGCCGACACACTACGAGCTGAGGCTCAGTATTTTCAAGGAAATAGGAAACTTCATTCGCTGTGTACGCCGTATTAAGCGGCAAATAAATGGCTCCGACGCGAAGGCATGCCAAATAGAGAACAACGGCATTTGTTGACTTATCAATTTGTACTGCAACCCGTTCGCCTTTTCTTACATTTAAACTCCTTAAAAACCCGGCAATACGGGATGTTTCATTTTCCAACTCTCCGTAGAGAAGGTTTTCTCCAATCGTTACTTGCAAAAAAGGCTTTGAACCATCTTCAGGAAAGCGACTGCGGATTAACTCATAGAGGTTTTCATTCATAACTTAAGCTGCATTTTCCTTTTATCAAAATAGGTGGCCTTATTCGTTTTGGAAATCAGACCAGAGATTTACGAACGTTCCCGTATCAGATCAGCCGGCAAACTGGCAACAAAATCATTAAATGTACCCTCTTGTATCGTGACATGCGATTGTAAAAGCGATGCCGCCAGATCGGCATTACCTTCTAAAATCGCATCAAGGATTTGGCTATGTTCTTCAAATGACGCAGAAAGTCGATCATGGGTACGAAGCTGCAAACGACGATAAGGTGATAAACGATTTCTAAGTACCCTTGTCTGGCCAGCTAAAAATAAATTTTGACTACCCTGGTATATCATTTCATGAAAATCCACGTTAACAGCATAATATTTTTCATGGTCCCCCGAATTGACATACGAGAGGGAACTTCCATGAATAGATTTAAGTTTTTGTCGCTGCTCATTGCTTAACCTGCGGGCTGAGAGACGACCGCAAAAAGCCTCCAGTTCACCCATAACTTCAAACATATCAATGAGCTCCCGTATTCCAATCGTCGCTATGATTGCACTTCGACGAGGCCTGATTTCAACCAGGCCTATCGATGATAAATACATTAATGCTTCGCGAACAGGCGTGCGCGACACACCAAACCGCTGCGCCAGAGACACTTCATCAAGTTTTGCTCCTGGCAACATAACCCCCGTTACAATTTCCTGCTCCAAAGTATTTTTGAGCTCTGTTGAGCGTTTTAACGATGTCATTAAATATCTCCGCTATTTTCAACTCTTCAAAACTGTATACAGTTTAAATTGACTTGTGTACGCTCCTCCGATAGATTAGCCTAAATATGGCCACATGAACAAGTATCATATTGCTTTATTAATAATCAAATAGGCCTTAACGAACAGGCAACCATCTAATGAGGAGAGACATCTTGAAAACCTATATCAAAACTATTATGGGCGTTACTGCATTTGCCGTTGCCGCCTCACTCAGTACTTTCGTTTCAGCAGAAACACTTAAGGCATCACATCAATGGCCGGGCGGGAAAGGTGATGCACGTGACGAGATGGTGCAGATCATTGCCAGGGAAGTTGCGAAGGCCAATGTTGGGCTGGATATTAAGGTCTATCCCGGCAAGTCATTATTTAAGCCAAAAGAGCAATGGGGTGCTATGGTCAAGGGCCAGCTCGATATTTCGGCTTTTCCGCTTGATTATGCCAGTGGCCGTCACCCCCAGTTTAGCGCAACGTTAATGCCGGGTCTGGTCAAAAACCATGAACATGCCCTGCGTTTAAATAATTCACCGTTCATGGATGACATCAAAAAAATCATCAATGATGCTGGCGTCATTGTACTTTCTGATGCATGGCTCGCTGGCGGATTTGCCTCAAAGAAAAACTGCATCCTTGGCCCTGAGACTATGAAGGGTCAGGTTACACGTGCTGCAGGCCCTGCGTTTGAGCAAATGTTGGTCGGTGCAGGCGCATCAATTTCATCCATGTCCAGCTCGGCCATTTATCAGGCAATGCAAACTGGCGTTCTTGACGCAGCCAACACCAGCTCAGGCAGCTTTGTTTCCTACCGTATTTACGAACAGGTCAAGTGCCTGACAGCTCCTGGCGATTATGCCCTGTGGTTCATGTATGAGCCGATCCTGATGTCCAAAAAAAGCTGGGACAAGCTTAATAGCGCTCAACAGGATGCTTTAATGGCAGCAGGCAAAGTAGCAGAAGAATATATGTCAGAAAAAGCTGCAGGCCTTGATACCAAGATGGTCGATGTCTACAAAAAAGCTGGCGTTGAAGTCGTCACTATGACCGGCGAACAGGCTGCTGCCTGGAAAGCAATTGCCAAAGAAACCTCATACAAAATTTTCTCTGAAAAAGTACCCGGCGGCAAAGAACTGATCGCCAAGGCTCTTTCAGTCGACTAAAGAACATCAAACCCGGGAAACATCCGTTCGTTATGTTTTCCGGGTTTTCTTCACCTGTGAATTAGGGAAACCCTGTCATTAGAAGTTTTATCCATTTAATTTACCATATTTCAAAGGCTTGCGGGGTTATAGCGGCTTTACTTATCGGTTCAGCAATACTTGTCGTCTGCCAAATGGTCGTCATGCGTTATTTTCTAGGTGCTTCAACGATCTGGCAAACCGAATTCGTTATTTATTCTCTCGTCGCCTCCACTTTCATAGGAAGCCCTTACGTCTTGCTGGTTAAAGGTCATGTTAGGGTTGACCTGTTGCCTCATTATCTCGGTGATCGTGGAAAATTAGTTCTATCCTATATTGCCAGTATTTTAGGACTTTTGTTTTGTGCTGTGCTAGCCTGGAAGGGTTTCGAGCTGTTTTATGAGGCTCTTACAGAGGGCTGGCGGACGGATACGATCTGGTCCCTGCCCCTCTGGATCCCCTATATCTCAGTTCCCTTTGGAATAGGATTACTCTGCTTACAATACCTGGCTGATATTATTGCCCTGACAACAGGGCACCAAATGCCATTTCCTGTTGAATACCATAGTGCAATGCATGGCGAGGAGGATTAAATCATGTCCCCTTTAGAAATTGGTATTCTCATTGGCATAACAACGATTGTCATTCTGGCAACCGGTATTCCCGTTGCTTTTGGTCTTGGCCTGACGGCCATCGGATTTCTTGTCATTTTCGAAGGTTTTGATTCTCTTGATATTCTCGCCGAGACGTTCTTCTCAGGTATTTCAGAATTTTCTCTAGTCTCCATTCCAATGTTTATTGTTATGGGGGCTGCTATCGCCTCCAGCCCTGCGGGCAGAGATCTCTATGAGGCCCTTGATCGGTGGTTGCACCGGGTACCCGGTGGTTTAATTATCTCCAATATCGGGGCGTGCTCTATTTTTGCCGCCCTAAGTGGCTCATCCCCGGCCACATGCGCCGCGATAGGCAAGATGGGCATTCCCGAAATGCGAAAACGAGGTTACCCCGATGGTTTGGCAACCGGAGCCATAGCAGCAGGCGGTACACTTGGTATCCTGATCCCACCCTCGATCACCATGATAGTTTACGGAATTGCCACAGAAACCTCTATTGGTCGTCTGTTCCTGGCCGGTTTAATGCCAGGCTTGTTACTCACAATCCTTTTCATGGCATGGTCGCTTTATACAGCCAAGCGCAATGGTTTTGATTTCAGCGCGACAAATACCGGTTATACCTTAAGACAAAAACTAGAGGTGTTACCTCGTGTCATACCCTTTTTGATCATTATAGCCGGGGTCTTGTTTGTTCTTTATGGTGGAGTAGCAACGCCTTCCGAAGCTGCCGGAGTTGGGGCTCTGTTCGTGCTTATTCTGGTCGCTGTAATTTACAAGGTTTATCAGCCTGCCAGAATATGGGCTATTATCTCTGACTCCATGAAAGAAAGCGTGATGATCCTGATGATTATCGCCGCTTCCGCACTCTTCAGTTACACGCTTTCCTCTCTGTACGTCACCCAGTCCGTGGCTGAGCAAATTGCCTCTCTCGATGCCAATCGCTGGGTTATTATGGCAATGATCAACGTGTTTCTGCTGGTCGCCGGTTTTTTTCTTCCACCGGTGGCAGTGATTTTGATGACAGCACCTATCCTACTGCCAATCATTACGCAACTTGGCTTTGACCCTTACTGGTTTGCGGTGATTTTCACCATTAATATGGAAATCGGACTGATCACCCCGCCGGTTGGTCTGAATCTCTATGTAATTAATGGTATCGCCCCGGAGATATCCTTGCCAACTATCCTCAAAGGGGCGTTCCCCTTTATGTTGTGCATGGTTGTTGCCATCATTATCCTGTGCATATTCCCTGAGATCGTTACCTGGCTCCCATCCTATGTGATGGGCGTTGCCCTCTAACGCTGCTCAAGTCGTTTCTGATCAATATTGAAACCTTAGAGCAGCTGCTTTTGGAAATTGGGTAGCAGCAGTTGCCCGAGGCGGGCGGTCATGTTTTGATTGGCCCACCGAAGTTAACCTGAAGATATCCAGATTTGACGCATGTCATAATAGTGTAAGCTCATATGAATATAATAATAGAGAGTGCAGGTTGGTGGAAACCATAGCATAGGGTACACAGATGACAAATCCGATTCAGACTGTTCTGGATGCCGAGGCAAAAGCCCAGCGGCAGATTGATCACGAGGAGCAGGCTGCTCAGACTCGTGTCCGTCAGGCACAGCAGCAGGCGCGGCAAATCGTTAATCGCAATGAAATACGCACCGGTAAAGTGGCAAAGCTTTATGAGGCGCTATGCGAGCGAGATCTGGCCGAAAAAATTGATGCTATGGTTGATGAGGCAGAAATGAATCTGAATCAGTTTACCTGTTTATCTGAGACTGACCGGAACCAAATCATACAAGCCGTATTTTTATCGTTGTCGCCCCCAGCTTTTGGGGAGGAAAAGCCCGGTGTCTGATCGAGCTGTCAGTGAATATGCTTTTCCCCATGCCCGAATTCGGGGGCGACTCGGCAGCATGCCGGATGATGTCGGCTGGCAGAAAATCATCAATGCCGGTGATCTTGAAACCACGATTGAAACCATGGCGACCTCGGGTTTGTTGCACTGGGTAAAAGGGTTCCCTCGTAGTCCGGCACCCGAAGAAATCGAAAGGCGTTGTCTGATCAGCTTGCTGGAGGTAAGCTTATTTATAAAACAACATCTGCCCGATCGCTGGAAAGACACCGGCAAATGGTTATCACAATTGCCTCATGTGCTACAGATTCGATTATTATTGTCTGTCAACGCGGACAAGAGGATGCTGCTGCCGGGTTCACCTTTTCTGCCCGTGCTTTTGCAAAGTACGGCGCAGCGTTTTGCGGCTCTCCGGGAGGGCGACTACGCCGTATATCTTGATGATGAATGTACACCAGAAAGCTGTTGGGCAGCGCGGTTTCAATCACAGACTCCGGTCGTAAAGGGCCACGAACGCCGGGTAATAACACGCATCACGCAATTGCTGGTGGAGCATCACCAGCAGCTTGCGAATGCCCTGCCACCCGATCAGGTCTGGGCGCAGCGCAAAGCCTTGTTTGAACGGCTAAAATGCCTGCTTGCCGGCGACCCTTTTCATGCCGGCACGGTATTAATTTATGGTCTGCTGGAGAGCATCCAGTTTGAGCGCGTACGCGCGGTACTGCTATTGCGTGCCTATCAATGGCCCGCGTCACTGTTAAGGGGCCTGGCCTGATGTGGCGCACGGCTCGAATGGCCTGGGTGGATATTTTGATGGACAGGCGTTCCATCGCGAACGTTATTGGTCTGCTGGCCGCCTCACAGACCTTTGAAATGCAGCCCGCCCCCGAAGGCAAAGAATGCGCTGTTTCCGGGCAACAAAAAGCCGGGCTACTTCGTTTGCATGCTGATATTCGAAATTATCAGGCTTATCTACCCGAAGCGGGTAGGCTTGAGGGGGGGGGAAGTCAGATGTCTGTTTCACTGGACCAGGCATTGCCACTAATACGACGGTCGATTAAAAGCTGGATAGAGCATATTCACCCGCTCACAGAAAAAAGTAAAATCCTCGATACACAACTTCTTGAATGGCGATTTCTTGCCCATTGCCTGAAGCATATTTCGCATTATATTTCAGATAACAGTTTATCACTCGAGCCTTTTAGCAAAAGCACCAGGCATAAGCCCTTTATAGGGATTGGCACGGCCAGCGGTTTAATTTCTCTACAGGAAAACAGTAAAGTGTTGCTGCAAAGCTTCCCCCTGCCCGTGAAAAAATATGCCTCTGAAGAGCCGGATACTGTTTTTGTCGGGCTCATGCCCATAAAAGACAGCGCTGCACTTGAGCGTAGTCTGCGCGTGACAGGCGCCCAGTTTGCAAAAATACCGGCTGAACTGTCGGGCTCACCACAGCAGGCGTTACGCTTATTACAGAGGAACATGCAATCCTGGCAAGCGCAGCTTGATACGCTGAAAAGTGAAATAGACCAGTACTCGGCCGTAGATCAGATTGTGCTCTGGAACGGCCAGTTACAACGCTGGTTATGGCTGTCAGAAGTGATGAACCAGGCCTGGTGTGACCAACGCTTCGTGCAGATTTGTGGCTGGGTTCCAGAACAAAAACTGGAAGTTCTGGAAACTGCATTGCAGGACAGTGCCAGCCCGTATTTATTGCGCAAGGAGGAACCTGAGGAGCACGGTGAACCGCCTGTGTTGCTAAATAACAGCGCCTGGCTTAAGCCGTTCGAGTACTTTGTAAGGGGCTTTGGTGTGCCTCGCATGAATCAGATCGATCCCACACCGATGCTGGGCTTGGCCACGCCGATTATGTTTGGCTTTATGTTCGGGGATGTCGGTCAGGGGCTGGTACTGGTATTGCTGGGTTATGCTTTGAAAAATCGCCTGCCGATTCTGGCGTTGTTAATTCCGGCTGGAATCTCTGCGGTTATTTTTGGCTTTTTACACGGCACGATATTCTGCTATGAGGGCTTAATCACGCCGTTGTGGTTACACCCCCTGGATTATCCGCTAACAATTATGAGCGCAGCGCTGCTATTTGGCGCTTTCATGCTGCTTTCCAGTATGGTGCTGGGGGGCGTACAGGCCTGGTGGGAGCGGCGCACGGCGACATGGCTTGCCCGGCAATTGCCGTTGATCTGTTTGGGTTTGGCCTTGCCTGCTCTGTTCTGGAATACAGCACTATCAGGTTCGCTGGCAATGAGCGCGTTGTTGATTGCGGTTGTCTTTTCTTTTCGTCAGGCGGGTCCGACCGGCGCGTTGCTGGCCATATTCAAGCTACTGGAAGATGGGGTGCAGCTTGCCATTAATATGCTGTCTTTTATTCGTATGGGCGCGTTTACCCTGGCGCACTGTGGATTGAGCAGTGCTGTTATGGTGCTGACGACGATTCCCGATAATGCTGTTCTTCAATCTATGATATTTGTACTCGGCAATGTGTTGGTTATTGCGCTGGAAGGACTAGTGGTGTCCATTCAAACCACTCGCCTGGTGATGTTCGAGTTCTTCAGACGTTTCATGGAGGGTGCAGGCCGACCCTTCAAACCCTTAACTGAGTCCGTTACACCCTGATTAATAGAGGAAATATTATGCGACAAACTAAAATTCGTTTTATGCTGTTCAGCGCCGCATTTGCTGCATCTATCGCCACCGTGCTTTATGCGATTTTATCGTTGTTTCCCGAACTTGCAATGGCAGCAGTGCAAGGTAGTTCCCTGTCCGATGAGGCTATAAAATGGGGTTTTTTAGGGGCAGCGATTACCACGGCTGCATCTTCACTGGGGGCCGGTATTGCGGTCAGTTCGGTGGGGGCCGCTGCGGTTGGAGTGCTGGCTGAAAAGCCCGACCTGTTCGGCCGCATGTTGGTGCTGGTCGGCCTGGCTGAAGGCATCGCGATCTACGGCCTTATTATTTCAATCATGATTCTAAACAAGTTATGACAGCTCGCGTGGTGTATATCGGTGATAAATTGATGGCCGCCGGGTTTCGTCTCTCCGGTGCCCAGGTTTTTACGCCAGAAGCGCGGGCTGATTCAGTGTGGAGTAGTTTTCAACAAGCCAGTGAAAAGGCTGATCTGATTATGATCAGCCAGTCGCACGCCGGGTTGATCGCAGCGCGCTTGAATCGTTATCAGCGACGAACACCCGTTCCACCAGTGCTGTGTTTACCTGAAGCCGGTGAGTATACGACACCTGCCCGAGCGACTATTGCTGCAGCTAAAATCAGCCTGGGGCTCTCCTGGTGACCCACGATGCCACGCAGCCTTTTTTAGCCACGATTGAAGCTGACCGCGACCGGGAGATTGAGCAAATCCAGACTGATGCGGATGTGCAAATTAAGCGTATTATCGGTGAGGCCTATGCCGAGGCTCAGCACTTGCAGCGCGACACCAATGTGCGTTTAAGACAGGAGCTTTCCGTGCGCCAACACAAGGAAATGTCGCGCGTTCAGGCGCGGATTCGTCGTAAACGCTGGCAGAGCTTGAAGCAACTTCAGTCCGGTATCAACCAGCAGGTACTGGAAAGGATGCACTCGGCCTGGGCGGAACCGGAGTGGCAGTGGCATTGGTGTCGTTTCTGGCTGCAGGCGGCGTTTGAGCGAAATGATGATACCCCCCTGCGGCTTGCGATATCTGAGACTGCACTGCCCAAAACCCTTGAACAGATCACAAAATGGGCTAAGCAAAACAGGCTCAGCCTTGATTTTGATGAACCATTGCCCGAGCCAGGCTTAATCATACGCTGGGCTGATTTTGAGCTGGATGGCTTGATTGGCGCCCAAAGCCATACCATTGAAGCGGCTGTACTGGCGCGCTTGACACCGCGCCTGCATCAGGTCGATACAACCATTCTGAAATCATGAACAAAGCAACCCTGTTCTGGATCAACGGCCCGGTGGTCAAAGCCAGGCCCAGTGCCGGTTTTGCGATGAAAGAAGCGGCGCGCATTGGCGAAGCCAAATTGGCTGCCGAAGTTATTCGCCTTGAACATGACGCCGTGACCCTGCAGGTTTATGAAGATACCACCGGCCTGCGACCGGGTGTGAAAGTAGTCGGTGAAGGTGCGCCGCTGACAGTTGAACTCGGCCCGGGCCTGCTGGGTAAAATGTTTGATGGCGTTCAGCGCCCACTGGATAAGATGGCTGAAGCCCACGGCGATTATGTTACTACCGGCGTGCATATTTCCGGCCTGGACAGGGACAGGAATTGGACATTTGCGCCCGCTATTGTCGCCGGTACCCGCCTCTGTGGTGGGGGCGTGCTGGGGGTGGTGCAGGAAACTCCGGCATTGGAGCACAAGATATTATTGCCCCCGCAGTTGCGTGGAAAAATTACCTGGATAGCTAATGCGGGCGAGTTCACCGTTGAAGAACCAATCGCCAGAATCACCGATGAGCAGGGGGTGGAACACCCTGTCACCATGATGCAACGCTGGCCAACTCGCACACCACGACCTTTTGCCAAACGGCTGCGCACCGAGCGCCCGCTGATCACCGGGCAACGTGTACTGGATACCTTTTTCCCCGCAGCCAAAGGCGGCGTATGTGCACTACCAGGCGGTTTCGGTGCGGGTAAAACCATCCTCCAGCAAACCATCGCTAAATGGTGTGACGCGGATATCATCATTTATATCGGTTGTGGCGAGCGTGGCAACGAAATGGCGGCGGTACTGCGTGAGTTTCCTGAGCTCGATGATCCTCGTACCGGACGAAAACTGCTTGAACGCACGATTATTATCGCCAATACCTCGAACATGCCCGTCGCAGCGCGTGAATCATCGATTTATACCGGCATTACGATGGCCGAATACTACCGTGATCAGGGGTTGCACGTGGCGCTGGTGGCCGATTCCATGTCGCGTTGGGCCGAGGCGCTGCGGGAGATATCAGGGCGTCTGGAAGAACTGCCTGCAGAAGAGGGTTACCCCTCTTATTTGCCCTCGCGTCTTGCTGAATTTACCGAACGTGCAGGTTATGTGCATACCCTGGAAAATGAAGAAGGTTCGTTGACGGTCATCACCGCAATTTCGCCCCCCGGCGGGGATTTTTCCGAGCCGGTGACGGCCCACACGCGACGTTTTGTAAAAAGCCTGTGGGCCCTCGACACCGCCAGGGCGCAAGCACGTTTTTATCCCGCTATCCACCCCCTGGACAGTTACTCGGAATACGCTGCCCAGCTCGCGCCCTGGTGGCGAAAAAAAGGGGGGCTGCGCTGGGAGGCTCGGCGAGACCGGATGATACAACTGTTACAGGAACAGGCAAGGCTGGAACGCCTGATACGCATCGTCGGGCGCGATGCTTTGCCTGCAGTGGAACGTGGTTTGCTGGTCTGTGCCGATGTGCTGGTAGAAGGTTTTCTACGCCAGTCTGCATTTTCAGAGCAGGATCGATATTGCCCGCCGGAAAAACAGGCTGCCATGCTGGGCGTGATTGATCAGCTATTGGACAGCGTTGAGCAGGCGGTTAATTCTGGAATGGACCCGGATAAGCTAATCGGCCTGCCGATTCTTCGCCGGCTAAAGCGTATGGGGGATGATATCGAAAACACGAACCTTACTGCGTTGGAAACGCTTTCTCAGGACCTCGAAAGAACCATTTCAGAGCTGTCTAATGATTGATTCTAATGCCCATCTTACGCATCGCGGCCTGACCGGCATCAGGGGACCGCTGGTGTTTGTTCGCAAAACCGGCAACGTGGGTTTGAATCATCGCGTGGAAGTGGTAACTGGCGATGGCGAAACTCGCCTGGGGCGCGTAGTTGCAATTGATCAGGACCAGGTGGTGGTGGAGACTTTCCAGGGCACCGATGGCCTGGCGCTGGGTAAAAGCGGTGTACGTTTTCTGGATGAACCGATTATGCTGGATGTCGGAAAGGGCATGCTGGGCCGGGTATTTAACGGGGTGGGTGAGCCCCTGGATGGAGGGCCGGCAATCAACCCGGATAAACGCATGCGTATTGACGGCAGTTCAATCAACCCGGTCCGCCGCGAGCCCCCCACAGAGTTTATTGAAACTGGTTTTTCCGCGATTGACGCTCTGAACTCACTGGTGCGCGGGCAAAAGCTACCGGTATTTTCCGGTAGTGGCCTGGATCACAATCGGCTGGCGACGCATATCGCGCGCTATGCCCGTTTGCCCGGACAGGACGAGGACAATTTTGCGGTGGTCTTTGGTGCGATTGGCGTCACCTATGAAGTGGCCGATCAGTTCCGGCGTGAGATGGAAGATTTCGGGGCCCTGGAACGTATCGTGCTGTATCTGAACCTGGCCTCTGATCCCAGCGCAGAACGCCTGCTAACGCCACGCATGGCGCTGACTGCAGCGGAATACCTGGCCTATGAAGAAGATCGCCACGTGCTGGTTATCCTGACCGACATCACCAACTATTGTGAAGCCTTGCGCGAAGTATCGGCCAGCCATGGTGAGATCCCAAGCCGCAAGGGTTACCCGGGTTATATGTATTCGGATCTTGCCAGTCTGTATGAACGCGCCGGTCGCATCATTGGCCGCAAAGGTTCGATCACCCAGGTACCGATTCTGACCATGCCGAACGATGACCTGACCCACCCGATCCCGGATTTATCCGGTTATATCACCGAGGGGCAGATCGTGCTGGACCGGGATTTACAGCGGCGCAATATTTTTCCGCCTATCAAATTGCTGCCATCACTGTCACGCCTGATGAGTGACGGCATCGGTGAAGGCCTGACCGACCCGGATCATCCTGCACAAGCGCAGCAGTTGTATGCTATTTACGCGCAGGCACATAGAATCCGGCTGTTGTCCAGCGTGGTGGGCGAAGAAGGATTGAGCGATATTGATCGCAAGATTCTTCAGTGTGGTCAGCAGATGGATACCCGGTTTATCCAGCAGCAAAATAAACGCCGAGACCTGGCTGAAACCATGGCAATTGGCTGGCAGTTATTATCCAGTCTGCCGGATGAAGCGCTATCGCGGCTTTCCGACGCTCAGATTGCCCGGCATATAATACCCCTGCGTGATGCGTGATATTCCTTCGAAAACCGCATTGCTGGAGCGTCGCGAAGAGCTGTTATTAGTCACTGAAGGCAAGAGCGTCCTCGAAGAGCGTCGTGATATCCTGGCCCGGGAACTGCTTGACTTGATCAGGCGCTGTGAAACATTGCTAGATGCCTTCGAGCAGCAATATCAAAAAGCCTGGCAAGCGTTACAATACGTGATTCTGCGCCACGGGTCCACCTCGCTTCTGGGGTTTTCGGTGCAGGGCCTGAGTAAAAAACCGGATTGGGAAATGCTAAACCACGTTGGGGTTGGCTGGCTGGAAGCGCTAACGCTACCCGAGCCATCATCCCCCATGATTACCGACAGCTGGAACCATTCACCCGAGTTGCAAATGGCGATAAGTGCATTTAGCGAACTTCAGGCCCGTGCTTTTGAGCTTGCACAAACTGAAAACAACCTGCAACGCATGAGCCGGGCATTCAAATCAGTTCAGCAACGCGTAAATGCACTGGAACACATCGTATTGCCCGAAACCACGCAGGCGATCAAATCGATCGAGGAAGGCCTGGAGCAGATCGATCGCGAGCAGATGGTCGGGATGTTATGGTTAAAGCGGCGGGAAGAAACAAGGTGATGAATGACCGTCGCCGCGTGGTGGACGTGTAGGTGTATTCCCCGCGCTCGTGGGAACTCTCTCTTGAAATAAATTCAAAATTTCAAGCAAGAACTATTCTGCTAACCATTTGCTGACCTTGTTTCCAGATAAGCTGATAAAGTCAGCACGTAACAGAATAAAGACGGGAGGGGTTAAAATTATGTCAAAAAGAGTTCACGAAGGTGGTTGCCAGTGTGGTGCAGTCCGGTTTAAAACAACCGGTGAGCCGGCTCGGGCCATTGCCTGTCATTGCAGAACCTGCAAACAGAGGACCGGTGCAGCCTACGGAATCGGGGTGTACTTCAGAGAGGAAAATGTCGAAATATTGCAGGGAGAACTAAAAACTTTCGAATTTCATTCATCAGAAAGCGGTCGGTGGTTGCGAAACGAATTCTGCACCGTATGCGGTTCGACCGTAAGCTGGACACTGGAAATGCGCCCGGGTGTTCGCGGAATTTCGGGAGGCAATTTTGACGATCCGCACTGGTTTGGTATCACTGCACATATCTGGACAGAGTCGGCGCGTCCAGACATATGCTACCCGGATTCGATTGATGTCCATGAGAAGGCATTGCCTGTACCCTGAACCGGGAAACTGTTATGCCTGCACTTATGATTTTAAAGTAGAGAACATGAAGAAACCTGGCTCGGTTGTCGAAGCCTAATCCTGTAGAAAAGCACCGGCAGCTTTAAATGGATTTACAGCAGTATATGGCCGTGACCTGCAGTGGCATGGTGTTATGCGCAATTGGCGCTCGCTATGCTATGGCCGTAAATCAGAGATAAGACATGTCAGGTTTAGACGTTATTGTCGAATTGATTTGCCACTCTTAAATAAAGGCAAAAAACTCTAATATTTTAAATATAAGCTACACTTCATTATGGCAATAGCAATATAGATATGAATATCTGGGTTGATGCAGACGCCTGCCCGGCGGTGATTAAAGAGATACTGTTTCGCGCAGCAGAACGGACGGGCCTGCCTCTCACGTTGATCGCAAATCATGCACTGCGTATCCCTGCGCGCTCTAATATCCGTTTCGTGCAGGTTCCGGGCGGGTTTGACGTAGCGGATAATGAAATTATGGGTCGCCTGGAAAAAGGGGATCTGGTCATCACAGGCGATATCCCGCTGGCCGCTGAAGTGATTGAAAAAGGCGCGTACGCACTCAATCCGCGTGGTGAGATGTATAACAAGGAGAACATTCGTGGGCGTCTTAACATGCGGGATTTCATGGATACCTTTCGCGCCAGCGGAATACAAACGGGCGGGCCTCCACCTTTAAGCCAAAGAGATCGACAAAATTTTGCTAACCACCTGGACAAACTGTTGAGCAAGGCTTTACGTTAGAGAGGCCTGGCCACAATATTTATTCTTTTAACGGCCTATGATATAGATATGGCGCGCCATGCTGGCCAGAACCCTCGACTGCCTCCCTTTCCTGTATTCAAGCTGACTGGAGGTCGCCATCATATATCAGAAAACCACCCGACTGCCTGGCCCATAAATCAGCATATAAACCATTGTTTTTAATCAAAGACTGGTGGCTTCCCTGTTCGACAATTTTGCCATCATCCATGATGATCAATCTATCCATCGCCGCAATCGTTGAAAGGCGATGAGCGATAGCAATCACGGTCTTGCCCTGCATCAAGCTATAAAGACTCTCCTGAATCGCGGCCTCAATTTCCGAGTCCAGCGCGCTGGTAGCCTCATCCAGCACCAGAATTGGCGCGTCTTTTAACAACACCCTGGCAATGGCGATCCGCTGGCGTTGCCCACCCGATAATTTAATGCCCCTTTCGCCTACGTGCGCCTGATAGCCACGCCGGCCACTCGGATCCTCAAGGTTGTGAATAAATTCATCCGCTTTGGCTTTTTTAGCCGCAGCGATGACTTCTTCCATGGTGGTATCTGCCCGACCATAGCGAATATTGTCGAACACGGACCGATGCAACAGGGAAGTATCCTGAGTAACCATGCCTATTTGCGCTCTCAAACTGTCCTGGGAGATGCTCGCAATATCAATATCGTCGATGTTGATTGAGCCTTTTTCAAGATCATAAAAGCGTAATAACAGACTTACCAGGGTTGATTTCCCCGCCCCTGAACGACCAACGATACCAATTTTTTCACCCGGGCGAATCAGCAGTGAAAGATCATCAATGATGCCAGTTGCTACTGGCTTATGATCTACCGCCGCTCGCTCTTTTCCATAATTAAAATGGATGTTTTTGTATTCAATTTTTCCCTGTTTGACTTTGAGTGGTTTTGCATTTTCGCGATCAACGATAGATACATCCTTTGAAATAGTTTCAATGCCGTCCATGACTACGCCCACATTTTCGAACAGACCTGATATTTCCCACATAATCCACTGCGACATGCCCTGTAAGCGGATAACCAGGCCAATTGAAAAGGCAACTGAGCCTGCGGTAATTGCGCCAATTTGCCATAAACTAATCGCCACGGCGGCCATTGAAAATAACAAAAGGGCATTCATGGTGCTCAGAGTCGTTGACAATATTGTGGCCAGACGCATTTGCCTGTAAACAGAGTCGAGAAAGATATCCATGCCTTCACGTGCATAATCATCTTCATAATTCGCATGAGCAAACATTTTTACCGTGGCAATATTGGTATAGCTGTCTACCACCCGCCCGGTTACCATGGATCTTGCCTCTGCCTGCTCCTTGGAGATTAATCTCAGCTTTGGTATAAAATAGCGCAGAGATAATATATAACCCGCCAGCCAGATCAGCATCGGCACGGTTAATCGTATATCACTGGATGCGAATAACAATACCCCGCCGATGAAATAGACCATCACGTAGAGCAATACTTCTGTTACTTTCATTACCGCTTCACGAACGCCAAGCGACGTTTGCATCATTTTTGCTGCAATGCGTCCGGCAAAATCATCCTGAAAAAATTCCACGCTTTGACGAAGCAAATAACGGTGTGCCTGCCAGCGTGTGCGCATCGCAAAATTTCCAAGCAAACCCTGGTGAACGATCGACTCATAGCTAAACTTGAGGATCGGTAATAAGACCAGCACCACAAAACCGATCCCTATTAATTCAAACTTATGATCCTGCCAAAAGGTTTCCTGCTCGCTATTCCCCAACCAGTCGACCAGACTGCCGATAAACGAAAAAAGAGAGACCTCAATCAAGGCAATAGTGGTCGACAGAATCGCGCTTATCAACAATAAACGCCAAAATGGTCGCGCATAATGGAAGACAAAACCACCAAAAGAACTGGGAGGCTTGCCGGGCAAGGAGTCTGGAAAAGGTTCGCTGAAACGCTCCAGCCAGTCAAAAAACCTTGAAATCATATTTGTTGCAAACGAAGCTAGCTATAAAAGGTGGTAATTATAACTGACTGTGCACGTTTTCAGGGGTCATGGCCGTCAACAGCCATCCTCACTAAAATCTGGGCATCAGGGGCTTTTCTGTTTCCCCGGTAACCAGCGATATATATGGTACGGTTAGACTAAATTGAACTCGTCTCAGAAAATTGCGTCATGGCCGAATCCTAAGCAGCATAAAGACCACGCCACCCGGCAAGAGCGGCTTCGAACCAAAATCATTACGGATACACTTCTTCTTGATCTGATTAGCAAACAACGGACCAAATCGATTCCACCAGTATCTACATGGCTTTATTCAATCTTCGTCTGGCCCCGGTGAAAGATATGTTGATTGCCAAACATAACTTAGGAGTGGACGTACATGTCCTGCTAGATGCCAAGCAACAGGCCTTGGCTGAAAACACTATGGGTGCAGAACTCACCAGTGCGGGTGTCCCTGTTACCAACATTACCAATTCAAGTGCGGATAGCGCCAGTATGCACAATCGGT